>DGHZ01000008.1:3979-7540 GCA_002392945.1 Caryophanales bacterium UBA3835 | reverse complement strand
AATATTATAGTTTTACTCTTTCTTATGATATTACTCTAGTTAATGAGATTGCCTCTATTAGCGTTGAAGGTCAGAAAACCAGCTTTGAAGTTGGAGAAGAGTTTTCTCTTGGTGGTGGTAAAGTCTACGCTATCTATGATGATGGAAGTAAAGTTGAACTAAGTGAAGAAGAATACGAAGTAAGTGGGTTCTCTTCTAGTGAAGTAGCTGAAAGTAAACTCATTACAATTAGTAGCGGAAGTCTTTCTATATCATACTCTTATGAAGTAAAAGAAGCGGCCTCCTACACGATAAATGAAATAAAAGTTGAAGAAGAAGTCACTGAATTTGAAGTTGGTGATTCATTTATTAGACCTAAAGTTATCGCGGTTGATACAGATGGAAATGAGCATGATGTTTCTGATTATGCTACTATTTCTGGATTTGATTCTTCTAGTACTGGAGAAGTTATTATCACAGTTACCTATAAAGATTTTACTATTACTTATAAGGTTACAATTGTTGAAGCTGAATCTGGCGGTACTAGTGGAGTAGATATTCCAGAAGATACAATTTCTGAGGATTTCTCAATTATTAATGACACCAGCGGAGAAGCTATCACTCCAGTTAATGGTGTTTATTTAGTAGACGATACTCAAGAAAAAACTGCTAAAGGCGTAATTGCTTTAACTTTAAAGGGAAAATTAAGCGAAGGACAAATTCAAGTTAACGCTCCTGAAATAGAAGTAGAATTTACTTTAAATGGAGTGTCTATTTCTAATAGCAAAGTTTCTCCTATTGATGTTATTAGCTGTGACAAAATTGAGATATCCGCTAAAAAGAACAAGGCAAATTACATTTATGATAATCGTTCTACCTCTGTAGTTGATGAAGAAAATGATCAATATGGTGGAGCAATATATGTTGAAGATGGAGATTTAAAACTTAAAGGTAAAGGTCAATTATATCTTAAATCATTAAGCAATAATGGGGTGCACGCTAAAGATGATGTTACTGTTAAAAATCTTGGCTTAGTGGTTAACGCTGTTAATAACGGAATAAAAGGTAATGATTCTATTACTTTTGAAGAAACACCAAAAGTTTTAATTGAATGTGGAAACGATGGACTTAAAACATCATCTACTGACATTTCTAGTAAAGACAATCAAAGAGGATCTATCTCTATTTTAGGTGGAGAGTTAGAAATTCAATCTTATGGCGACGCCATCGACGCTGCTTATGATTTAGTTATTGATAATAGTGTTGATGAAGCTGATCCTACAGTTACATATTCTCCAATTGTTGAAGTATATACTGGTTCACTATCATCCTTTAAACCTTCTAATTATGGAGTAACTACAAGTTTTTATTCAGGTAACTCTCAAAAAGGTTTAAAGAGCACTCATGATTTAAACATTAATAACGGTGAAGTTTATATTGAAGCTTATGATGATGCGGTTCACGGAAATAAATATTCTGATAACACTTTAATCACATATGAAACAGGAGAATCTGCAATAGGTAATGTCACTATTTCAGGAGGCAAATTAGAAGTATCTTCTGGTGATGATGGAGTTCACGCTGACGGATTAACTAAAATTTCTGGTGGATATGTTAATGTGAAAAAATCTACTGAAGGAGTCGAAGGATTTGATATAGAAATTAGTGGCGGAGAAACTTTTGTCTTTGCTACTAATGACGGCTTAAATGCTAGTGGAACTAGCTCCAACTCAAGCGATGGCAAAATTACTGTTAGTGGTGGATTACTTGATGTCACTGTTAAAGCGAGTGGAGATGTTGACGGTATCGACTCTAACGGAACATATACTCAAACTGGTGGAACTGTAATTGTTAGAGGTCCTGCTAATGGAGGAGCATGGTCACTTGACACTACTAGTGACGTCACATTAAATGGTGGAACTCTTGTTGTAGTTGGTGGTATTGAAGCTAGTGGCTCAGGTGGATCTAGCCCATGGTATGCTCCTGGAGGACATGGTCCAGGTGGTGGAGGCGGAGGCCCTGGAGGAATGGGCGGTGGCTCTTTAATTGTGGGAAGCAATATGAAAAATGCAACCTCTTCAACAGGAAAAGCTATTGGTACATTTAAAGTTACTGTAGGAGAATATTCCTATACATATACAAATATTTACTCTTACTCTGGTAGCGTTATTATGTATAGTGAGTTTGGCACTCCTACAATTAGCAAAATTAATTAGTAAATTAAATCTTGAATAGTTTATTGCTATTCTATAAACTTATATAGGCAAAAGCAAAAAGGAGAAAAACAATATGTTAGCATGGTATGACTGGGTATTAATGGCTACTAGTGTGATTATTATTGTTTTATGCTTACTTCAAGGTGGTAAATCTGAAGGTGCTTCTGGTGCGATTACTGGTGGTGGACTTAATGTCTTTGTTAAGACTAAAGAAAGAGGAGCAGAAAAAGTTATCTCTATTCTCACCCTTGTTATTGCTTCAATCTTCTTCTTAGTTGCTGTAATTATTAAAATTATCTACGCATCCTAATATAAGGGTTACATAAAAAAGAATCAGCGGTTTCGCTGATTTTTTTGTTGAATTGTTTATAAACAATACTATACTTATCTTGTTGAAAAAAGGAGTTTAACGATGGACAACTATATTAAATGGATGGATGGTCATTCCAGATTAGTAAAAATTATCTTATGTATCTGGATCCTTGATATCACTTGGGCTGTTTATAGAATCGGTAGAGCCGCTAGCAAACAAAACTGGCTTCACATGGTTCTCGGTATCCTTTGGGTTATCGCTGCTGGAACAGTCGGTTGGGTCTTAGATCTTGTCTGGATCATCCTTAATAACCGCATCTTCTGGTTCAAAGAAGACTAATAAAATTGAATAGGCCTTCGGGCCTTTTCTTTTTGTTGATAATATCTATTAAAATAGATAAAATACTATTAATATGAATCCTATTTTTGACACTAGAGTACAAGAACTCAAATACAAAGTATTAAAAGAAATCGCTAAATCATATTTTAATGGCACATTATTAGAAGATTATAATTCTATTCCAACTAAAATTGTTCCAGGACCTAAACCAACAATGCGTTGTTGCATTTATAAAGAAAGAGCAATTGTCTTAGAAAGAATGAAACTTGCTTTAGGTGGATCAAAGGAAATTGATAATGTCATTGAAGTTATTAAAGTAGCGTGTGATGAATGTCCTTTAGGTGGATATGAAGTCACTAATAGATGTAGAGGATGCATTGCCCATAGATGTCAAAAAGCATGTCATAAAGATGCGATTAGTTTTGATGAAGTTACACATGCTGCTCGTATTAATAAAGAAAAATGTATTAACTGCGGAATGTGCGCTAAAGCATGTCAATATAACGCTATTCAAAACTACTTAAGACCATGTGAACAAGCTTGTAAAGTTAAGGCTATTAGTATGGGCGAAGATAACGCTGCTCAAATTGATGATGAAAAGTGTGTTCAATGTGGAGCTTGTGTATATCAATGTCCTTTTGGAGCAATTGTTGATAAATCTTATATTAAAGAAGCTATCGATATCCTTAAAGATGGAGAAAATGGTAAGAAATT
>DGHZ01000008.1:3439-3858 GCA_002392945.1 Caryophanales bacterium UBA3835 | reverse complement strand
ACGTTAGGCCAAATTGCTAGTGCAATGCATGAACTTGGATTTAGTGAAATTGTTGAAGCAGCTTTAGGTGCAGATATGGTTTCTTATAATGAGGCAAAAGAATTAGCGGAAAAAGGATTCTTAACTTCAAGTTGTTGTCCAACATTTGTTTCTTTTATTAAAAAGAACTTCCCAACTTTAGCAGAACATATTTCATCTAATTTATCCCCAATGGCAAGCATTGCAAAATGGATTAAAGAACATTATCCAACTGCAAAAATTATGTTTATTGGTCCTTGTATTTCTAAAAAACATGAAATCAAATTAGAATCTGTTAAACCTTATGTAGATATCACCTTAACTTTTGAAGAACTACAAGCTTTAATCGACGCTAGAGAAATAGATGCTTCTAAGTTAGAAGAATCACCATTTGATAATGC
>DGHZ01000008.1:0-3382 GCA_002392945.1 Caryophanales bacterium UBA3835 | reverse complement strand
TCTTATTTTGGCAGAATCTTTGCTAGAAGTAGAGGCATATCTGACGCAGTTAGACAAGCTCTTAAAGAGCAAGAAATTGATTTTGATTATAAACCACTCGCAGTTGATGGATTAGATAATATTCGACTGGCCTTACTAAAAGTAAAAGCTGGCAATAGAGATAATAACTTTATTGAAGGTATGGCTTGTCTAGGTGGCTGTATTGGTGGACCGTGCTGTTTGACTCACGAAGTAAGAGATAAAGCAGAAGTTGATAAATACGGTATGGAAGCCAATAGCCAAACCATTACTGAATCGTTAGAAAAACTAAATCGTTAATGAAATAAAAGAAGAGGTTAGTTCTCACTAGCCTCTTTTTGTTCAATTTCCTCAATGTCACTATTAGTGGATATCGCATCAAATTTATTGGTGATTCGACTAACTCTAGAATCTAACTTTTCTCTAGTTTTAGTAGCGGTATCAAGTTGTCTAGATAACTGTGTCCATTCATTTGAGAATAAAGCAAATTGCTTGCCTAACGCATCTAATTGTTTAGATATTTCTTTGACGTTTTTAGCGCGTTCTGCTTCAATTCTTACCATATTAATGGTAACTAAGATAGCAGGAAGTGTACTAGGAGAAGTGAGAATCACTCTTTTTTCTCTAGCATAATCTACAACATCTAATAATTCTTGATGGATATAAGCAAACACTCCATCATTAGGAATAAACATTAATGCTTCAGGAGCAGTTTTTCCTTCGATAATATATTTATCTTTAATAACTGTAATATGTTTTTTAACTGCACTTGCAAATAAACGTTTATATTCTTCTTTATTTGTTTCATCTTCCTCTTTCATTAATCTTTCATAGTCTTGGAAAGGAAATTTTGAGTCAATGCAAATCATCTTGTTTGGTTCAGGCATAAAGACAACTGCATCCGCTCTAACATCATCCCCATCTTTAACTTTCTTAATAGTGTATTGTTCTTGATAGCAGCCAACTGTATCTCCAAAGACATTATGAAGGACCATATTGAGTTGATATTCTCCATACGCTCCTCTAGTTTGATTGCCTTCCATAATACTTCTTAAAGAAACAACGTCTTTAGATAAGGATTCCATGTTCTTTTGAGCTTCATCGATAACCTTAAGTCTTTCTCTAACTTGGGCCATGGTCTCGCTAGTTCCTTGGAAGCCTTCTTTTAATTTATCTTCAACTTTTTGATTGATCTCTTTCATCTTCTCTCCTAGTTGAAGATTGATAGATTCAAAACGTTTAGTCATGGTTTCGATTATATTTGTTTGGAATCTTTCTAACTTTTGATTGTTAGTTTCATTAACTTGAACCATTTCCTTAGCTAAAGATGCCTCAATATCCTTTTTAAGAATAACTTCTAAAGACTTAATTTGTTCAGATAACATTCCTAATTCTTTATCTGACACTCCGCTTTCTATTGAAGCAGGTTTTTTTGTTAGTTTAATAACTAGAGCAGTTAAAATAACTAGTCCAATAAAAACTACAATTAATATCGCTAATAAGGCATAAATCATAGCAAAACCCCCTTAAATTGCCCAATTTCCATTTTTAAAGATAGTGGTTTTCTTGCCGTTAAATGAAGTGCCAACAATCTCTAAATCTTTAGTTCCAATCATAAAGTCAACGTGAATCATTGAGTCATTTAATCCTCTAGATCTAGCTTCTTCATTTGATATAGATGCTCCTTCCGGAAAGAGTTCTTTAAAGCCTTGACCAAGGGCTAAGTGACAGGCTGCGTTTTCATCAAATAAAGTTTCATAGAATAGGATTTTTGAATTTTGAATTGGAGAATCATAAGGCACTAAAGCGACTTCTCCAAGCATATGACTACCTTCATCAGTGTTAACCATTTGTTCTAATAATTTTTGATTCTTTTTAGCGCCTACTTTACTGACCTTTCCATTTTCAAATTTCACCCAGAACTCATCAATAATTTGGCCGTTATAACTAAGTGGTTTTGATGAATAGACTATGCCTTCAATTGATCCAGCTTTAGGAGAAGTAAATACCTCTTCACTTGGAATATTAGGATTATAAGATAAACCTTTATCAGTGAATTCAACTCCGCCACCCCATAAAACATTTTTCATGAGTTCGACTTTAAAATCAGTTCCGTTAGAAGCTTTATATTCTAAATATTGAAGATCTAAGGCTGCTAACTGCTTTCTGTGCTTCATTAATTCATCATTATGTCTATCCCAGTTATCAATAGCGTGTCCATCCACTCTAGAACAAGAAAGGATTGCTTCCCAAAGAGCTTCAATTGCTTCGTCTCCTTTTAATTTAGGAAAAACTTTTTCTGCCCAAGCTTTAGAAGGAACAGCAGCGATACACCATTTGTATTTGCCGTCCATCTCGTCTCTATATGGTTTGACTTTCTTTCTAAAGGCAAAAGTGACTTTAGTTAATTTAGATTGTGAAATACTTTTAAAAGCGTCAGGATCATCTGAGATAATATGGAGCATACTTGGATTATGTTTCACCATATATTTATATTCTGCGATTGTGTAGTTAGGAACTTTGCTTAAAGTTGATGTTGAAGCATATTTATAGCCAATCTTAGAAATTTCATCATCTGAAAATCTAACTCTGACTTTTTTTGCCCCTGCTTTATATAATTCTTCAACTACTAAACGGACAAATTCCATTTGATAAGTTTGACAGTTAACCCAGACTTCTTCGCCCTTTTGAACATTAATGCCTCTTTTTGCTAAAAGTTCGGCGTATTCTTGCAATCTTTCTAATTTCATAATAATTTCCTCTTATTTATCTTTCTTATTGTAAATCTTTTTAAAAAAAGAAAAAATAATAAGGTAGTTAAAAGAGGCAAAAATAATATGAAAACATTTGAAGAACAAAAATGGATGATTATTGTCTATGGAGTAATCCTATTCGCAATTGGTCTAGTTGACCTTATTTTAAGTATTGTAGATTTAGGTTCCGCGATTAAAGTTGTAAGTTACTGTATTGCTGGTGGACTTTTTGTTATTGGTTTACTACATATTGTTGCTAATTTGATTAAAGACACAAAATCATTTTTTAAAGGCGCTTTAGCATTAGGGTGCATTGCTATAGCTTTAGGTGTTGTGTTTATTGTCTACCCTCTTATGCTTGGTAACTTCTTTATCATTTTTTGCGCGGCATTCGTTATTGCTATTAGTGCTATCTTCCTTGTTAAAGGATTTATTGGTATTAAATTCAAATATAAAAAGAGTTGGATCTTCTTGTATTTCTTATTAGCAGCAATTGGAATTACTTTAAGTATCCTTGCCTTTGTCTATGAAGGCTCTTCTACAGTCACTCAAATTGTTTATATCACCATGGGCGCTATTGCTATTGCGGTTGGAGTTACCGCTATGGTGTA
>DGHZ01000065.1 GCA_002392945.1 Caryophanales bacterium UBA3835 | reverse complement strand
TCGCTACCTTCTCCGCTAACTCTACTTAATGCATATACACAAATATCACCATCATATTCATCAATAGGCAAATCATATTCTACTTCTTTATCAATTTGACCAACTGAGTATGCAGGTGCGCCAATCCCAATCTTTTTAGCTTCTTGCTTCACTCTTTTTACAAAAGAGATGTGTTTATTCTTTTTAACTTCATCATAAGCATCTAGCCATTTTTTAGTGGTAATAGCAAAGCCATTTAACTCTAATTCTTCTTCAATAGAATTAAAGAAATGAGAATTAACATCTCCACTTCCTGTTCCACCTTTTAAAGTGTGTCTAGCTCCACTACCAAATAAGGCTACTTTACAGGGCTTATTTATAGGAAAAGCATTATTATCGCGTTTTAAAAATAAAGTACATTCTCCCGCTAAAGACTCTAAAGTCTTATAGTGAGCAATTTCATGAGGAAGTAAATTAATTCCTTTAGGAAACATATTCCCCCATTAAATCATAAACAAAGGCATTAGATATCTTTACTTTCACCTTGTCTCCAACATGTAATTCTTTGTCGCTAGTAAAATATATTTTACCGTCAACATCATCAGGAGCGTTCCAATAACTTCTTAATAAATAATTATCGTTATCTTTTCCAATTACTAGCCCTTCCATAATTTCGCCAACATGTTTTTTGTTTTGTTGATAAGAAATCTTTTGTTGGGCTTTCATTACTTTATCTTTTCGCTTAACTTTTTCACATTCTTCAATTTGATTATCAAAAGTCGAAGCATCGGTACCTTCTTCTTGAGAATAAGTAAAGGCTCCTAAATGATCAAATTTAATGTCTTTCATAAATTCAATGAGATTATCTACATCTTCTTCTGTTTCACCTGGGAAACCCACCATTACTGTTGTTCTTAAGATTGCGTTAGGAACTTTAGTTCTAATCTTATTAAATAAATTAATAAGGAACTCTTTATCACCTCTTCGATACATCGCTTTTAAAATTGAGGATTCACTATGTTGAATAGGAATATCAAAATAAGGAGTAAGACGAGGTTCATTTCCGATTAATTCAATTAATTCGTCACTTATTTCATCAGGATATAAATATAATAAGCGAATGTAATCTAATTCCTTAATTTTAAGAAGTTCTTTTAATAAAGAAACAATATTAACATTTGGATCTTTTATATCAATACCATATTTAGTTGTGTCTTGTTGAAGGACCACTATTTCTTTAATGCCATTAGAGGCTAAATCTTTTGCTTCTTTAATAATGGAGGCCATATCTCTAGAAACAAAATGGCCTCTAATTAATGGGATTGCACAATAGCTACAGCGATTGTCACATCCTTCACCTATTTTTAAATAAGCACTATATGGACCAGTAGAAACAATACGATATTCGTCGTCTACTCCTAAAGTTGAGTCAATTGAGTTATCTAAACTATATAATAGTTTATTAAATTTATCATAGTCTCTAATTGGGATAAATAAATCAACTTCTGGAATCTCTTTTTTAAGTTCCTCGTAGTAGCGTTCCGCTAAGCAGCCTGTGACTACTACTTTTTTATGATAAGAAACCATCTCTAAAATATTTTCGATGGATTCCTTTTTGCTTGGTTCAATAAAGCCACATGTATTAACAACAATAATATCTGCGTCTTTTGGATCATTAGTGATTTCATAACCGTTACGATCAAATAGTCCTAAAATATTCTCGCTATCAACGAGGTTTTTTGAACATCCTAATGATACTAGACCAACTTTTTTCATTTTTATTCAGTTCTTAAAGCCACTACTGGATCTTGTTTAGAAGCGCTGAAGGATGGGATAAGTCCGCTGACAACGCTTAAGAAGATACTTAAGCCAATCATTAATAAAGCCCATAAGAATGGTAAGCTAGCGATATTAGTAATTCCAAACGGAGAGACAATCGCATTAATGATGATTTGCAATAAATAGGTAACAATAATGCCTAATGCCCCACTAGCGAAACCAGTGATAAGGTTCTCAGCGATAAATAATCTAGAAACATCTTTCTTACGCCCACCAAGAGAACGAATAACACCAATTTCTTTAACACGTTCCATAACCGAGATATAAGTAATAACTGCAATCATGAAACATGATACGAGTAAGGATAAGGAAGTAAAGGCAATTAAAGCAATACTAATGGCGGTAACTAAGGTATTAATCAAATTAATAATCATACTAATCGTATCTGTATAGAATAAAGTCGTACGATCTTTAGCCTCTACTGGAGGAAATCCTTCAATATCTAAAGTTTGATCAGAATTCCAAAGTTCTAAATAATTAGTGACATTATTCTTTCCTTTAAAATCGACAGGATAGATAGAGATGGATAATGGAAGATCATCAAGGCTATAATCAACTTCGGTAATTTTCTTGCTTGGGTCTTCTGGATCTGGAACTTCTACTTCTGTTTCCACAATCTTATAACCTGATAACGCTCTTAAATGTTCTTTTTCAACATCTAAGTCACTATTTTGACCTAAGAAGGAGAAGAAAATATTTGATAATTCTTTTGTTAAGTTTGTATTTAAAGCAGAAGCAAAAGTTTCTTTTTCACCAAACGGGTTAGCTGTAGTTGGGTCTGGACGATAATCATATTTAACATATACGTTAAATGTCGACTCTTTAAATTTCTTTTGAGTGATATGCTCTTCATAATCAGTAAAGATAGCGTGTTTATCAGCGACACTACTAGCAGTAGCCGCAGCGGCATCATTCATATATTTTTCTGCAAAAGCTTTAGAGTAATAAACACCTCTCTTAAGAGAGCCAAACATTACTTGTGATTTTGGTTTTAAAATACCAACTACTTTCATTTTTACTCCGTTATAGGTAGTAGAATCGTAGTTATTGATCATATCGTCACTAAGATATGCGTTATACCAATAATCAGGTGTATCTGGATCAACTTCGGTAATCTTACCAGCGTTAAAGTTAGCAACAACTTCAACAGGATAGAAAGGCCACATTTTTACCAAGTTACAATTTGAACTATCAATTTCAAAATCCACTGTTTTATCTGTAGATGTATTAGGAAGAGTGGCGACAGTTAATCTTTTAATCTTTGATAAATCTTCTGGTGTAAAATCTTCCATTTTCTTACCAGAAATTGAATAGTAATCGTTAAGAGACAATAAAGCCCAAATACCATCAAGTTCGCTAACATCTTCTGTTGTTGATCTAGATAGCCTCATCGCACCTACATTATCAAATGTAGCAACTCCAAGAGAGTCAACTTCAATCGAGTTTCCTAGTAGGGCATCGTTTTCAGGGCTATAGTTTAAAGCAAGATAATATTTACCACCACTTGGAGTGTCTCCACTTAAATTCAAAGTGATTTGTTTATGAGTAACAAAGTGTTGTTCTTCTTTGGTGAATACTGTTTTATGTGGGAAATAATAGAATTCGTGGCTCAAGAGATCACTCATATTATAATATGGGTCATAAGGATATTCCCCGTCTAATTTAGCGACTTCTTCTGCGTATTTTTCAGGAGAAATTTCACCTTTATTTAATTGCTCATGTAATTCATTTTCTGAGAAAGCTTTTTTAGCAATATTTAAGAATGAGTCTTCGCTATAATATCCCATTTGTGCAAGGACTAAATCTGTTAATGTTTGATTAGAATCAACAACCAAACACATTTCGTTATCGGCGGTTGGGAATCTTGATCCCTCACCAATAAAGTCATATTGATTTCTAATATAAGATTCGTCTCCTGGCATTTGCTTCATGAATTTCATGAATAAGTCAGAGAATTGGCTAAATTTTTCAAATCCAACAGCGGAATCTTTTAAAGATGAAATATATCTTTGAGTTAAGCCAGTAATAGAAATAGTTCTGTTGTTATCAAAGGTGTCCGCTCCTGGAATACCTTCATCAATCATCTTTTGCATTTTTGCGTCATCAAAGACTTTAAAATCGGTAAAGATGTTATTAGTTGGGTCAATACTATAATCAATATTCATTGATGCATAATATTCTTTAGGCATTTGTTTAATGAATTGCACCATACGGTCATCGATTTCGTTAGTCTTGATATTTGTAAAATCAGTGTACTTAGTTAATAAATATTGGAGCATGGAATCCATACCAACTTGTGTGGTGATATCAAAGTTAGCGGCGTTCTTTTTGTCTTCGCTTGTTAATCCAGTAATTAAAGAGGTAACATCCATACTTTCTTCTGCAACTTGGATTGGATAACTAGAAAGCATATCGTCTTGCATATAGTCGATGAAATTATTCACTCCATGGGAGACCGCTAAAACGGCGGACACACCGATAATACCGATGGATCCGGCAACCGCAACAAGGATAGTTCTTTTTAATTTACTGCGTAAGTTAGATAAGGATAAGGCAAAAGCTGTAAAGAATCCCATTGAGGAATGTTTCTTTTTGCCTTTAGAAACTTCAGCGGCTTCTCTTTTCTCTTCTGCTTTAACAATTTTAGCGACTTCTTTAGCTTCTTCTTCATCACTATATGGATTAGAGTCGTCTAAAAGTAAGCCGTCCTTCATCTTTACGATACGGGTCGCATATTTCTCAGCGAGTTCTGGGTTATGGGTAACCATAATCACCAAGTGATTCTTGGCGATATCTTTCATGATGTCCATAACTTGGACTGAAGTTTCACTGTCTAACGCTCCTGTTGGCTCATCTGCTAAAACGATTTCTGGGTTATTAACAAGGGCACGTGCAATAGAGACACGTTGCATTTGTCCACCAGAGAGTTGATTTGGTTTCTTTTTATATAAGCCTTGTAAACCTACAAGGTCTAAGGCTTCTTTAGCACGTCTAGTTCTTTCTTCTTTAGAGATTCCAGAAATAGTTAAAGCAAGTTCAACATTTTTAATAATCGATTGATGGGGGATTAAATTATAGGACTGGAAAACAAAACCGATTGAATGGTTACGATACGTATCCCAATCAGATTCGGCAAAATTTTTGGTACTTTTACCTTTGATGATTAAATCACCTTCATCATAGTGATCTAAGCCACCAGTAATATTTAAAAGTGTGGTTTTACCACAGCCAGATTGACCAAGGATTGCGACAAATTCATTGCTGCGGAAATTAAGTGTAATTCCTTTTAAAGCATGAACAGGCTCTTGGTCTTTAAGTTTATAGTCTTTCTTAATGTTAATTAATTTCAACATAAAAAGCCCTCCAATCTAATTAGAGAAATTATAGCATTAATTTATCTAAAAAATTAAGGGCTTATTTGTTTTTTATTGAATCAACAATAGAGGATAAATTTGCTTTGAGATATGGTGCCTCTTCGATAATTCTTTTATTTATACTAATGTATAAATATGTGTAGATAACCGCTAAGGCTAGAGAGACAAATGCAGGGATTAAAAATCCTAATGCATTGGCGATTAAATTGAATTGACTGCCTTGAACAGCCATAAAAATAACAAATAT
Source organism: Caryophanales bacterium UBA3835 (assembly GCA_002392945.1). Classification (GTDB taxonomy): domain Bacteria; phylum Bacillota_I; class Bacilli_A; order RFN20; family CAG-826; genus UBA2450. Next base: position 3,343 of record DGHZ01000065.1, on the reverse strand, counting down.
GGAAAGGAATATGAAGGATATACCAACAAAGAGGATAACTGGTAAAAAAGATGGTCCTTTTCGATAAAGCTTTCTTTCTAAATGCTTAATCGCAGGATAATGTTTATCGGTCTCATCAATCTCATAAGTAACAATCGCGTGGTAGCCTTTTTCTTCCATGCTGATTTCTTTATATCCGAGAGTCTTATAAACTTCTTTTCTTTCTCGATATTCTGGTAAGGTTAATTTCTTCTTTACGGTAATCATGTTGCCAATTATTTTATTGCTTATCTTTTTCATTTTCAACATGTATATATTTAATATATTCATATTGATTGACAGATTCAGAACATTTTTTCATCGCTTCTAAAGTAGCTTTATATAAATACTCTTTATTATCGCTTGTGGATTTATTTGGATCAGGGAAAATTGGCTCTAAAATATATAGAGTTTGTTTTGGCTTTTTACATAATTTAGATTTTCTCCAAGTAGTCACAACTGGAAGTACAGGTGCTTCTAATTTTGCAGGGTAATTAAACGAACCTCCGTGGAAGTTTCTGATTTTCGTGTAATATGGCCAAATATGAGCTTCAGGATAAATGAGAATATATTGTTTTTTTTCTAAATAGAATTTAAAGGAATCCACTAAAGAGACCATATTCTTTAAATCGCCTGGTAAAGGTAGAGGAAGATACCCTAACGCTCTAGTTAGATTTCTCACTATTGGCATTGTTAAAGTATCAGGATAGCCTAAAATATTTACTCTTCTTCTTAAAAAGAATACGTAAGCTTGGAATTTAAAAACATCACTAATAGCGACATGGTTAGACATAATAAATGCCCCCTTGCCGTTAAGCTTTTTAAGATTCTTCTTTCCTTTAACTTTGATTCCTTTGCATAAGCAATAAAACCCTAAAACAGGTTTAGCGACACCGTGATAAAAAATCCCCGAAATAAAATTATTAAAGAAATTTGTTCTTTTATATTTATAACCCTCTGGAACACTTGGACGCTTTAAACCGACTTCATTGAAGTCGTCCTTATTTTCATCTTTCCAATAGATGACTTTAGTTTTTTTCCAATCTTTCTTACTTGCCATCGCTAATCTCTTTATTATTCACTGTTCCTGAGTGATCAATTCTTACCCAATTGTTTCTTTTGCTTGGGTGGAAGACTATATCAATAAACGCTGCTAAGAAGTCATAAAAATAGAACATATATGTTAAAATGCAGCAAATTTGATTTTTAAGTGATAATTCTAAATATTTACGATTACGTATAATTGATAACATTGAGGCTAAAACAAAGCACATATATAAAACAGAGAACTGGAATCCGACTATAGCAAAGATAATTCCTGTTTGATAGGCTTGTCCATATAATGCACTAAGCACACCGAAGGTGATTCCGGCCGCGACAACTAAAAAGCTCACAATATTAAAAACGACAAAAGGAATGATTCCGATTTTAAATTCTCTAGTCATCATTCTTTGAAGTCGCTTAGAATGATAATCCTTTTGAGTTCCAGCTTTTCTTAAAAACTTACGAGGAGCTAAATATCCCGCTAACCAACGAACATGCTGATTATGAACAGTTTTCATATCGCTAGCTTGCTCGTCATAAAAACAAACCGCTGGATAATAGCACATATAAATATCGTGATAATAACAATAACTTGTTAACTGGATATCTTCAGTCATGCCGGTAAAAATCCAACCTCCAGCATCTCTAATAATGGAATCATCAACAAAATAGCCTGTCCCCATTAAAGTTGCCTTATGGAAAAGAATGCTTCTTCCATAGGAAGTAATCTGATTCATATAAGAGAACATACAAGCGCAGTTAGCGGTCACCCAGTTAGTGTCTGCATTAGTAAAGCTACGATAGCCTAAACCAACTTCCACTCCTGTTTGTCTTAAATCATTCATTGCTTCAATATAGTTAGGTTCTAAGATATTATCAGCATCAAAGATTAAATAAGAATCATAGTTCCTATTTTCTCTCCACATCCAATTAATGCATTCTTGTAAGGCAAAGCCTTTAGTGCGTCTATCATTAGTGAGTTGATCTCTAACAAACCATTGATATCCATGTTTTTTAACAATCTCAATAGTTGGATCATCAAAACTTTCAACAATAAAAAATGCCTCAAAATATTCTCGAGGGTATGTTTGTTTATCTAAAGAATTCATAATGTTTTCAATAACATTAGATTCATTTCTAGCAGCGACTAAAACCGCAAATTTTGTCTTTTTATCACTATGAGGAACTATTTGTACTGGTCTAGCAGATATACTCCAATAAACCAAATAGTAGATAGATAAAAGCATCAATAGAACAATTGACACTCCGCTTATCGCAATTAAGATAATATAGACTAAATCGTAATCAATATTCATAATTGGCCCCAAAGCCGTTTATTATTGTAGCACATTATGACTAGCGCGCGTATATAAAAGAAAGCAATTCGTAAGAAATGTTATAGAATAAACCCACTCTCAAAATATGAGAATCGCATAAAAAACTAGAATATATTTAATAATTTATTAAAAGATAATATTTGACCAATTCTCCTATTAAGATAAAATATTGTTATGAAATCTTTAAACGAAGTTGTTGGAGAAAACCTTACATTCCTAAGAAAAAAAGCTGGATACACTCAATTAGAATTCGGAGACAAATTCTCTTATAGTGATAAAACTGTATCTAAATGGGAAAATGGATCTATTCTTCCTTCTGTAGATGTATTAAAACAAATTGCTGACTTCTATGGAGTGTCTACTGATTACATTTTAAGCGAACATAATAAAGAACAAGAATTTAAATCAATCATTAAACAAACGCCTAACTTTCATAAGAAAACTCTTATTGTTTGTTTAATAATCACTATTATTTTCACTATTGGTATGACAATTCATTTAGCTAGTATTTGGAATATGAAAACTGGCGATATTCATATTAATAGATATTGGACAGTATATTTATGGTGTGTACCTGCTAGTGCATTAGTGATTTCTATTGCTGCTAGAAGGATGTTTAAATACCCAAAATCAGTAGTTATTTTCCGTTCAGTATTTATTTGGACTTTACTAGCAGCGGCCTATATCACATTCTTCTTTGATGGAAACTATTGGTATTTATTCTTTATCGGCGTACCGTTTCAGATCTTGGTGTTACTGATATATAACCTCAATAAATAGATTAGACCGTAAGGTCTTTTTTTATTTAAACATATGCTTTAAACAAAAAAATAAAAGCCTGATTTTCATCAAGCTTTGTAATCTCGTGGTGGCCTAGGACGGGATTGAACCGCCGACACGAGGATTTTCAGTCCTCTGCTCTACCAACTGAGCTACCAGGCCGA
>DGHZ01000063.1 GCA_002392945.1 Caryophanales bacterium UBA3835 | reverse complement strand
TTGGCCCAGCTACCAGTACCAAAGTCGATACAGAATAATAAGACTGTAACAACGGCAAATGGAATAGCGGCTACTTGCATAAACGGAATTCTTCTTCCGCGTTTATTTGTGCTTCTATCACTTAAAGAAGCAATAAGTGGATCAGTCACAGCGTCAAATAAACGGCTTAACGCAGTAATTAATCCGATGATGGTTAAAAATCCTCCAATAACCAACCCGCTTGTAATGTACATGGTTGCCCCAGCATTAACATCGCCACCGGTTGGAATGAAGAAGGTAACTAACCAAGCTGAGATGATTCCACCTAAAAGTGACCAACCGAATTGGCCAAGCGAGAAGATGATCATCTGTTTCTTTGTTAATCTTTTTTTCATGATGTTTATTGTGCGTTTAGTCTAATGTCACGCACTCTCCTTTTTTATTTAACTCGCTTAGACTACGAGTTTTTAACTGTGGCTAAAAATACATTAATCAAACATTTGATTTCATTTGTTTTCACTATCTTTTCATCTTGAGGAAGTATTCCTTTAGAGCAAGATAGCTTTTTACATAGCTCAATTAATGCATGAGTGGAAGTGAAATAGAATAATTCTAAGTCACTCACTTTCTTTACACTTTTATCCTTAATTCCAGTGTAATAACTAGAAAAATAAACATTTTTAAATTTGTCTAGTTCTTCTTCATAATCCTGAAGCATAGAACTATCTTCATTCATCATATAAATATCAAATTCTTTGATAAATTTGAAAAATTCAGGTCTATTAATAAATACTTCTAAGAAAGTGTCATAAAAACTCTTAAGCATCTCATATCCAGACTTAGAGGTATCAACTTTAAAATAATCAGTAAAAACAACATTTTGAAGTTGCATAACAGCTTCGGTGACAATACTTGTCTTTTTACCAAAATAACGATAAATAGTCATCTCCCCGACACCGGCTTCACTAGCGATATCCTTGATGGTGACTTTATCAATACTTTCAGATAAGAAAAGCTTAATCGCAGTATCGACTAAAAAATTCTTTTTAACGTCTTTTAACTTCATAAATGGTAGTTAGACTATCAGAACGATATTAAATCTACCATTATCTTATTCTATGTCTATTTATCATGCAACAACTTTTTTAAGCAAAAAGAAAAGACCCTATTAATAGGTCCTATTAAAATTATAAATTTTACCAAGGCATGGTTATAAAGTGATATATGGTTTCCATATAAACAATAACAACCATGGCAATACCCATTAAAGGCACTAAAATATCAACTGGTCCCTCTTTATGAGTACGAGTATAGGAATATAGGAAGATAAATGGTATTACTAAGACCATAGAAATCACTTCTCCAATTGAACAGTTGGTTAATCTAACCAATACTCCAATTGTTCCTTCGTGGCCATAAACAGAATAAAAGATTGCAAAAATAATCACTTCAATAATAGCAAATACCACAATTAAAAATGTTAGCCACACTGAGAATGAGAATGAATTTCTATTGGTGGTTAAGAAATGTTTATATTCGTCTTGAGTAAGACCAACTTTATTAATAAAGAAATTTTTTCTTTGTTTAAGAGCCAAGGACATTAACGCAAAGATTGCAAAGACGATTGGTGATTTAGTTAACAAAAATGGAAAAATCGCAAATGGGAGACTAATCGTAGCAAAGTTGTTCAATGTTTTTAAAATATAAGCAGTGATAACATAGGCAATTGGAATAGCAACCATCGCTCTAAAAAGATATATCTTTTTTCCTTTAAAGTGTTTCGCAGGAACAAAGTTAACAAAGAAATGGAACAAAGAGAATATAAACAAATCAGTAAAGACATTGGCTCTAGTAATAAAGCCCATGGAATTTAACACTACATTAGCGTTTTCTTTATTGCCAAACATGCCCACTAAATAGCGGTAATAAAAAATATTTAAGGCAATTACCAAAGCACCAAAAATCGCTCCATAGGTCATCACCAATTTTTTATAAGTTTTTTGTCCAGATAAGGCTACTCCGAAAGAAGCAATAATAAATAAAGGGGTCGCTAAAGAAGAAATTAGTCCAACAATAGTTGGTCCAGCAGGGCCTTCACCCAAAACATGCCAATAACTGATTTTATCAAACAAATCGTGAAGGACAAGTAATTGCCCAATCGCAAAAAACATCCAAGCTAAAATTCTTAAATATCGATAAGACAAAGGTCCACGATATTTCATATCAACTGGATTAGTGACTTTCTCTTTAATCTTTTTGAAAATTTTTTGTTTTTTGGTTAATACTATTTCAGGAGCTTGTTCTTGAGTTTCTACTTGAACTTGTTCCTTTGATTGTTCTTGTAATTGTTCTTTCATACTTTCCATATTATATCACTTTATAGATAAAAGATACCCATTAAATCAAAATATTTATATTTTGTCTCTGAATATTTTTTCGCAATAGCAATGCCACAAATAAATTAGATTGTTTCTTCTAATATTTCTATTTCAAATGGTTCACTAGAGGCTCTAGTAACTGTAATAATAGAGTTCTTATATTTTATAGATTTTGAATAGAAATAATGTCTATCAAAAAACTTAATGTTGTTAAAAGGCAAAGAAGGAACTTTATCCATTGAGGATTTCATTCCTAAACCGATACACTTTAGAAGTGATTCTTTATTAGTCCAAATCATGAAGAATGTCTCATCGTCATGAATCAAATTCTTTTCATCTTTAGAAGCAATAAATTCTTTAAAGTCGATATCTACTGGTCTAATTACTTCTAGATCCACTCCCACATCTTTATTAGAAATTGCTAAACAGACAATTCCTTTAGAGTGGGAGATATTAAAGTGTTTCCCTTTCGCTAAAGGTTTACCTCTACTAGA
>DGHZ01000045.1 GCA_002392945.1 Caryophanales bacterium UBA3835 | reverse complement strand
GTAATATTGACCAAATTGTATTGGTATTCTCTTTAGTAGAGCCAGACTTCTCATATTTTTTAGCGTTTAAATATTTAACTTATGCAAATTATAATGAAATTCCTGCTTTTATTGTTTTGTCTAAAAGCGATAAAGACGATAAACAAGTTAAAGAAATTAAAGAAGTATTTAATAAGTTAAATATTCCTGTTTATGTTACTAGTAGTAAAACCAAAGAAGGAATTGAAGAAGTTAAAAGCCTATTTAAAGGGAAGAAATCTGTTTTAGTGGGTCAATCTGGAGTCGGTAAGTCTTCTTTACTTAACGCGATTAATTTTGATTATGAAAGAGATGTTGGCGAATATAGCGAGGCTCTTGGAAGAGGAAAACATAAAACTAAAGAAGTGGTCTTACTTCCTTTTGAAGATGGCTTTATCGCCGACACTCCGGGATTTTCTTCATTAGATCTTAATTTATCTAAATTAGAGATCGCTCACTATTTTCCTGGATTTAAAAAGAGATATTTAGAATGTTTTTATTCGAATTGTCTACATCAAAAAGAAAAAGAATGTAAAATACTTTTAGCAGTACAAGAAGGAAATATTCCTTCTATTGCGTATGAAAACTATTTAAAATTATTATCAGAAGGAGATAAGAAGTAATATGGGAAAGATTATTGTTGCTCCGAGTATATTAAGTGCTGATTTTAATCATCTTTTAGAAGATATAAAAAAAGTAGAAGAAGGTGGAGCGGAATGGCTCCATTTTGATGTGATGGACGGACATTTTGTTCCAAATATTTCCTTTGGTCAACCAGTCCTTAAGTCAATTAGCAAGTCTCATTCTTTAATAAATGATGTCCACATCATGATTTCTGATCCATATAAGTACGCTCCAGAGTTTATTAAAGCCGGAGCACATTATTTAACCTTCCATTATGAAGCTTGCAAGAGTGATTCTGAAGTATTTAAAGTTATTGATCTTATCCATGAATATGGAGCTAAAGCGGGATTATCTATTAAACCAAATACACCAATTGAAAAGGTGTACCCATTCTTGTTCTCTATTGATATGATTTTGATTATGTCTGTAGAACCTGGATTTGGCGGACAAAAGTTTATGCCAGAAGCCGCTAGTAAAGTAGTGAGATTAAGAAATTATATGGAAGTTAACGACATCAAGAATGTTTTAATTGAGATCGATGGTGGAATTAACGAAGAAACCGCTAAAACCGCAAAGATGGCAGGGGTGGATGTCTTAGTTGCGGGTAGTTATTTATTTGGTCACGAAGACATTAAAGAAAGAATCGAAAAGTTAAAAGAATAAAAATGCTTAATAATTTAATATTAACTTGTTTAATTTTAACAATCTTATTTCATGGAACTTTCTTTTTATCGTTAGGGCTTATTTATCAATCAATTGAAAAGAAAGCTTTAAATATTAGAAATATATTTGTTTTTGAAACTGCACCTAGTTTTAAAGAAAAGAATTCTTTTATTAATTACATTTTTCTTTTTGCAGTAGTGGTCAATTTATTTCCATTTATTTTTTATTTATCTAAAACTGCGAACATCTATACGATTTGTATGGCTATATCTTCAACTTTAGCGATGTTTTGTTTAGCTAGCATTCCCTTTATATCAATAAATAAATTAAGAGAACATCTATATTTAGATTTAGGAGCATTAGTCTCTTTACTTGCTTTATTTGGTTTTGAAGCCTTCTATTCATTTAATGTTTATAAATATAGCGAATATACATATAACTACGCTTTAGCATCAATGATTATATCGATAGTCTTTGCCATAGTTATTTTAGTGGCGATATTTAATCCAAAATTATTCGATTTTAAAAATGTGAAAAATGAAGACGGGACATACTCTCGTAAGAAATTTATTTTATTAGCCTTTAGTGAGTGGATGATGTTTCCGCTTGGAATATTAAGTTTATTACCGATATTTCTATTAACGATGAAATAAAAAAAATGACCGCGAGGTCAATTTTTTTAATATCAAATATTGATATTATTTTTCAGCTTTATTGAGGGTTCTATAAGCACGAGTAGACATACGAACACGTACTTCTTTGCCATCAACCATAACAGTACGAACTTGTAAATTTGTGTTCCATCTTCTACGAGTTGCTCTTAAAGAATGTGAACGACGGTTTCCACTGACTGGACCTTTACCTGTAACTGGACATACTCTTGACATATCGACACCTCCTTTTAAGCGTCTTGTAAAGACTATCACAAATTAATTGGTTATTTCAACAACTAATTTATAAAATTAATATCTTTCGTGAGGGTAGGCTCTTCTAAACTCTTCCACAGTCATCGTATTTGGACATTTCTTGATCACTGTTTCTAAGAGTTTCCCTTCTTTATCTCCGAGGAGATATTTAACACCGCTTTTTTTAGTAAAGATGATGACCATCTTTTTCTTTTCGCTTTGTTCTTTATCTATAAAGATAATACTGGAATAATCGTATTGATATTCCCTAGTTAATCTTTTAACAATGAAATACTTGTCTTCAACAATGTATTTTTGTCCAAATAACGCCATTAAATAAGTAGCAATAAATAGGCCAACAAATATGGCGATAAATATTCCCTGAGAAACACCAAAACTGGCAAAAGATATTGATCCATTTTCATCAACTTTAAAGAAAATAGAAAAGCAGCTTCCAAAAGCAATAGCAAGGATAACGATATAAACAAGTAAATATCGCCAAGTGATTCTCCAAGGATGAATTTTTAAAACCATGTTGATTATTTTATATCAAATGATTGAATCAGTAAAGAAGTGATAAGCGAATATAACCTACTATTATAAAATCTCCTTAAAAAATCTTTAGAGTAATCAAAAAATTATATAAATAAATTTATATTTATTTCTTTAGTAAAGATTATTAAAAGAGTATGATTGTTAGTGGAGGGTGTATAAATGCTTAATAATAATAAAGTCGTAGCGATGATATTAGCAGGTGGAAAAGGCACAAGATTAGAAGCTTTAACCAAAAAAACTGCAAAGCCTGCAGTGAGTTTTGCTGCTAAATATCGCATTATTGATTTTCCACTTAGCAACTGTGCGAATAGTGGAATTAACGTCGTAGGGGTTTTAACGCAATATGAGTCTACAGAATTAGATTCTTATATTGGTAATGGTGAAAAATGGGGTCTTAATGGTGTGCACTGTTTAATGAATACTTTAGCGCCAAGACAAACTGAAGAAGGTGCTAATTGGTATAAAGGAACAGCAGATGCCATCACACAAAATATTGATTTTTTAGATAATGCTAATCCTGAATTTGTAGTTATTCTTTCTGGTGATCATATTTATAAAACCAGCTATGCTGATATGATTCACTTACACGAAACTAGTAAAGCTGATGTTACGATTTCTGTTATTGAAGTCGATCCTAAAGAAGCTTCTAGATTTGGTATCATGGCAGTTGATAAAAACGACAACATTGTCGAATTCCAAGAAAAACCAAAAGTGCCAAAAAGTAATCTCGCTTCTATGGGAGTTTATGTCTTTACTTGGAAAACATTACGTAAATATTTAAAGCATGACGCGAAAGACGAAAAGAGCGAACATGACTTTGGAAAGAACATCATTCCTTTAATGCTTAAAGATAAATGTAAGCTTAAAGCTTATAGATTTAAAGGCTACTGGAGAGATGTTGGTACCCTTGCCTCTTTGCATGAGGCCAATATGGATATTGCTTTAGATAAGATGGAATTAAATCTTTATGAGCGAGATCTTAATAACAGAATATATACCCAAGACACTTATAGTGTCCCTCAATATATTGGCAAGCAAGGTCACATCACAAGAAGCATTGCTAACCAAGGAGCGATTGTTTTGGGTGATGTCGATAGCTGCGTGATTTCTACAGGAGTCACCATCGAATCAACTTGTAAACTTACTAGATGCGTAGTTATGGAAAACGCTCATATTAAAAAGGGAGCCAGAATTCATAATGCTATTATCGCTCCAGGAGTGGTTGTTGAAGGCGATGCCAAAATCAATGTCGGTAATGACGAAGTTGTATTAATTGCCTAAGGAGAATAAGTATGAGAAGAGTTATTGGAATTTGTGATTTACATAACGAACCATCCCTTAGTGGTTTAACAGATAAACGCCCATTAGGTGCGGTTACTTTCCTTGGTAGATATGGTTTAATTGATTTTACTTTATCTAATTTTTCTAATTCCCATATTGATCGAGTATATGTCCTTGTTAAAAAAGGAATTATGGCTTTACGAAGACATGTAGGTAGTGGTTCAATATGGACGAATAACACTAGACTTGGTTATGTTGAACTAGTGCTTAATGAAAAAGGATTACGTCAACCTGCATTCAACACTGATATTAATAATATTAAATATAATGTTCCGGTTGATGAGCTTGATTTTGAATATGCGGTTATTGCTCCTAGCTACTTTTTAAGTAGTATGGATTTTAGACCTATAGTAGAGAAACATATCGCTAGTGGTGCTGATATCTCTAGCATCTATATCCACGTTGATAACGCTGATAAAGATTATCTAAGAGCAGATAAATATAAGATTAGTGATAATAAAATTATTAAGTCTTCACCAAACTTATTGCGTAGTAAAGAAGCGGATATTTCTTTAGATACCTATATTCTTTCTAAGAAAGCCCTCAAGAAGATTGTTTCTGACGGCACTAAAGTTAGTGAATTATTTTCTATTAAAGACATGATTAATTATTACATCGCAGAAGAAATCTTAGATGTTCATCCAATTGAATTTAAAGGATATGTTGTTCCGATTTTAAATTTAAGAAACTATGTTGATCATTCCTTTGATTTACTTAATTATCATATCCGCAGCCAACTCTTCTTAGAAGATTGGCCAATTTATACAACCACTCATAACACCCCACCAGCCTTATATGGCAAAGATGCTGATGTCCAAAATAGCTTTGTCGCTAATGGGGCAATTATTAAAGGAAAAGTTCATAATTCGATTATTTCCCGTGATGTTGTTGTTGAAAAAGGGGCAGATATTAAAAACTGTATAATCTTTACCCAAACTCAAGTTGGAAAAGACACTAAACTGGAATATGTTTTAGCAGATAAAAATGCTTCCATTAAAGAAGTGAAGAAGATTTCTGGAACTCCAGAAGATATTGTTTACATTAAAGTAGGAGTTAAAGTTTAATGAAAATCGCTATGGCTTGTAGCGAGGCTAATCCTTTTGTAAAAACTGGTGGTCTTGCTGATGTTACCTATGCTTTATCTAAAGAACTAGTAAAGCTTGGCGAAGAAGTAGTGATAGTTCTTCCCTTATATAACCAAGTTAAGGCTAAAAACCTTCCTTTAGAATATGTTGGTTATATGACTTGCCATTTATCTTGGAGAGAAGAAGGGGCAAATATTTATTCTTTAACTAAAGATGGGATTAAATACTATTTTATTGAAAATAGACATTATTTTGAACGTGACAGAATTTATGGCTATGACGATGATGGAGAACGCTTTGCGTTTTACTCTATCGCTTTTGCTCAACTTTTAGAGCAAGTTAAATTTAAGCCAGATATCATCCACGCCCATGACTGGCAACCAGGAATGGTGTTTTGTTACATTAGAGAAAAAAGAATGTCATTTTATGACAGCACTAAATTCGTGATGTCCATTCATAATCCTGCTTTCCAAGGAATATTAGATAAATCCGCTTTGGGAGATTTATTCTCCTTACCAGAATATCTTTACGATAATGGAACAGTGAGATTTGGTGATAAAGTGTCCTCCTTAAAGGCGGGGATTATGTATGCGAATAAAGTAACTACTGTCTCTCCTAATCATCGAAATGAATTACTCACCCCAGAGGGAAGTATGGGCTTAAATAACGTTCTTATTTATAAGGAATATGATTTCTGTGGAATTCTTAATGGGATTGACTATAACGAATTTAATCCTGAAAAAGATAGCTTAATTGTTAAAAACTATGGACCTACTAACTTTGTTAGTGGTAAAAAAGTTAATAAAAAGGCTTTATTAAAAAGATTTGGAATTAAAGATGAATCTTTACCGTTATATTCCTTAGTCTCTAGAGTGACTTGGCAAAAAGGAATGTCGCTTGTGTTTGCCGCTGCTAGATCTTTATTAGATAGAGGGGCAAATATCATTCTTCTTGGAAGCGGGGAATATGACTATGAACAAGAAATGGAACGCTTAAGAAGAGATTATCCTGAGCATGTTGGAATTTATATTGGCTATAATAATGAGCTCGCTCATCTAATTTACGCTGGTAGTGATTTCTTTATGATGCCAAGCTTATTTGAACCTTGTGGCTTAGGACAAATGATTGCTCAAAGATACGGAACTTTGCCAATTGTTAGAAGAACCGGGGGATTAAAAGATTCCGTCATTAATTACGATTCTAGCAATAAAGAATATTCTAATGGATACGGCTTTGATAATTTTTCCGAATTTGACATGATTCAAACTTGCCACTATGCATACGATATATTCGTATGGGATAATAAGACACATCGTCAGTTAGTAAAGAATGCTTTATTAACTGATAATAGCTGGGAGAAAAGTGGTAACTCCTATCATATGTTATATAAAGAAATTGCTGGTTAATTATTAATTAAAATGAGGTAGATATATGGGCTACGATTATCAAAATATTGAGAAAAAATGGCAAGCAGTATGGGAAGAAAATAAGACCTATACCTGCGATGTTTATGATTTTTCTAAACCAAAATATTACATTCTAGATATGTTCCCTTATCCTAGCGGACAAGGTTTACATGTTGGTCATCCTGAAGGATATACCGCTAGTGACGTCTTAGCGAGAATGAAAAGAATGCAAGGCTTTAACGTCCTTCATCCTATGGGCTGGGATTCTTTTGGTTTACCAGCCGAGCAATATGCCATGAAAACCAATCAACACCCATCTATTATTACCGAAGTCAATATCAATAACTTTAGAAGACAAATTAAATCATTAGGATTTTCTTATGACTGGACTAGGGAGATCGCTACAAGCGATCCTAGTTACTATAAATGGACCCAGTGGATCTTTTTAAAACTATTTGATTCTGATTTAGCCTATGTTGATTATCGACCAGTGAATTTCTGTCCAACTTTAGGAACAGTTCTTGCTAATGAAGAAGTAATCGACGGGAAAAGTGAAGTGGGTGGCTATCCTGTAATTAGAAAACCGATGAGACAGTGGTTACTTAAAATCACTAAATACGCAGATCGATTACTAGAAGATTTAAAAGATTTAGATTGGCCGGTTTCTACGCTTGAAATGCAAAAAAACTGGATTGGTAGAAGCGTTGGGGCGAAAGTCACCTTTAAAATTAAAGGTAGTGATAAAACATTCGATGTATTTACTACCCGTGTAGATACTTTATATGGATGTAGCTACTGTGTTTTAGCGCCTGAACATCCTTTAGTGAAAGAATTAGTTTCTAAAGAGCAAAAAGCTGCAGTAGAAGCTTATCTAAAAGAAGTGGAATCTAAATCTGATTTAGAAAGAACGGAATTAAATAAAGATAAAACCGGTGTTTTCCTTGGGGTTTACGCAATTAACCCAGTGAATGGCGTAGATGTCCCGATTTATATTGGTGATTATGTTTTAGCAAGTTACGGTACTGGGGCAGTTATGGCGGTTCCAGCACATGATCAAAGAGATTATGAATTTGCGAAAAAATATCATTTGCCAATTAAACAAGTTTTAGAAGGCGATATCTCTGAAGCCGCTTTTGTTGATGACGCACCTCATATTAATAGTGACATCGCAAACGGTTTAAAAATTGAACAGGCTAAAGAAGTTATTTTAAATAAACTTATTAAAGAAGGAAATGGAGAAAAACAAGTTAACTATAAATTAAGAGACTGGTTATTTTCTCGTCAACGTTATTGGGGTGAGCCAATCCCAATTATCATTAAAGATAATGGTGATTTAGTTCCACTTAAAGATTACGATTTACCTTTAATCCTTCCAGAAATGAAAGAATATAAACCAAGTGGTACCGGGGAATCACCACTAGCTAACGCTAAAGAATGGTTAAGCGTCACTTTACCTAGTGGAGAACATGGCTTAAGAGAAACTAACACCATGCCTCAATGGGCTGGAAGCTGTTGGTATTATATGCGATATATTGATCCACATAATGATAAATGTATCGGAGATAAGAAATTATTAGATCACTGGTTACCAGTAGATTTATATATTGGTGGAGCAGAGCACGCAGTGCTTCATTTACTCTATGCGAGATTCTGGCATAAGTTCCTTTATGATAAAGGAGTAGTGTCATCTAAAGAACCATTTAAAAAATTATTCCACCAAGGAATGATTTTGGGAGCTAATGGAGAAAAGATGTCTAAATCTAGAGGTAATGTCGTTAATCCTGATGATGTTGTCGCTAATTATGGAGCAGACTCTTTAAGACTTTATGAAATGTTTATGGGTCCTTTAGAAGCGTCTTTACCATGGAGTGACACTGGTCTAGACGGGGCTAAAAGATATTTAGATAGAGTCTATCGTTTATTTACCGAAAAAGAAAATACCAGTAAATTCACTCCAGTGAATGATGGAAAATTAGATTACATCTATAATTTCTCTATCAAAAAGATTAGTGAAGATTTTGAAGCCCTTAGATTTAACACCGCCATTAGTCAAATGATGGTGTTTACTAATGAATTATATAAAGCTGAAAAGATTTATATTCCTTATTTAGAAGGCTTCTTAAAAACTTTAGCATGTATTGCTCCTCATCTTGGAGAAGAGTTATGGCAACTATTAGGCCATAAAGACTTAATTGATTTTGAACCTTGGCCAAGTTTTGATGAATCCAAAATTGTTTTATCTAATGTTCAAGTTGCAGTTTCCGTTAACGGCAAATTAAGAGCAACGATGGATATTGCTAAAGACTTGGATGATGAAGAAGCTAAAAAGTTAGCGTTTGAACTTGAGGCTGTTAAACGTCATATCGAAGGAAAAGAAATCAAAAAAGTGATTGTTGTTAAAAACAAAATTATTAATATTGTCGCAATTTAAAATGAAACTATTAATTGATATTGGAAATACCGCTACTAAGTTTGGCTATTTAGATGATGAATTTTATTATCTAGATAGATGTTTTAATAACGAACTTAATAAAGATAAATTAGATGCTTTATTATCTAATGATAATATTGAAGATATTTATGTTAGTAGTGTTGCTCCTAAAGTCACAGATTTATTAAGCAAATATTTTGCTTCAAAATATAATTTAAACATCAAAGCAGTTAGTGTCGTTGATTTTGATAATTTAAAAATTGAAATCGATAATAAAAATGAACTTGGTTTAGATTTATATTGTGATTTACTAGGAGCAGTTAATAAATATCATTCCCCAATGTTAATTGTGGATATGGGAACCGCTACTAAAATTTTATTAGTGACAAAAGATAATGTCTTTAGTAGCTGCGTTATTCTCCCAGGAATGGGAATTAGTAAGCGTATCTTAAATGAGGCAACTGAACTTCTTCCAAATACTGACTTGGATGAAGTAAAGAAGCTATCTGAATCTAGAAATACAATCGATGTTATTAATAGCAGTGTATATTATGGACATGTCGAAATGATTAATGGTCTATTAGAAAGATACGAAAAAGAAATTGGATATAAGTGCTTACATATCTTTACCGGTGGTAACGCCATCAAGATTTTAAAAGATATCAAAGCCCCATATATTTATGATGAGAATCTCTGTTTAGAGGGAATCTCTATTTACGTCAAAAAGAGGAAAGAATTATGAAAAAAACGTCGTACGATAAGCTCACAGCTAAATATCAAAAACCATTACTAAAATCATTAGAAGAATTCGTCGCTATTGATTCTAGTTATGATCCGGTTACTGTTAATGAGACAAACCCATTTGGAGCTGGTGTTTCTGATGCGTTAAATTACGTCACTAACCTGGCTAGAAAAGACGGTTTTGAAGTCACAAATTATGACAATAAAGTCGTAGAAATTATCTATGGAAGAGGAAATAAGAATTTAACCATCATGGCTCATGCGGATGTTGTTCCAGCTGGAGACGGATGGAATGAACCTCCATTTAAGATGGTAGAGAAAAAAGGTATCCTTTATGGTAGAGGTGTATCTGATGATAAAGGGCCTTTGTTAGCGACATATTATGCATTAAAAGCCTTAAGAGATGAAGGTCTACTTGGGGGGTATGAGATTAGATTTTTAGTTGGAGGAAATGAAGAAAGTGGTTCTTTATGTATGCATCACTATTTTGATGTTCTTAAAAAGAAGCAACCTACTTTAGGATTCTCCCCAGATAGTGATTTCCCTTTAATTTATGCTGAGAAAGGTATTATTAATTTTTCTGTTAAAGCGAAAGTAGATATTCCTGGATTAATCTCTATTAAAGGTGGCACCGCTAGTAATGCTGTAATTGATAGATGTGAACTTAAACATGATATTGATTTAAATTTCTTAAAATACATTATGGAACATTATCATCGAACTGAAGCGGCAATCGTTACTAAAGATGATGTGACCACGGTGACATTTATTGGTAAGGCTGCTCATGGCTCAACTCCAGAAAAGGGAGTTAATGCTGGCATGATGGCCCTTAAATCTATCGCTGATTTTTCTAAAAATGAAGTTCTAAATAGATTAGTGAAAATGTATGAACCATTAGACGGAAAAGGTTATGACTGCTTTGCTTCTAATAAAGAAATGGGTACCAACTCATCTAATGTTGGCTTAATTTCTTATAAAGACGGAGTTTTAGAATTAACTGTAAACTTCCGTTATATCAATAGCTGTGACTATAAAGAATTAGTGGCCGCTATTAAAGAGGCCAATAAAGGCTTTGAAGTAAATTTTGAAGGCACTAGTCCATTATTATTTTTCCCACAAGATAGTGTGCTTATTAAGACCTTGTTAAAGGCTTATCAAGATGAGACTGGAGATTTACGTAGTAAACCACTTGCTATCGGCGGGGGAACATATGCAAAATGTGCGGATAATGTAGTAGCCTTTGGAATGCAATTCCCTGGATTTGATAGTTTAATGCATTCTCCAGGAGAAATGAGTAAAAAAGATGATTTATTTAAAGCTATGAGTATATATGCTCGAGCAATATATGAACTCGGAGAAATTTTAAAGAAATAAATGCGCACAAAATTTAAAGCATGGACCAAACCATATATCGAAGAACACTTAGAATATTCTTTAACTGATGAAGAGATTTCTTCACTAGATGATTTCTATTTGGAAATCGGTAGTGGTAAAGGTGACTTTATCATTCAAATGTCAGAGAAATATCCTGATAGATTATTTTTAGGCATTGAAAAAAATGTGACATGTGCTGGGATAACGTTAAAAAAGATTGTCGAAAAAGAACTTAAGAATGTGAAATTCCTTTTTAAAGATGGAGCGGAAGTAATTCGTTTATTAAAAGATCATTCAGTAAATAAGATTTATCTTAATTTCTCTGATCCTTGGCCAAAGAAAAGACACTCTAAAAGAAGATTAACTAGCGATTCCTTTTTAGAAGAATATAAGCGTATTTTAAAGCCTAGAGGCAATTTAGTTTTTAAAACAGATGATATTGATTTATTTAATTATTCAATTGAAATGTTCAATGAAGCGGGTTTTAAAGTTATTAATTCAACTTTTGATTATGATGGTAGTGACGTAGATGACGCTATTACTGAATATCAAACTAAGGCTGTTAATAAAGGAATAACCATTAAAAGAGTGATATTAGGATTATGATTAACAATTACGGTATATATAACAACCACGAATTAGATAACACCCTTTTGGTGCTTTTTAGTGAATCTAAGCCTACTAGAAGTGTGGAATTAGGGGAAGTTGATATTTTATATCATGAAGATAAAAGAGTTGGTTATAGGATTAAAAATTTCATTAAATATGCAAAGATCAAATATAGCGGAATTATTTATCTTCCTGCTAATCCTTTAATTGATGTGATTAATACAGTCTTAGAACGTTTTGATTTAGAAAAGTTAGATTATAAACACGGTTCAGGCTATATCACTAAAAAATGTGAAGATAAAATGATGGTGTTTTGTGAACTAGGAACTTTTATGAGAGATTATAAAATCTCTAAGGGTCAATATTGTTCTTATTACGATTTATATATTAAAGATGAAAACGATAAAAGATTATTTGAAATAGATGAAAACATTAAAGAGAATATGGATTTCTTTCTCTCGGAGGTCAAATAAATGTTAGAAGTTGAATTAAAAAAACAAGGTAAAATCTCTAGACTAACAAACAAAACATTTAAGTTTGAAAAAGAACTTGGCGAAGGGTTTTACGCAGCTAATTACTTTTTAAAAAGTAATCGTATTGTTAAAGAAAACGTTCCAGGACATAAAGTCACGATGCAGTGGTTTCAAAGAAGAGATGACTCGATGCTTTGCGGGGTTGATGAAGCAATCGCTATTATTCATACTTTCGCCATTCACCCAGAAGAGCTAGAAATCGAAGCTCTTAATGATGGAGATATCATTAATAATATGGAACCAGTACTTAAAGTGACTGGTAAATATGAAAACTTTGGTTTTTTAGAAAGTGTTATTGATGGCATTTTAGCTAGAAGAAGTAGTGTTGCTACTAATGTTAGAGAAGTGCTTAGAGTTGCGGGAGACACTCCTGTATTTTCTATGGCTGATCGACAAGATGATTATCACACTCAAGTAGGTGATGGCTATGCCACTTATGTAGCAGGAATTAATAGAGTTTCTACTGATGCTCAAGGAGCGTGGTGGGGAGGAAAAGGCATGGGCACCATGCCACATGCTCTAATTCAAGTATGTGGTGGAGATGTTGTTAAAGCTGCGCAAATCTATCATAAGACATTCCCGAATGAGAAAGTAACTGCCTTAATTGACTATAACAATAATGTAGTTAAAGATTCTTTAATTTTAGCGCGCGCATTAAAAGAAGATTTAAATGGAGTGAGAATTGATACTTCTAAATCTTTAATAGACCATTATTTTGATGATAAAGATACATCAGGATTTGATCCTCATGGTGTATGTAAAGAATTAGTGTTTGCTCTTAGAGAAGCGCTAGATAAAGAAGGATTTAACTATGTTAAAATCATTGTTTCTTCTTCTTTTGGTCCAGAAAAAATTAAAGAGTGGAAAGCTCTTGGTGTCCCAGTCGATTTATATGGAGTAGGTACCTATTTTGTTAATAATATGACATGTGGCTTTACTGGAGACTTAGTAATGTTAGACGGCAAACCTCAGGCTAAAGAAGGTAGAGCAAATTATCCATCTACTAGACTAAAAAAAGTTAAATATCCAATTTATTAAAAATAAAGACCCTAAGGGTCTTATTTTTTTATCACTTTAAGGAAGATTTTCTTTCCTTTTTTGATTTTGATTGATTCAGCAATTTTAATCATCTCATTAGGATTAGTTTTCTTTTCTCCGTCTATTGAGATGCCGCCCTGTTCTACTAATCTACGAGCTTCACTTTTACTAGTAGCGAGTTCTGCTTTGACTAATAAATCAAGTAGATTAACTTCGTCTTCAAGATCTAATTCAACGCTCGGCATAGTGGAATCATCGCCTAATCCTGCAAATAAGTTTTTTGCAGCTTGTAAGGATTTATTAGCCTCTTCTTCACCGTGCACTAATTTAGTGAGTTCATAGGCAAGAATTTCTTTTTTCTCGTTAATACGAGAATTATCCCATTTTTCCATTTCGTTAATTTTATCTAAAGGTACAAATGTTAAAAGCTTGAAACATTTCATCACATCAGCGTCTTCAACATTTCTCCAGTATTGGAAGAATTCAAAAGGAGTGGTTTTATTTGGATCAAGCCAGACTGCTCCTGAAGCGGTCTTGCCCATCTTCTTACCTTCGCTATTAAGAAGGAGAGTGATAGTCATCGCGTAAGCGTCTTTTCCGGTTTTCTTTCTGATTAATTCAGTACCTGCAAGCATATTGGACCATTGGTCATCTCCGCCAAACTGCATATTACAGCCATAATGTTCATGTAAGTAGTAGAAGTCATAAGCTTGCATAATCATGTAGTTAAATTCTAAGAAAGATAGTCCTCTTTCCATTCTTTGCTTGTAGCATTCCGCTCTTAACATATTATTAACTGAGAAGTGTGGACCAACATCTCTAAGGAGTTCAACATAGTTGAGTTTAAGTAACCAGTCAGCGTTATTAACAACTAAAGCGTTATTAAAGTCGATGAATCTAGACATTTGTTTTTTAAAACATTCAACATTATGGTCGATTGTTTCTTTAGACATCATTTGTCTTAAATCACTTCTGCCAGATGGATCACCAATGTGACCAGTTCCTCCGCCTACTAATACGATTGGAGTATTACCAGCTTCTTGGAGTCTTTTCATTAAGCATAAGGCCATAAAATGTCCGACATGTAAAGAATCAGCGGTTGGGTCAAAGCCAATATAAAATTTTGCTTCTCCTTTATTAAGAAGTTCTCTAATCTCTTGCTCATCAGTAACTTGTGCGATTAATCCACGCGCTTGTAACTCTTCATATATGCCCATAATTATGCTCCAATCTACTTAGTAGAATTATAACATAATATTTTGTGATATGTATAAAAAAAGACTCGCCTAGTGACGAGTCTTTGTAAGTAAGTTTTTTAGATTAGAGCTTACGGTTGTAGTATTCAACGATTTGTGATTCGGTGATTTGTTGAGTTAATTCGCTTCTTTCTGGTTCACGAATGTATTTACCAGAGAGTTTTTCTTCATCAACTTCCACCCAGCCAACTTTAGTTGCGATACTAGCAAGTGATTCTTTAACTACTTTCATGTCTTTGGCGTTTTCTCTAAGAGCAATAACGTCATTTAAGGAACATAAATAGCTTGGGACATCAACTTTCTTGCCATTCACTTCAATGTGGCCATGATTCACGAGTTGTCTAGCGCCTCTTCTTGTACGGGCAAATCCCATACGATAGACGAGGTTGTCTAATCTAGATTCTAAGAGTTTCATGAAGGCAAAACCGGTAACTTCTTTGCTCTTAAGTGCGAGCATGAATAATCTACGGAATTGTCTTTCATTAACACCATACATCTGTCTTAACTTTTGTTTTTCGACTAATTGTTTGCCGTATTCAGATGGTTTCTTCTTTCTTGAAGCACCGTGTTGTCCAGGACCATAAGGTCTTTTTTGGAGTTCTTTACCAGTTTCAAGAGTGGAGAATCCTAATCTACGACTTTGTTTCCAGTCTGATCCAGTGTATCTCATGTGACTTCCTTCCTTTCTTTATTATTTGCAAATAAATTGAGGCATTAATTCCTTGCTCCGGGTGTTTGAACTGGCATTTCACCGCATAGCTTTGGTTACTTTGTTTGAATATCAAACATCAGTCAAGCAGTATTAATGTGCTGCATTACATGCAGTGAATAATATATAGTATTTGTCTAAAGTTATCAACATAAAAATTCAATTTTTAAGTTTTTAAGGAAATGGCGTTATTTTTTACTATATAAATTAGCAGATTTTTACTTTATGAATATAACCTACTACGCCATAATTATCATTGTATTTTTTCTTTCTTTAAATTCTCGGATATAAAAAAATATTAAAATTATTTTTTCCTTCTTTGGACATTTTCTTATAGAATATATGTAATTAATCTTTGATTAAGGAGGGATATCTATGGTTGTTGGTATTGCTACTGGTGCACTTGTCGCTTTAATTGTCGCCATCTTAGTTGTCGCAATTGGTGGCGGTATTTTATTTTACTTATTTGTCTATTTCAGATTTAACTGTAGAAAGCAAGTACGCAATCTTGAAAAGCAATTTTCATATTATGATTCTTTGCTTATCGGACAAGACAGCCAATACATCCATAGACTAGAAATTATTTCTAGAACCAATCTCCTATATTTAGATAAATACGAATATTTCCAAAGAAGATTTAGAAATATTTATGATATCGAAGATAAATACGCAGACTCCATTCTTAAACAGCTCTCAGCCTTAATTAAAGCTAAGCAGTATAAAAATATTAAATCCGTTATTAGCGAAGCTAAAAAAGCAATAGATACTTTAAGTGAAAGTGTTAAATCCTTAGATCACGATTTATATGAAGTGATTAAACTTGAAGAAGATTGTAGACGTAGCATCGATCACTTAAAAGAAGTCTATCGCCACGTTAAACAAACATATTATTCAGAGTCTGATGATTTAGAACTAGTTGCCACAACATTTAATAAAATGTTTGATAAGATTGACTATAAATTTTCTAAGTTTGATGACATGCTTGAAGGGGCAGAATATGAAGAAATCCAAGGTGAGATTGATTCTTTAGAAGAGGTCTTAAATGCTTTAGGACATGTCCTAATCGATTTATCAACACTTTGTAGAACAGTAAAAACTGTTATCCCAGAAAGATTAGTGGAACTTCAAAACAAATATAAAGATACCGAAAAAGAAGGTGTGCCTCTATATCATTTATCTTTCAAAGTTCACATTGATGAATGGAAAAAGAAGTTATCGGAATTAACTAAGAAAATTATTAACCTTCAATGTGGTGGTATTAAAACTCAATGTGACATCATCTTAACTGAAATTGACGAATATGGAAAATTATTAGATGAAGAAATCTCTGCTAGAGAATATTTTAATGGTAACTACTCACGCATTTATAACCAGGTTAATGATGTAGAAAAGCTCTTTTTAAGAATTTGTGCGGTCCTTCCTGAAATTAAAGAATTTTATTTAGTTAGTGAATTAGAAAATGATCGCATTAACGAGTTATCTAAATCTGTTGATAGCCTTGGAAGCGCGAAACGTTATTTAGATGG
>DGHZ01000057.1 GCA_002392945.1 Caryophanales bacterium UBA3835 | reverse complement strand
AAACCGTTTATCCTTTTGCCACTAACGAAGAAGGAGCGTTAGGATTAGCAGAACTTGAACTCAAAGGTTCCCTTAGAGGCGCATTAATTAAAAAAGGCTTTGCTTGCAAAGGTAGCGAAGTAAATCAAATTGATGACAAGCTTAATGCTTGGATAGGAGCCTAATTATGAAAAACGTCACAAAAGATATTTATTATGTTGGAGTTAACGACCATCAAATAGATTTATTTGAAGGCCAATATGTTGTTCCTTTAGGAATGGCTTATAACTCTTATGTCATCGTTGATGATTTAGTGGTGGTCATGGACACAGTTGACCAACATTTTACTAAAGAATGGTTAGCTAATATTAAAGAAGTACTAGGGGCTAGAAAACCAGACATCTTAGTGGTTCAACATATGGAACCAGACCATTCTGCGAATATCATCAACTTCTTAAAAGAATATCCATCCGCGAAAGTATTAGGAAACGCTAAAACTTTTAAGATGATGGAACAATTCTTCCATGAAGAAATTAAAAATAGAATCGTAGTGAATGAAGGAGATACCTTAAATTTAGGTAAACACGTCTTAACATTTGTTTTTGCACCTATGGTGCACTGGCCAGAAGTTATGGTCACATATGATAGTTATGATAAAGTCTTATTCTCAGCGGATGGCTTTGGCAAATTTGGCGCTAATGATGTTGAAGATCATGAAGGATGGGATTGTGAAGCCCGTAGATACTATATCGGTATCGTTGGAAAATACGGCGCCCAAGTTCAAGCTTTATTAAAGAAAGCGGCAACCTTAGATATTCAAATTATTTGTCCATTACACGGACCAGTATTAGACCATGACTTAGGTCACTATTTAAAACAATATGACACCTGGAGTTCTTATAGAACTGAATCTGAAGGTGTGGCAGTTTTTTATACCTCAGTATATGGACACACCAAAAAAGCAGTGGAGTTCTTATGTGAAGAATTAAAAAGACTTGGTTGCCCAAAAGTTGCATGTAGCGATTTAGCGCGTGATGATATGCCTGAATGCGTGGAAGATGCGTTTAGATACGGTAAAATCGTTTTAGCCACAACTACCTATAACGCTGGTATTTTCCCATTTATGGATACATTTATTGCTCACTTAGTGGAGCGTAACTTCCAAAATAAGAAGATTGGCTTAATTGAAAATGGTACCTGGGCTCCAATGGCGGCTAAAGTTATGAGCGATAAACTTTCTGGTTGCAAGAATGTTGAGATTATCGAGCCAAAAGTCAGAATCTTATCTGCGATGACTGAAGAAAATAAAGCACAAATTTCTGCTTTAGCAGAAACATTATGCGCTGAATATAAAGCTCATAAAGAAATTAAGGAAGAAAAGAAACCAGAATTAGATCCAAAAGCTTTATTTAAGATTGGATATGGTTTATATGTCGTAACATCTAAAGATGGGTCTAAAGATAACGGCTTAATTGTGAATACAGTTTCTCAGTTAACTGATTCTCCTCTTAGAGTCGCGGTTAATATCAATAAGGCTAACTATTCTCATGACATTATCAAAAAGACTGGTGTTCTTAATGTGAACTGTTTAAATATTGAAGCACCTTTCTCAGTGTTCCAAGAATACGGCTTTGTTTCTGGTAAAGATAAAGACAAATTTGCGGGTAAAGAAGTTATTAGAAGTGAAAACGGATTAGCAGTGTTACCTAACTATGTTAACGCTTTCATTTCTTTAAAAGTTGATAGTTATGTCGATTTAGACACTCACGGCATGTTTATTTGCTCTGTTACTGAAAGTAAGATTATTAATAATGTCGAGACTATGACTTATAATTATTATCAGGCTAATGTGAAACCAAAACCAGACACCGCTAAAAAGAAAGGGTATGTCTGTAAGGTGTGCGGCTATGTCTATGAAGGAGAGGAACTCCCAGAAAATTTTGTCTGTCCACTTTGTAAACATGGTGCTGCTGATTTTGAACCAATAAAATAAGAAAGGAAAATAACAATGAAATACGTTTGTACTGCTTGCGGATATGTCTATGACGAAGATGAGGGATGCCCAGAAATGGGAATCGCTCCTGGAACTAAATTTGAAGACTTACCAGAAGATTTCCTTTGTCCAATATGTATGATGGGCAAAGACATGTTCCAAGAAGAATAAGAAATTTAACGCTCCTCGCGAGCGTTTTTTTCTTGCATGCGTATTTATTTCTTGTAATAATATCTTCCGAAGGAAAGAAATTTATTTCTTCTATTCTAAGAGAGCGTTACATTGGTGCAATAACGTAATAGAGAATAAATGGGCCACTCCTTGTCGTGTGGGTAATGCCACCGTAAAGTTAACGAAATAACTATTAATTAAGTGTCTCTCCGATATCGGAGAGGAAATAGGATGGTATCGCGGCTTAGTCGTTCCTATAAAGGAACGTTTTCTTATATTTGGAGGAAAAAATATGAAAAAGATGTCTTCAAGTGAAATTAGACAAATGTGGTTAGACTTCTTTAAAAGTAAAGGTCACCACGTCGAACCAGGTAGTTCACTCATTCCTAAAAATGATCCAACTTTACTTTGGATTAACGCCGGGGTTGCGGCTTTAAAGAAATATTTTGATGGTAGTGAAGTACCACCAAGTAGAAGAATCACTAACGCTCAAAAGAGTATTAGAACTAATGATATTGAAAATGTGGGTGATGCAACTCACTTAACTTTCTTTGAAATGTTAGGCAATTTCTCTATTGGAGATTATTTTAGAAAAGAAGTTATCCCTTGGGCGTGGGAGCTTTTAACTAGTGAAAAATGGTTTAACTTTCCAAAGGAAAGATTATATGTTACATATCATCCAGATGATTTAGAAACTAAAAAATGCTGGTTAGATGTTGGAGTAGAAGAATCTCATTTAATTAAAAAAGAAGACAACTTCTGGGAAATTGGAGAAGGGCCTTGTGGACCTGACACTGAAGTTCATTTTGATCGTGGAGAAAAATTTGATCCAGAACATGTTGGAGTGAAGTTACTAGAAGAAGATTTACCAAACTTTAGATATGTCGAAATTTGGAATATCGTTTTCTCGCAGTTTAATAGTGAAATTGGAAAGAAAAGAAGCGAATATAAAGAACTTCCAAGTAAAAACATCGATACTGGTGCGGGCTTAGAAAGATTTGCTTGTGTCATTCAAGAAACCGATACTGCTTATGAAACTGATTTATTCTGGCCAATTATTCAAAAGACAGAAGAAATATCGAAAAAAGAATATTCCTCAAATAAACGCGCTTTTAGAGTGATTGCGGACCATATTAGAACTATTACCTTTGCTTTAGCGGATGGAGAAATGTTCTCTAATGAAGGTAGAGGATACGTTTTACGTAGATTACTCCGTAGAGCCGAAAGATATGGACACGTATTAGGAATTGACACTCATTTCTTACATAAACTTGTTCCAGTAGTCGCGGAAATTATGAAATCTTACTACCCATATTTATTAGATAAACAAGAATTCATCTCTAAGATGGTCCAAGCTGAAGAAGAAAAATTCTTAAAGACTCTTCAAAACGGTGAATCTTTACTTATGTCTTTAATTAAAGATAGCAAATCTTTATCTGGCAAAGACATGTTTAAGCTCTATGACACATTTGGCTTCCCTAAAGAATTAACTTTAGAAATCTGTAAAGAAAATGGTGTTACAGTAGACGAAAAAGAATTTGAAGAAGAAATGAATAAACAAAAAGAGCGAGCTAGGGCTGCTCGAGGCGATCAACAATCGATGAATAAACAATCCATAGATTTAATGAACTTTAAAGAACAAAGTTCTTTCGATTATGAAAAAGTTGAATTGGAAAGTGAAGTTATTGGCTTATTTATAAACGGAGAAAAAGTAGATTCATTATCAGGAGAAGGTGACTTAATCGTTAAAGAAACTCCATTCTACGCAGAAAGTGGAGGACAAGTTTCTGATATTGGCACCATCTCAAATAAATCTATGGAAGCTAAAGTTATTTCTGTTAGCAAAGCTCCAAATAAACAGCATTTACATCATGTCACTGTTTTATTTGGTGAAATTAAAGTCGGCGATAAAGTTAATCTTAAGATTGATTCTTATAACCGTGAATTAATTAGAAGAAATCACTCTTCAGTGCATTTACTTCAAAGTGCTTTAACTGAAGTCCTTGGAGACCACGTTGCTCAAAAGGGTAGCTATGTGTGTGCTGATTATATTCACTTTGACTTCTCACACTTTAAAAAGATGAGTGAAGAAGAAATTGCAGAAGTGGAAAGAAAGGTTAATAGATGGATCTCTGAAGCGATCGCAGAAGAGACTAAAGTCTTATCCATTGATGAGGCTAAAAAGATTGGCGCAAAAGCTTTATTTGATGATAAATATGGAGACATTGTTAGAGTGGTTTGCTTTGGCGAAGTTTCTAAGGAATTCTGTGGTGGCACTCATGTTAGTAACACTAGAGATATTGGTGTCTTTGTCATTGAAAGTGAAGAATCAGTTGCTAGTGGAGTTAGACGTATTGTTTCTCGAACCTCAATTGGTGCTTATGAATTACTGAAAAAACGCGAAAATATGTTAGTACAAGCTAAAAGTAGCTTAGGTGCTGGTTCTATTAGCGAAGTGAATATTCGTCTGAATGCGATGTTAGCGGAGAAAACTGAACTAAAGAAAACT
The DNA here is from genome assembly GCA_002392945.1 of Caryophanales bacterium UBA3835. GTDB lineage: Bacteria > Bacillota_I > Bacilli_A > RFN20 > CAG-826 > UBA2450. Next base: position 23,956 of record DGHZ01000057.1, on the reverse strand, counting down.
GTGGAATCATTAAGTCAAAAACTCGCTAATGCGGAAAGCGCCTCATTAGATGGAGAATTTGTTAAATTTGATGATAAAGAGGCGTTAATTAAACACATCAAAGATGCGGATAGAAATGCCTTAGTGTCTTTAGTTGATAAACTTAAAGTTACTCATAAAGATTCTTTGATTATTTTTATCGGTGGTGGTAAAGATTCTATACCTGTTGTTTGTAGTGTAAACGGAAGCGCTCAAAAAGCTTATAGAGCTGGTGACTTAGTAAGGAATGTTGCCACTATCTTAGGTGGATCTGGTGGAGGAAGACCAGACTTTGCTAGTGGAGCAGGAAAAGACGCTTCTAAAATTAATGAAGCTTTAGATGTTGCTAAAGGATTAGTGAAATAATGGAAAAATATATTGGACTAGATTTAGGAACAACAACTTTAGGTGTTGCTACTAGTGACGTCTTAGGATTTGTCCATGGAGTAGAGACATTTAGGTTTCCTAAAGAAGCCTATTCTCAGGCTCGCGATTATGTCCATAAGTTAGTGGAAAAAACCGGTATTAAAAATTTAGTAATTGGTTTACCAATTAATATGGATGGTTCTCAAGGTTTTAGAGCGGATTCCTCTAAGAAATTTAAAGAAGACCTCTTAAAAGAAGATCCAACTTTGAAAATTGAATTAGTGGATGAGCGTTTAACTACTGTCTCTGCCCATAAAACACTTAATCAATTAAATGTATCAGGTCAACAAAGAAAAGGTGCCGTTGATCGAATCGCAGCCTGTGAAATATTAGATTTCTTTTTAAAAATGAAAGGAAGATGAAGTAATGATTGAAGATGAAAAACAAATAACTATTCGTGACGAAGAAGGCAATGAACATTTAATGGAAATTCTTTTCACCTACGAACATGATGAAAGGAAGAAAAAATACGTCTTCTTATATAATAAGGAAACTCCAGAAGACGTAATTTGTATGGAATATAACGACAAAGGCGAATTATTCGAAATCGAATCTGACGAAGAATATGAAGAAGTGGAAGAAGTCTTTAATGCCTTTATGGATGAAAACGCGACCGACTAAACGGTAAAGATAATTATTCCTAGTAACGCTGATAGGCCTAGTAGCTTGATTGCTCCTAGGCTTTTCTTTCTGACTTTCTTATAAATAAAGAGCATGCCAGAAAGAATAATAAGGAGGGCGAAACTTCTGATATCAAATTCCCATTCTCCATTAAAAGAGTTGCTTTTAAAGAAGATAACTTTAATTAATAACAGTAATGCTGTTGATAAAATAAGTGCTAAAACAATTGGTCTGACTCCGTTTAATGCCCCTTGAACATATTTATTCTTCATGAATTTTTTCATGATCATGGCGATGATTAGGATAATGATAATAGATGGAAGAATTACCCCGATAGTGGCACATACTGCTCCAAAAGTTCCACCGACTGAGTTACCAACAAATGTGGAAATATTAATGGCGAATGGTCCAGGAGTGGCTTCACTAACGGCAATAAAGTCAGTTAAATTAGATTCAGTAATCCAACCTTTGGAAACGACTTGTTCTTGAATCATTGGAATCATCGCATAGCCTCCACCAAAGGTGAATAAGCCGATTAGAAAGAAGGTATAGAATAACTCAAAGAAAATCATTCTTTTCTCTCCTTTTTGTTAGCGATTAAAGTTAAGACAATTCCAGTAATTATTCCTAATAAAATTAGGGATAAAGATAGATATTTAAAGCCAGTATCAATAAATGAGAAGACTAGCATTAAGCTTAAAGCAATAACAAATAAAAGAATGCTTATGAGGTTGACCTTTACGCCCTTTTTAAGTCTAATAACAGCTGAGAATAAAAGAATAATGACTCCAACTTTTAAGCCTTTAAACATTGCATCAATTACTGGCCACTTCATAAAGTCTTGATAGAAGAAGGAAATAACAAAAATAATGACAAAAGATGGAATCGCTAAGCCGATAGTAGCAATTATTCCTCCAGTAACACCTGCTACTTTATAGCCAACATAGGTTGCGGTATTGACTGCAATTGGTCCTGGAGTAGATTCGCTAATAGCGAGAATATCCATAATTTCTATTTCACTAATCCATTTTCTTTTTTTGGTGACTTCTTCTTCAATAATTGGGATCATCGCGTAGCCTCCACCAAAGGTGAAGACTCCAATTTTCATGAAAGTTAAGAATAAGATTAATAGCTTAAATAGGTAACTGTCCTTCTTCATACCTGACTTATTATATACGAAACCAATAGATTAATCTATTTGAACCACTTATATATATTTTGGAAAAAATCTTGGAATATATAACTCGTTATTGCTATAATAACGCTTGACTGAATTTAAGAGGTATTAACAATGGCAGATAAAGTAATCTTAACAAAAGCTGGTAAAGAAGAACTTGAAAGAGAACTTCGTGAATTAATTGATAACACCAGAGAAGAAGTTAAAAGACAATTAACTGAAGCTCGTGCGCAAGGTGACTTAAGTGAAAACGCTGACTATGACGCAGCAAGAAATAGACAAGCTGAAGTTGAAGGACGTATTAAAGAGATTGAAAATATTCTCTCTAACGCTGAAATCATTGACGATGAAGCTAAATCCAAGAAAAGCGGTAACAAAGTCGCTCTTGGTTCAACCGTTACTATTAAATTTGTTGAAACCGGAAAAGAAGGCAAATACATGATTGTTGGTACTGTTGAAAGCGATCCATTCAATAACAAGATTTCTAACGCTTCCCCATTAGGTGAAGCCTTAATTGGAAAAGTGGTTGGCGACGTTGTTGACGTAAAAGGACCAAAAAAAGTCTACAAAGTAGAAGTAATAAAAATAGGCGCCTAAAAAAATTTTTTTCACAAAAAATCGAAAAACCTCCGTCTGTATAAAGTGTAGGAGGTTTTTAATTTTATGTTTAAAATCCTAATTGGGGTCATCGTTGTGACAATCGCCGTCATTGCCGCATTTGTAATCATTGACCCAAAGATGCAAGCCGATACTGCTGGGACAGTAACCGAGGTTGCAAATACTTTTACTGTCGCAATTGAAGGCGAGGTTTATAAGACTGGCAATTTCACCATGAAAGAGGGTAGTACCATGCTTGATTTAATCACAACTGCTGGTGGTACAACCGTCAACGCTGATTCTAGAGCATATTATGAAGAAGCCCTTTTAACTAAAGGAATGACTTATTATATTGCTTCTAGATATGACACTAGTGATGTTTGTAGCGCTAGTGAAGTTACTAAAGTTAATATCAACATTGATGATGCAGAAACTTTAACTACTGTTAGTGGTATTACTTCTACTTTAGCCAATTCTATTGTTACTTATCGTGAAACTAATGGTATTTTTGCTACATTAGAGGAACTCATGGAAGTATATGGAATAGGTAATGCAACTTACCGTAAAGTTCGTAACTACGTTATTCTTCACGCGTGAGTTTATTAGTTCTATTTGTTCTTCTATATCTTGGCATCAATGTTAGAGCCTCATTAATCTTAGGAATAATAGAATTAGTCATTGTCTTAGCTTTTGCCTTTTATCGCTTCAATAAGAAGATATTTATCGCCGGGATGATATCTTGCTTGATTGGGGTCGGTTTGTCGTTTATACGGCCCCAATTTGATAAAAGTGAATATCGTGGAATAGTAGAAGAAGTTAAAGAAAACTATTTCATCTTTAATTCCACATTTGAAAAACTATATATCTATGAAAAAGAACATCCTTTTGAAATAGGCGATATCTTAGTAATTAAAGGCAATAAAGTTCCCTTGGATTTTGAGAGCATTGAATCGAGTTTCAATTTTCAAGAATACCTCAATAATAAAGGGGTATATTCCCAGATGTATCCCAGTTCAATTGAGGTTAAATTTTCTAATCCTTTACGCATCTTTTCTTTTAAGAAGGAATTTTTGTCACATTTTTCTAGCAATGCGAAAGCTTTAATAGGATCGTTTCTTTTCTCTATGGGGAGTGATGAAGACGTTTATAGTGAGATGAAGTCTTTACACTTAAATAGGCTTTTATCTAATAGTGGATTCTATTTATCGATTCTATATTCATTTTTGGCTTTTTGCGTATCTAGATTTATTAAAAAAGATAAATATAAGGACTTAGTTTTAATTGGCTTATTGATGCCTACTTTTATCTTGTCTTATCCGCGGTTTGTAGTTATTAAATTTGTCTTTTTAAAAGTATTAAGGTGGATTAATAATCATCTATTAAAGAAGAGATATACTTATTTAGAATTAATATCTTTTTCTGGAATATTCTTCTTAATTATTAATCCTTTTTATGCTTATCAAGACGGATTCTTATTGACTTATTTAATTCCTATTAGCGTACTTTTCTTTAGAAACTCCTTTAAAGGATATAAGCCTTTTAAACAAAAGCTTATTATTAGCGGCCTTGTTTTATTTGAATTTATTCCTTTTGCGTTAGCCTTTTATAATGAAGTCTCTTTGTTCTCATTTATTTATCACATTATCTTATCGCCGTTTTTCATTTTATATTATTTCTTATCTTTACTTTCAATTACCCATATTCCAATTTATAGCTTTATAAATGGGTATGGAGATTTCTTGTCAGACGCTATTAACTTCTTTTCTAAAATCAATATCACGATTTATGGAATTGAAATGAATAAGCTAACTGTTATTTTATTTGAAGTATTGTTTTTTATTGTTGTTTATTATTTATCGCTTAGATTTAAACCTTTGATTTATGGAAGTAGTGCTTTATTTCTAGTTCTTAATCTATCCTATTTTGTTCCTCTTAATGCTTTATTTAATGACCAAGTATTCTTTATCAATGTAGGTCAAGGAGATGCGACTTTAATTAGAAGAAAAGATACATCGATATTAATTGATACTGGTGGACAAAAGAATATGGATATCGCTAAAGAAAGTCTTATTCCATTTTTTAAAAAACATCAGATTTACGATATTGATTTATTAATCACCACTCATGATGATTTTGACCATTCAGGGGGAGTGGATTCTTTAATTAAGAACTTTACAGTGAAACGTTATGAAAAAGATTATAAATCTTTTCCTATATCTATTGGTGGCATAACTTTAACTAATTACAATGTGTATCCTGATTTATGGAAAGATGAAAATGATAGTTCGCTAGTTATCGGATTTAAAAGCAAAGAATATAACTATCTAATAATGGGGGACGCTCCTAAAAAAATAGAAACGCAAATTATGAAAGATCATACCTCAATACCTTGTGATATTTTAAAAGTTGGGCATCATGGCTCAAATACATCTAGTAGTGAGGCTTTTATAAAATATTTATCTCCTAATGTAGGAGTGATATCGTGCGGCAAGAAAAATAGATATGGCCACCCTCATAGTGATGTACTAGCTATTTTAACTAGATATAAAGTACAAATCAGAAGAACAGATTTAGAAGGAACAATAACTTATTGCTAGTGAAACTGACAAATAAGTTATAATAATAAGCGATGATTTATTTAGTTTATGGTAATCAATCTCCCACAATTAAATCCCAAATTCGTAAGATTGGGGAAACTTTTCTAGGCGAAGAAAAACCAGACGAACTTAATTTTATTAAGTTAGATGGACATAACGCTTTAGTTCAAGATGCGGTTGATGAATGTAAATATGTGTCTTTAGGTTATGAAAAGAAAGTGGTCTCTTTAGAAAATTGTTATTTTCTTTTAAAACCAAAACCAAAAAATAAAATTGAATCAGATCAAAACTATGATGAATTATCTAGTTATATCAATAACAATGCTTTAGACCAAGACGCTTGTTTCATACTTTCAGTATGTAGTTCTTCTGTCGATGAAAAAAGTGAATTATTTAAAGCTTTAAAAGAAAAAGCTAAAGTGGTGCAAATTGTTGATCCAGATGAAAAAGGATGGAATGAATATGTTAAGGCTTATTTAGCTAAGCATGAAATTGTTATTGACCGTGATGCGGTTATGGAGTTAGCAGAAAGAACTTCTGGAGATGTCGCTTTATTTCAAAATAGTGTTCAGATTCTAACTTTATATACCGACCATATCCGTTATAAAGATGTAATCTTAATGATTAATAAGCCTTTAGAAGATAATGCTTTCTTAATTTTTAATTTATTAGTGGACAATAAAAACGCTGAGGCTATTAGCCTGTTCCGTGATTTACAAGTGAAGAACATTCAATCTCCAACTCTAATCGCGCAATTAGGTAATCAATTTAGATTATTATCACAAATTAGCTATTTAGTGAAAAAGAGAATGCCTAAAGAAGATATTGCTAATGAATTAAAAATTAAACCTGGTAGAGTCTATGTTCTTTCTAAACTTTTACCAATGATTAGCGATAAAGCTATTAAAAATACTTTAGATGATTTATATCAATTAGACTTGGACATAAAAAGCGGTCTTGTGGACCGCAATTATGGTTTTGAGTTATTTTTAATAAAATTTAAAACGCAATAAGAATACTTATTTTAAAGAGTTAACTAATCTTTGAATCTCGCTTTTTTGTCTGGCAGCGGTGTTTTTGTGTTGGACACCATCAGAGACAGACTTGTCAATTAAACGATAAGCCTCTAATAATGCTTTTTCCGCTTCTTCTTTTTTGCCAGCTTCAACAGCAACTTTTACTTTTTTAATAGAAGTTCTAATTGCGCTTTTAGCGGCTTTGTTTCTTAAGCGTGCTTTTTCGTTTGTTTTGTTACGTTTGATTTGAGATTTAATGTTTGCCATGTTTATACCTTCTTTTTTGCGTCAGCGATAATGATACTAAATGCTTAAAAATAATGCAAATAATATTTGTAATTATTTCTTCTTTTGTAAGGAAACAATTTCTTCGGCGAAATCGTTAATACAAGTTAACTTTCCATAAGATGTTTCTGGAATAGTGACACCAAATTGATCTTGAACAGTGGTGATTAATTCGACATAACTCATAGAGTCTCCACCTAATGTGTCTACCCAGTGAGCGTCATCATCAATCTTAAATTCTGGTAGAATTAAGATTTTTGAAAAAATCTTTCTTAATGGTTCAACAACTTTTTCCATAGTTTCTTTAGAGAAGTTTTTACTTGCTTTGACTTCTTTTTTGAAATCAAATGGGATATAGTCGCCATTCATAGTTTCGATACCTTTTTTCACCACGAAACGTTTGACTTTCATGTTGTTAGCGACTGGTAATTTATTTCTTGAGAAATAGAATTCAGTAATTTTTGTGCCTTTTGGTAAATCTAATCCAGCTTTTTTAACTGCTTCTTTTAAGACTTCGATATCTTCGCTAGAGATGCTATTATCGATTTCTATAACTCCGACAATCTTTTGATTTTTAGTGCCTTTTTGGTCAACACCTAAAACGCAGACTGCTTGAACATGAGGAATTTTCTTAAAGAAGATTTCAAGTTCATCTGGGAAAATGTTTTCTCCATCAGCGTTAATAATGACATCTTTCATTCTACCTTTTAGATAATATCTATTTGTCGCGTCGACTTCGGCGATGTCACCAGTAGAGAAATAGCCTTCGCTGTCGAGCTGAGTTTCTCTTTCAACCCCTCCAATAATTTCTCTAATATGAGTGATTTCAGATTTTACTAATAATTCACCTGTACGAGCTTTACCGTTAGTTGGTTTAATCTTATAGGAAACTCCATGTAAAGGAATACCAATTGATCCTTTTAGTCTTAATTCGACAATTGGTGAAAGTTCTACAGAAGTAATACCGATTTCGGTCATACCATATCCATTATATAATGGATAGCCAACACCGTTAATCACGGTTTGGGTCTTGCTATCTAGATATCCGCCACCGGAAATACAGAAGCGAATTTTGGTACCTAATAATTTCTTTTGAATAGTCTTTTGAACCATCTTTACTGGACCAGCTTCTTCTTTTAAGATCTTGCCAGTGTTATAGCCAATTAATTTATCGATGTATTGCTGTCTAGATGGAGTTTCTAAAGCCTTCTTTCTTTCTAAGCCTTGGGCTAAAGAATCCCAGAATAATGGGACAGAGAAGACGTGAGTAACTTTACATTTTTGACAGACACTTTGAATTTCTGATGGGGCTAAATTACGAACGAAAACAAAGTTTGCACCGTAATAGAAATACCATAAGAAAGTGGCGATAAATCCAAAGATGTGGTGGAATGGAATCATCGCTAAGACTCTTAGTGGTCCCATTGATTTTGGATATAAAAGATCTTTAGAAGTTTCCGCAAAATCTAAAGCCGCTAAGATTTGATGACATAAATTTTCACCGTTAAAGACCATGAGTTTGACATCGCCTGTAGTGCCGCTAGAGCAGAAGATGACTTCGTTTTCCCAGTTAGGAGCAAATTCATAGCTGTGTTTTTCTTGTAAAAGATCTCTCAAAGAGAACTTTGGAACATCATAAGTGAAATTATCATCAGTAATAATAGCAACAGCCTTACCTTGTTTAATTAAATTTTCAGTTCCTTCTTTAGAAGTTTTAGCGTCCACTAAAAGTGGTTTATAACCAGTCATTAAAATCGCCCAGAAGATTTCTCCCCAGTGTGGTCCATTATTTGCCTTTAAAACGATTGGAACGTTTTTAGGTTGTTGAATCATGAAGTTAGATAAAATAGAGGCGATTTCAAAAGCGTGTTTTCTAAATCTGGAATATTTATATTTTTTGGATTTACCTTCATTATTAGTGTAGGTAACCGCGATTCTTTTTAAGTTTCTTTTTGTGGATAAGACAAATATGTCTTCCATGGTTCTAGATGTCTTAAGAAGTTCATTGGCTTCTTCAGCACATGCTTTGATTTTTTTATATTCAGGATACATAATAATCTCCTTTATTCCTTGTGTATTTTAAACCATTTGTTCATTTATGAGAATATCTTTTGTTTCGATATCATAAATTATGATAGAGCAATACTCTTCTTTAATATCCATAATCATAAATGTTCCATTCGTCTCGTCTCTTGGAAGAGTAGTAGAGCCAGGATTTAAAAAAATCTTGTCTCCTTCTATATAAAATTTATATTGATGGGTGTGGCCATTAATTAAAAATTTATTGTTTTGGACTTGTTCATTAGTAAAAGTTGGCTTGTGCTTAATTAATAGATAACCCTTAGGAGTGTATATTCTTATTAATTCATCAAATGGGTAATAGTCAGTATTTCCTTTGACTGATTCAAAAGGGTATAGAGAATCTCTATCTAGCCCGCTATCGCCAGCGTGAAGATAATAATCCATATTTGGATAAGTATTAACAAGTTCTTTTAATATCTTATCGTCTCCATGAGAGTCGCTCACCACTAAGATTTTCATTGATAAACATTATACTCTTTTCTCTTTAATATATCATCACATAAGTCTATAATTATTCTTATGAATAACAAACGAATTGTCTTTATGGGAACTCCAGAAATATCTGCCTCTGTTTTAGAAGGAATTATTTCTAGTGGATATAATGTGGTAGGAGTTATTGCCCAACCAGATAGACCAGTAGGAAGAAAAAAGATTTTAATGCCTGTTCCTACTAAGGTAGTAGCGGAGAAATATAATATCCCTGTTTATCAACCATTAAAGATTAGAAAAGAATATGAGTTTGTTAAAGAATTACATCCCGATGTGATTATCACTTTAGCGTATGGGCAAATCGTTCCTCAAGGTTTATTAGATATCCCTCCTTTGGGCTGTTTAAATCTTCATGGAAGTTTACTTCCAAAATATCGAGGGGCCGCACCTATTCAATATGCACTTATGAATAATGATAAGGTAACCGGCATGACTTTAATGAAAATGGTCAAAGAGATGGACGCCGGAGAGATGTATGCGACTGAAGAAGTGAAAATAGATTTTGAAGATAACTCAACTTCTTTATTTAAGAAGATGGCAGAAGCCGCTCTTAGATTAATTTTAAGAGAATTACCAAAAATTTTAGAAGGAAAGTTAGTGGGCATTCCTCAAGATGAATCGTTAGTGAGCTTTGCGCCAAGTATTAAACCAGAAGAAGAGAAACTTGATTTAAATAAATCAAAAGAAGAATTGCATGGCTATATCAGAGCCTTAAGTGAAACCCCAGGAGCCTATTTATATTTAGAAGGACTTAAATTTAAAATTTATCGCTCTCAAATTATTTCTGATGAAGTTATTGGTGAAATTGGTGAGATCGTTAAAGCTGATAAAAAAGGATTATATTTACAAACTAAAAACGGTCTACTTGCTTTAGTTGATGTTCAACTTGAAGGTAAAAAGAGAATGGATTATATGTCTTTTATTAATGGACATCCAAATTTATTACACAAATTATTACAATGAAAATAGAAAAGAAAGCTCATATTGAATTATCGGTCCATCAATTGGTGGATTTTCTTTTAAGAAGTGGGGATATTGATAACCGTGTTTTTAATCGTTCTAGTCAAACTGAAGGTAGCCGACTTCATAGCGTTTATCAATCTAATCAGGGTAAAAACTATATTTCTGAATATCCTTTAAGAAAACAATTTCTAATTGATAATATCGAAATCGTTCTTCAAGGTCGAGCGGATGGAATCATCAAAAAAAGTGAAAACGAATATATCATTGATGAAATCAAAACCACAGTGATAGAGCTAGAACAGTTTCGCGAGGAAAATCTTGATTGGCATTTAGGACAGGCAAAATGTTACGCCTATATGTTCCTAGACGCTTTAAAACTCGACCATATTGGGGTAAGACTCACTTATATCAAACAAGGGAAAAATAGTAAGAAATTAATTGATGAATATTATTATCAATTTTCGGAATTAGAAAAAGATGTCTATGGTTATTTAGATAAATACTTAGAGTTCTATAACGTCATTATGCGTTTAAATGAGCAAAGAAACGCTTCTATTGAGAATTTATCTTTCCCATTTAAAAGTTATCGAAAAGGACAAAAAAGTTTCTCTAAGGCCGTTTATGAGGCCGCTCAAAATAAAGGAAAAATCTTTATTGAAGCTCCAACAGGCATTGGGAAAACCATGTCAGCGATTTATCCATATGTTAAATACTTAAAACAAGACGAATTAAGTAAGATTTTTTATCTAACCGCGAAGGCAACAGGAAAAGATAACGCTTATAAGGCTATTAATATCCTTAAGGATAACGGGCTAAATATATCTGATATTATCATTACTTCTAAAGAGAAGATTTGTTTTTGTAAAAGACAAAACTGTAATCCTGATGAGTGTCCCTTTACTAAGGGCTATTACAACAAAATTAAAGATGTCTTAAAAGAATCAATTATGAGATATGACGATTTTGATTATGAGACAATTTGCCATATCGCTAATAAAAATATGATTTGTCCTTTTGAATTAGAATTAGATTTATCTTTATTCTGTGATGTCATTATTTGTGATTACAATTATGTTTTTGATCCAATTTCATATATGAAACGTTATTTTGATGAAGACGCATCTCATTATCTAATTTTAGTAGATGAGGCTCATAATCTCGTAGATAGAAGTAAAGATATGTATTCTGCTTCAGTAGATAAGAAATTATTCTTAAAAGCCAAAAAGAGTTTAAGAGGAGCCTCTAATCGCAAAATCAAAAATGCTTTAGCAAGAATTAATAAAATATTTGAATATTATGAAGACACTTATGAAATTGGGACGGTCAAAGTTGATGACTTTTCTTTAGAAACTTATAAAGAATTTAATCACTTTATAACTGCTTATCAAGAAGTCAGCAAAGAAGATAACAAAGTTATTAGCAAAGAACTAACGGATTTATATATTGAAATTAATAAATTTATTAAAATCGCTGAACTTATCTCTGATCATTTCTTACTTTATGTGAAAAAAGAAGAAGATAATGTGACCTTTAAAATTTATTGTCTTGATGCATCAAGATTTTTAGCTGCAACTTGCTCTAAAGTTAATTCAACCGCTTTATTTTCTGCAACCTTATCCCCAATTGATTACTACGCGAATGTATTGGGCGGAGATATAAATAAAAACCAGACAATGATTTTAGATTCTCCATTTCCTAAAGAAAATTTAAAATTAATCATCGCTCCTAAAATCTCTACTAGATATAAAAATAGAGATAAGAGCTATGTAGATGTCGCTAATTATATTAAGACTTTTGTCTCTAATAAGGTGGGTAACTATTTTATTTATTTACCTAGTTATGAATATCTAGATAACATCCTTCCAATGCTGGAATTTGATGAAAATGTTGATGTCTTTATTCAAAGGAAAGATATGAGTGAACAAGAAAAACAAGACTTTATCTCTAATTTTCATCAAATTGATGAAAGAAGCAAGGTGGGGCTTGCGATTATCGGCGGAGCTTTTGGAGAAGGAATTGATTTAGTTGGTGATTCTTTAATTGGGGTCGCTATTGTAGGAATTGGCTTACCAAAGATCAATTTTGAAAGTAATCATGTGGCTGAATATTATAAAAACAACAATATAGACGGGTTTAACTATGCCTATACATATCCTGGTATGAATAAAGTGATGCAGGCAGTAGGAAGATTAATTAGAACTGAAAAAGATAGAGGCGCAGCCTTATTAATTGATGAAAGATATATGTGGAACGATTACAAGTCTCTTTTTAAAAAAGAGTGGAGTGATTATGAGGTTGTATTGTCTATAGATGAACTAAAAGAGACTTTACAAAACTTTTTCAAATCCTAACATAAATGTTATAATGCTTACCGAATTAAGATTTTTGATTTAATATATCGATGAAAAGTTGTTTAGTTGCCATACAAAACTTAACCAAAAGTGGTTCTCCACAAACTTTTTTACATGTTGTGGAAGCTTTAAAAAAAGAAGGATTTGTAGTCGATGTTTATGCTTATTCGATATTTGATAAAGAAACAGATTTAGCAATGTTAGAGGCTTATCAAAAAGTTTGTAGAAATATTTATTTTAATAATATTAACGCTAACACTTTTCTATATAGAACCTATCCTTTTTTACTCATGTCCAGCTTTAAAAAAATGATTAAAAAGGGGCAATATGATTTGTTTTTAACAAATAATTTTTATCTTTCCGCCTATATAGCTAAAAAACTACGCAAGAAGATTAAAAATATTTATTACTCTTTAGGAAACGTTAATCAAAAAAGCAAATATTGGATTTTAAGAAGAAAAGATATATATATTAAAAAACTTGTGAGAAAAGTTGATGCCTATATTGGAATATCAATCTTAGCGTTCTTTGATGATATTGAAATTCCGAATGAGAAAAGATTTGTTTTGATGGATTATCCAAATAATTATTACCCTAATCTAGTTAAAAATAATAAAGAGTTAACCATAGGACAAATTGGATATTTTTCTAAGAACAAGAATCAATTATTTACAATAGAATTGTTTAATAAAATTAAACAACATTATCCAAATGCCTCTTTATTATTCGTGGGATATCAATCCTCAGATGAACCGAATTACATTGAAGAAGTCAAAAAAAGAGTCATGGAATTAGGACTCTCAAATAGTGTTAGTTTTCTTCCCGCAAATTACGATAAAGAAACATTTTTTAAACAAATTGACGTGTTATTACTACCATCTTATTACGAAGGGCTCCCTCTTACATTGATGGAGGCACAATTCTCTAATACACCATGTATTACTTCTATACATGTATCTAGTGATGCAGATTTTGGTTTATTGAAAAGGTTACCACTTAACACTGACGATTGGTTAAAAGAAATACAAAGCGCTGATTATAAAGCTATTAGCCGTCCGAAGTATATCTATACTTCAGATGAGTTTAAAAAACGCATAAAGCACATAATTGATAGTGTTTTCCAATAAATATTTCAAAACAAACTATAATGATATAAAACTAAGTTATTATGAATTTTGATCAAAAATATACCAGAAACTTCTCTATTATCGCACATATAGATCACGGTAAAAGCACGCTTGCAGATCGTATTTTAGAATTAACTGGAGCAGTCTCTACTAGAGAAATGAAAGATCAAATCCTCGACTCTATGGATTTAGAAAGAGAAAGAGGAATTACTATTAAACTAAATGCGGTGACATTATCCTACAAAAGTGATAATGGTAATACTTATATTTTTAATTTAATAGACACTCCAGGGCATGTTGACTTCACTTATGAAGTGTCTCGTTCTTTAGCAGCGTGTGAAGGAGCGGTTTTAGTAGTGGACGCTACTCAAGGAGTAGAAGCCCAAACTTTAGCTAATGTCTATCTAGCAATTGATAATGATTTAGCAATTTTACCTGTAATCAATAAAATTGATTTACCAAGCGCTATGCCAGAATGGGCTAAAGAAGAAATAGAAAAACGTATTGGAATATCTAGTGAAGAGGCAGTAGAGGTATCTGCTAAAACTGGTTTTCATATTCATGAATTACTAGAAGCCATTGTTAAAGAAATTCCTGCTCCTAACGGAGACGAGAATGCACCTTTAAAAGCATTGATATTTGATTCATATTATGATTCATATAGAGGTGTGGTAATTCTTATAAGAATTAAAGAAGGTTCTGTTAAGATTGGTGACCATATTAAATTAATGCAGTCTAATAAAGACTACATTGTTACTGAACTTGGTATTAGATCTCCAGATGAGATTAAACTCAAAGAGTTAAAATGCGGGCAAGTTGGTTATCTATGCGCGCAAATTAAAGACATCCGTGATGTTCGTCCTGGTGACACAGTAACTTCTTTTGATAATCCAGCCTCTAAGGCTCTTCCTGGATATCGCGATATCAACCCTATGGTGTTCTGTGGATTATATCCGGTTGATAGTGATGATTATCAAGATTTAAAAGATGCTTTAGAGAAGTTATCTCTAAACGACGCTTCTTTACAATTCGTTCCAGAAACATCTCAAGCCTTAGGCTTTGGCTTTAGATGTGGCTTTTTAGGATTGCTTCATATGGATGTCGTCCAAGAAAGATTAGAAAGAGAATATAATATCGATTTGATTCTCACCGCACCTTCGGTGATATATCACGTATATCTTACTAATGGAGAGATGATGCCAATTGATAACCCATCTAAACTTCCAGACTCTTCTAAGATCAATAGAATCGAAGAACCATATGTTAAGGCTAACATCATGACTCCAAAGGAGTATGTTGGACCAATTATGGAACTATGCCAAGAGAAGCGTGGCATTTATTTAGATCTCCAATATTTTGATGATACGAGAATGATATTGGTGTATGAATTACCATTATCGGAAATTGTTTACAATTTCTTCGATAAATTAAAGAGTTGTACTAAAGGCTATGCCTCATTTGACTATGAGCCATCTATTTATAGACCAAGTGATCTAATTAAGATGGATGTTTTGTTAAACGGACAAGTGGTTGATGCTTTATCTAGCATTGTTTATAGACCACAAGCATATAATAGAGGTTTAGGAATAATTCGAAGAATTAAAACTGTTATTCCTCGTCAACAATTTGAAATTCCAATCCAAGCCGCAATTGGAGGAAAGATTATTGCGCGTGTAGATGTGAAGGCTGTACGTAAAGATGTTCTTGCTAAGTGTTATGGTGGAGATATCTCTCGTAAAAAGAAGCTTTTAGAGAAGCAAAAAGAAGGTAAGAAGAGAATGAAGAAAGTGGGATCCGTTGAAGTTCCACAAGAAGCATTCATGTCAATCTTATCGATTGACGAAGAAGAAGATTAATAATTATTTGGTATAAAATTAGTAGGTTTTTAGTTTTGCTATTGTAAAACAAATTTGCTTTTTTTATAATATAAACAACAAAGGAGTAATTTTATGGGTGTTAATGATATTGCAATAAGGTTTACTGAAGACAGATATGCAACTAAAAATGAAGTATCTAGAGAATTAAAGATCTCAGTGATTGATGGTGTTTGGGATAAGATTTTATCTTATCGTGCTCCATTTTGTCATTATTTAGCTATTAGAGGAACAGACAAGAATCAATTAAGAGTTTGTTTATGTCCAACGATCTCTAGTAACTTAAATACTGTGGAAGCAAAACTATTAAGAATTGTTAGCGAAGCTAATAAACTTGATAGCATTAATAGCGATAGACAACATTTTAAACATTCTTGTTTAGTAAAAAATATCCAAAACGTTGCTTTAGCAAATATGGCGGTTTGTGATGAAGAACACGCTAGAAAAGTAGTTTTAGGAACTGCTAGCGATGTTGCTTTATCAAATTACTTAAAAGGATTAAGATTTGTTGAAACTAAACATGAAGCAACTCTTGATGTTGATTTCCTAGCGGATTTATATAGTAAAGTTACAGGTAATGATGAATTAACCTCTTTCTATCGTACAAAAGAAGTAGAAGATAGCGGGGCTAATGTTGTTATTTCCCGTGTCTATAAATGCGCACCTACCCATTTAATTGAACCAATGATGGATTCTTTATTCAACTTTGTTGAAAAGACCAATGTTTCTCCTTTATGCCGTGCTTTAATTAGCTATTATTACATTCAATTCGTAAAACCATTTGATAAATGCAACAATGAGATTGCTGTTTTATTTGCTAAAGCAGTTCTTGCTCATTATTCTGTTGGTGAATTTTCTATTTATCTTCCTATTGAAACTTTCTTAAATGAAAGCGAAGGCGAAATTGAGAAGATTTTCCATGATGTACAAACTAGTTCAGATGTGACTTATTTCTTGACATTTGCCTTAAGATTTATCGGCAAAGAATTTGATAAAATGCTTGATTCTATAGCGGAATATTCTGCTAAGGTCATCAAAGATGACTTCTACCAATTAGATGAAGAAGTTAAACTTGAGGAACCAGTTAAAGAAGAAATTAAATTAGAACCAGTTAAACAAGTCACGGTTGAAGAAGTTAAACCAGTTGTTGAACCTACTCCTATCGTGGTTGAAAAGAAAATTGTTAAAGAAGAAGTTGAAACTAAACCTGCTTCGGTTATTGAAAAACCTATGGGTCTTGCTGTATCTTATATCCCAGAAGAACTCGACGAGAAAACCGCTATCAGATTAGAAAGACATCTACTTGAATTAGATGTAAGATTATCTAAGAAGCAAGCCTATTTCTACGCTAGACACTGCACGCTTGGCATGTATTACACAATCGATCAATACAAAAAAGCCACTAAATGTGTCTATGAAACAGCGAGAACTTCTATGGATAAACTCGTAGAGTTTGGCTATTATGCTAAAGCTCCAGCTGGGAAGAAATTTGTTTACACCCCAGTTAAAAGAAATTAATTAGAAAGCGAGATAAATATTATGACATTAGCAGCATTAAATGGTGGAATCATATTCCTAATCATCTTAGGCGCCGCAGCAGTTATTGCGTTAGTGGCCTTCTTGATTTATTTATATTTAAAACCAAAACTAAAAAAAGACGATAAACCAACTGACGAGCAAATCGTTAAAGAAGAGATGGAACGCGTTTTAAAACCAATTGAAGATGAAGAAACCGCAAAAGCGGTTGAACAATATCGGGATGAGGACGAAGACTAATCTTCCAAACGCCTTATATATTCACATTCCCTTTTGTGAATCATTATGTGATTACTGTGACTTTATTAAGTTACAGTATTTTCATTCTTTCGCTGAAAAATATTTAGTTGCACTTAAAAAAGAATTAGACGAAAGAGTAAATAACAAAGAAATTAGAACAATTTATATAGGTGGAGGAACTCCAACATCTTTGGATAATAAACAATTTGAAACATTATTAAAAATGGTGGAACCTTATTCAGAAAAAATCGAAGAATACACTATAGAGGCCAATCCTGAATCTTTGTCTTTATCAAAGATAAAGTTATTAAAGAAATATGGAGTTAACCGTGTCTCAATTGGAGTGGAATCCACTAATGATCAAATATTAAAATCTATTAACCGCAAACACACTTTTAGCGATGTTAAAAAAGTGGTTAACGATTTAAGAGATAACGGAATTAATAATATCAACCTTGATTTAATTATTGGCTTACCTAATGTCTCTTTTAATATGTTAGAAGAAGATATTAAAAATATCTTATCATTAAAACCAAATCATGTATCCTGTTATAGTTTAACTGTTCATGAGCATACAGTGTTCTATATAAATAAAATCAGCGAACCTGATGAAGAATTTGCTTATCAAGCTTATAAAGTTATTGATGATTTATTAGAAAAACACGGATATAGCCATTATGAAGTATCTAACTGGGCTATTCCAGGACAGGAAAGTAAACATAATTTAGTTTACTGGAATAATCAAAGGTATTACGGTATTGGACTGGGTGCTAGTGGATATATTGATAATATTAGATATAAAAATTCCACAAGCTTTAAAGAATATATTTCATTTAAAAATGAAACAGAAGAAGAAATCGTCAATTTAGAAGACGAAAAAGATTATGAATTAATGCTTAAACTCAGAACTAAATTTGGCTTAAACATGGTTGAATATAAGAACAAATTTGATGTTGATTTATATAAAGCGCATAAGCAAGTGATTGATGACTATGTCACTCAAGGATATTTAATCAATAAAAACAATTATCTCATACCTACTTTTAAAGGAATGATGATTCTTGACAAGATTTATCTAGATCTACAATAAATATAAATAAAAAAATAAGGATTTATAGGCGCGTAAAAGCGTCTTTTTTCATAATTTTACTTTGTAAATAAAAAAATTAGCACTTTGGTGTTGACAGTGCTAACAAAGAAGTTATAATAGTATTAGCACTTAAAGTTGTGGAGTGCTAAAGGAGGCTACCAAATGTCATTAACAAGAAGTGAAGCCATCTTAAAGATGATTGTGGAATATTTCATTAAAACCGCTGAACCTGTTGGCTCCCATACTCTTATTGAAGAATATCAACTCCCTTATAGCAGCGCCACAATTAGAAATGAAATGAGCGCTCTTGAGAAGATGGGCTATCTAGAAAAACCTCACACAAGCGCAGGTAGAATTCCTTCTTCTAAAGGATACGAATATTATTGTGAGCACCTACGTGATAAAGATGTAGATGACCAATTAAGATATTCACTTCAAAACGTCTTATCTAGCAAGATTCAAAGTATTGAAGAAGTGATTAAACAAAGTTGTGAGATTATATCTCATATGACCAATTTGGTTAGTGTGGTATCTAGAAGCGATGAAGATCTAGAGAGACTTGCATCGATTCAATTAGTGCCAATTAATGAAAATACTATTACTGCAATCTTTGTTACTGATAAAGGGTATGTGCAAAACAAAACCTTCATTCTTGATGAGAACATTAAATCAGATGATATCGTAAAATGCGTGGAACTCTTAAATCAAAGATTAAAGGGAACCCCAATTGGTGAATTAGTTCCAAAAATGGAACTTATTAAACCAATCTTATCTGATTATGTGATTAGTCATGATGCGGTGTATCAAGCTTTGCTTGAAACATTCGTAAGATTCGCCGGTGATCGTTTATCACTCTATGGACGAGAAGAATTATTCACTCACCCAGAATTCAAAAATGATACGGAAGCGTTAATTAGAGTAATGAAGTTATTAGATGATGCTTCGCTATTTAAAAAAGTAGATATGAAAGCAATCGGTGAAAAAGAACCAGTAGTGAATATCGGAGAGGTGGAAGGAAACCCAGATGTCGCTCTTGTGACAGCAAAAATCAAAGTTGGTGATGAAGAAAATACCATCACCTTAGTGGGACCAAAAAGAATGGACTACGATAAAGCGATGTCCGCTCTAGAATATCTCTCTAGTGAATTAGATAAATATTTCAATGATAAAGGAGGAAATGGCAGTGGAGAATAAAGAAGAATTACACGAAGAACTCCCTAAAAAAGAAAAAAAGAAAATAGAAAAAGCTAATGAAGAAATCGAAAAGTTAAAAGCGGAAGTTAATCATTGGAAAAATGAATACTATCGAGCCTACGCTGATACGAAGAACTTAAGAAATAATCTTGAACAAGATTACAAAAACGCTCTGAAGTATCGTAGTGAAGGATTTATCGAAGAACTTCTTCCAATATTAGATAGCTTCCACATGGCCCTTGCTAACGAGCCAAGTGACCCAACACTAAAGAATTACTTAACGGGATTCCAATATGTTTATAGAAACATGGTGTCGGTACTTGAAAATGAAGGAGTGAGCGAACTCGTTCCGGAAGTTGGCAAAAAATTTGATCCAAACACTATGGACGCTGTAGATACAGTGGAGGGAGAACAAGATAACATTGTTCTAAAGGTCTATGGTAACGGATATAAATTACATGATCGCATCATTCGCCCAGCAAAGGTGCAAGTTGCAATCATAAAACAAACAAAAGAGGAAAAAACCGAAGAAAAAGCATCGTTTGATGCATAGGAGGAAATAAATTATGGCAAAAGAAATTATCTTAGGTATCGACCTTGGAACTACTAACTCAGTAGTATCCTATTTACAAGCAGATGGCACTGTGAAAGTCATCCCTTCTCCAGAAGGAACAATGACTACCCCTTCAGTAGTTGCCTTTAAGGCAAATGGTGAAGAAATCGTTGGTAATGCTGCTAAAAGACAAGCAATTACTAACCCAGATACAGTTTCATCTATTAAAAGAAAAATGGGTAGTGCAGAAAAAGTTCACATCAACTGTGTGAATAAAGACTTCACCCCACAAGAAATCTCCGCAAAGATTCTTGCTTATATGAAGAAATATGCTGAGACCAACATTGGACATAAAGTTGAAAAGGCAGTTATTACTGTCCCTGCTTACTTCAATGACGCTCAAAGACAAGCAACTAAAGATGCTGGCCAAATCGCTGGCTTAGATGTTGTTCGTATTATTAATGAACCAACTGCTGCGGCATTAGCCTATGGCTTACAAACTGAAAAATCTGAAAAGATTTTAGTGTTTGACTTAGGTGGTGGTACATTCGATGTCTCTATTCTTGATATTGGAGATGGCACCTTCGAAGTTGTTTCTACTGCTGGAGATAATAAACTCGGTGGTGATGACTGGGATGCTGTAGTTGCTGATTATATCAAAGCCCAAATCAAGATGGATTGTGGTGTGGATATCACCGATAAAGGTAGCTTACAAAGAATTAAAGAAGCGGCTGAAAAAGCCAAGATTGAATTATCTTCATCTTTAGAAACAGTGGTCTCCTTACCATTCATCTCTATGACAAGTGCTGGCCCTGTGAACTTTGAACACACTTTAACCCGTGCTAAGTTCCAAGACTTAACAAGACATCTCTTGAAGAGATGTGAAGAACCAGTTAGACGTGCATTAAGCGATGCTGGTATGAAAGCTAGTGAACTTGATCAAGTCTTATTAATCGGTGGTTCTATCCGTATGCCAGCGGTTCAGGAATTAGTTAAATCCTTAACTGGCAAACAACCAAACTTATCTGTTAACCCAGATGAAGCAGTATCAATTGGTGCGGCTTATCAAGGTGGTGTGGTTTCTGGAGATGTCAAAGACGTAGTCTTACTCGACGTTACTCCATTAACCTTAGGTATTGAAACTTTAGGTGGTGTGTTAACTCCTCTTATTAAGAGAAATACCACAATTCCAACCACTCAAAGTCAAATCTTCTCAACTGCTGCGGATAATCAGCCTGCTGTTGATATCATGGTTTATCAAGGTGAAAGACCAATGGCCCATGATAATAAATTACTTGGTCACTTCCAATTAACTGGTATTAAACCAGCTAGACGTGGTGAACCTCGTATTGAAGTAACATTCTCTATCGACGTTAACGGTATCGTTAAAGTGTCCGCTAAAGACTTAGATACTCAAAAAGAACAAGAAATTACCATTACTGGTAGTAACGGACTTTCTAAAGAAGATATCGATAGAATGGTCAGAGAAGCTGAAGAAAATGCGGAAGCCGATGCTAAACGTAAAGAAGAAACCGAAATCAAAAATAAGGCTGAATCCTTAATTAACGATATTGATATTTCTTTACAAGAAAAAGGCGATAGCATTGATCCTGCTCAAAAAGAGCAAACTCAAAAATTAAGAGATGAACTCAAAACTGCGTTAGATAATAACGATATTGAAACTCTTAAAAAGAGAATCTCTGAATTAGAGCAAGCAGCAGCCTATATGGCTAACGCTCAAGCCGGTAAAGGTCAACAAGCTGGTCAAGAATGCACCCCAGGAAGTAATCCTGATGATGTCGTTGACGCTGACTTCTCTGATAAAAATAAAGCTTAATTTATTATAGATAAATTTCCTTTCGCTAGAGGGCTTCGGCCCTCTTTAGCCTAAGGAAGAAAGGAGTGTCATGGCAAAAAGAGATTATTATGAAGTTTTGGGTGTTAGTAAAACAGCATCCAAAGATGAAATTAAATCCGCTTATCGAAAATTAGCGAAAAAATATCACCCAGATAATAAAGAGACTGGTGATGAAGCGAAATTTAAAGAAGTGCAAGAAGCCTATGATGTTTTGTTTGACGATCAAAAGCGTGATGCCTATAACCAATTTGGCCATGCTGCATTCGAACAAACTGGAGGCGGACCTGGTGGAGGTAATCCATTTGCAGGTGGATTCTCTGGTTTTGGTGAAGATATCAATTTAGGTGATATATTCTCATCCTTCTTTGGTGGAGGAGGTGCTAGACGTAGCGCTAGAAGAACCGGTCCTCAAAGAGGAGATGACATCTTAATGAAACATCGCGTCGAATTTATGGATGCAGTGAACGGCAAAGATGAAGAGGTGTCATTCGACTTTGAAGAGGATTGTCCACACTGCCATGGTTCAGGAGCTGATAGTCCTAGCGATATTAAAACTTGTGCTAAATGTAGTGGTAAGGGCACAATCATTCGTCAACAACGTGGCATCTTTGGTATGATGAATACCGAAACGATATGTCCAGATTGTAACGGTGCAGGTAGAACAATTCTAAAGAAATGTTCTGTTTGTGGTGGAAGTGGACATAAACGCGTTAAGAAAACGATGAAAATCCATATTCCAGTGGGTATTCAAAGTGGCCAACAAATCCGACTTCAAGGAATGGGAGCTGCAGGAAGTAATGGAGGGGAACACGGAGACCTCTATATTGAAATTACTGTTAAGGAGCATCCATATTTCCAAAGAGAAAGGAATGATATTCATCTTACTATTCCACTCGACTTTGTCGATGCAATCTTAGGTACAAAGATTGAAGTTCCAACAGTAAATGGTAATGTTTATCTCACTGTTCCAGAAGGAACTCAGCCAGGTCAAACTCTAAGAATGCGCGGACAAGGTATTAAAGATTTAAGAACAGGTAAGCCTGGAGATCAATATGTACACTTAGATATCAAGTCTCCAACTTCACTAAATAAAAAGCAAAAAGAAGCTTTGAAGGAATATAAAGAAAACACTAAAGAAAGCGATAACCCTTTCTATAAATTCCAAAAGAACTTCAAAAAATAAGACCCTTAAGGGTCTTTTAATTTTCTTTAATAACTTTTTAAA
Organism: Caryophanales bacterium UBA3835; assembly: GCA_002392945.1. Classification (GTDB taxonomy): domain Bacteria; phylum Bacillota_I; class Bacilli_A; order RFN20; family CAG-826; genus UBA2450. Next base: position 637 of record DGHZ01000057.1, on the reverse strand, counting down.
AAATTTTTCGCAAGGTTGGCGATTTTTCCAGTCTTTATTATATGTAGGGACCTTTCTCTACAAAGGAGGAAAAATGTACTTTATATCCCAAGTCGGCCAACATGATTGTGCCTTTGCTTGTCTAAAGATGTTATTGGCCAATTATCATCATGACAAGAACTATCTATTTTTAAAGGGCGAAGATAAACCATATAGCTTTATGGATTTAAAGAAAATCGCCGCGAATTATCATATGGACGTATCAGGTATCCGTATTAGCGGGTCAAATGAAATTGAAAGGAATAAAGAATATCCCTTTATTGTTACACTTGAAAAAAGAAAAGGAGTTAAACATAGCGTTCTCGTTTTAGCAATGAGCCGGAAATATGTCAAAATCTACGATCCGGAAACAGGCAAAAGAAAACTCCCTAGAGAAATCTTTTATAGTCAGTGGGACCATAAAGCGCTGGTGGTCAATAAAGAACCAGGCTATCAAAAGGTGAAGTGTGACATTCAAATCAATGATTTCATTGATAAAAGGGATAAAATAACAATTCCGCTTTGGCAAATTGTGAGTTCTATTTCTTTAGCGGTAGGAATGTATTTTATTAACGCTAATTCTTATTTCTTTGTCCCAATTATCTTTCTATCTTTATTC
>DGHZ01000033.1:7938-17537 GCA_002392945.1 Caryophanales bacterium UBA3835 | reverse complement strand
AGCTTAATTGTTTAAGAGATATCTCATTATTGATAAATGATCTAGCAAATAAAAAATATGAATCATCTGCTCTATAGCCGATAATTAGATCGCATTGTTTATAATCAGGTAAAAAATTATCTATGAGATATTTCCTTGCTCTTTCTGCAATTGGAGTAGATAGGTTCACTAAACGGTTATCTAATATAATGGCTAACCAATTTAAAATGTGATATTGATTGCTGGATAAGTTCAAAATAGATAAATTATCCATATTTAGTTCATATTCATTTACAAATCCATCTTCATTAATAGAACATGCCCATTCTTTTGCTAATTCGATATGTTCTGTGCAGTAAAAACCATGTCCATAATCATTGTATTCTTTTCCAAAACCATATAATGGTTTTTCAACAATAACAGGCGATCCATGATATAGCTTTATAGTATTCATAATGTTTCCTCATCATTACTATACTTCTATAGACGTATAGTGTCAACTCTAACATAGTTAAAGCATAAAAAAAATCGCATTTCATCAATGCGAATTTTTATATAAATCAACAAATTATTATTTAACATTATGGTATACGTTTTGAACATCTTGAAGTTCATCTAACATATCACATAATTCTTCAAATTTTCTTCTATCTTCTGGATCAGTGATTTCTACATATTCATTTGGTAAGAAGGTCACTTCAGCGGTATCAAATTCTGTAATACCTAATTCCCCTAAAACTTCTCTAGCTTTGGCAAATGCTTCAGGAGCAGTTACAACTTCGATTTCTCCGTCTTCTTCAGTAACTTCTTGGACATCAACATCACCTAAAATAAGAGCCTCTTCAACTTCATCTCTATTATTTCCTTTAAAAGCAAATAATCCAGCTTGATAGAAATTAAAGATAACAGATCCTAAGTGACCACCTTTTTTAGTGACAGCGGTTCTAACTTCCACTAAAGCACGGTTAGTGTTATCAGTTAAGGTATCAATAATAAATAAACTTCCACCTGGACCAAAGGCTTCATATCTTCCTTCATCATAAGATTCGGCAGTGCCACCTTTAGCTTTTTGAATCGCTCTTTCAATAACATCTTTAGTGACGTGTTGCGCTTTCCATTTTTCAATAGCAGAACGTAAGGCTAAGTTACTATCTGGGTCAGGAACACCTCTACTAGCAGCCATATAGATTTCTTTACTGGCTCTCATAAATAACGCACTACGTGCGGCAGCAGTTGCAGCCATGGCTTTGGCTCTAACTTCATGTGCTCTTCCCATAATAATCTCTCCTATTTTTTCCGATATGTATTATATCACTATGTGATGATTTATAAATAGTTTATTGTTATTTGCTAAATTGCATATTTTTGAGGATTTTTATGCAATTTCGGGACTTAAATTGCATATTTTTAGCATTTTTTGTGCAATTTTAATTGCTGAATTGCATATTTTGACCCCTAAAGTATGCAATTCGCATATTGAAAAATTCCAAACGATAAAAGCACAAACTTAAGTTTGTAATTAAAAAGTCGCTTATTAAGCGGCTTAGTATTCTACAGCGACCAGCAATAAACCTCTACTAGGAGCTTTACTAGCGGTTATATGTCTTTCACTATCATCATTAAGCAAATCATCAATTGAATCGATATCGTATTTCCCATATGCAACATCCATCGCGTACCCGATAATAAATCTAATCATATAACGCATGAAGCCTGTCCCTCTAAAGGTGATAGATAGGAATTCTTCTTCTCCTACGACATCAATTGAGTAGATTTCTCTAACGAAATTATCTTTATCTTCTTCTTTAGAAGTGAAGTTTTTAAAGTTATGCTTACCAACAAAATGTTGTAACGCTTCTTTAAAAATAGGTACATCAAATTTCTTAGGACATAAATAACATGTATCGTAAAAGAAAGGTGACTTAGACTCAAAAGATATTAAGTAGTTATATATCTTGCTTTTCGCGGATAATCTCGCATGGAAATCTGGTTCCACTTCTTCCATATCTTCAATAGATATATCTTCTGGAAGCATTTTATTTAAGGAATAGATAAGTCTATCTAAATCAAGTTCATCAACATCAATATCAAAATGAAATCTTTGTCCTAAAGCGTGCACACCCGCATCAGTACGACCTGCCCCATAGATAGTGATTTCACGATTAAAGTATTTAGATAATTGTTCTTCAATTACTTGCTGTATAGATAAAGCATTAGGTTGCCTTTGCCAACCCGCATAGTTAGTACCTTTATATTTAGTTAACGCTAAGATTCTCATATAATTGGGTGTACTCCACTAATCCAGTAGATTATATCTACTTGTTGATAATGATTATTATATATAACTAAGAATAAAATCGCTCCAAATACTAATAAAACAATTATTAAGGCTAATAAATCCACAAGATGGAATTGTAATTTTCTATATCTAGTTCTTTTTGCGTATGGGTCATAGCCTCTAGCTTCCATTGCATCAGATAATTCTTCACTTCGAGTAATCGCGGAGACAAATAAAGGAATTATTAAAGCGAATATAGCTTTGAATCTTTTAAAGATTCCACCACGATTAAAATCCACACCTCTAGAAGATTGAGCTTTGATAATCCTATTAGTCTCATCAATAAGAGTTGGAATAAATCTTAAAGCAATGCTTAAAGTCATCGCCACAATATGCGACGGGAATTTCACTAGTTTAAGTGGAGTTAAATACCACTCTAAGCCATAAGTTAAATCCATCGGTTTAGTGGTACTAGTTAATATCATTGTCACCATTAACATCATCACTAATCTAATGACAATATATCCCCACTGAATAAAAGCGTCATAATAAACTGGATAATTATTGATTCTAAATGCCACATGTTCTGGGCTATATGCGGGATTAGGAACAAACATATAAATCACTAATAAGAAGAGGAACAAAAACCACATTGCTCCTAAACTTTTAAGTAAAGACAAGATACTTACTTTAGAAATAAGCATCACCAAAATCATAAATAAGAATAAAGTGCCAGCCATAATTAAAGTAGATGACCAGACAGTAACCTTTAAAAAGACACAGACAAATAAAATAATCATCAAGAAAATTTTATTTCTTGGATCTAGCTTATGAGTGAAGGTGTTAAACGGAGAATATCGACCGAATGTTAAATTATTCATCTTTTCTCCTTAAGTTGATTAATTAGATCATCAATTGTTCTAATATTAGATATATCTAATTTCATACCTTTGTCTTCTAAAATCTTTACAAATTTAAATAATTCAGGAACATCAATTGAGTATTGAGAAATATCCCCATTAAATAAAGTACTTGGAGTGCCTTCAAAAGCCACTTTACCATCATTCATCACAATGACATGGTCGCTATAATTAAGGACAATGTTCATATCATGAGTGACTAAAATTATGGTTTTTCCTTCTTTATTGAATTTCTTAATTAAATTAAGAATAATCTTACTTCCTCGAGGATCTAATCCAGCTGTAGGTTCATCTAAAACTAAAATATCAGGATTAAGGGCAATAATTCCCGCAATCGCTACACGTCGTTTTTCTCCACCAGATAATTCAAACGGACTACGTTTATAAAACGATTTATCAATGCCAACTTCTTCTAAGGCTTTATGAGCTAATTCAATCGCCTCAGGCTCTTTAACTCCATAATTTTTTAATCCAAAGGCTACATCTTTTTCTACAGTCTCTTCAAATAGTTGATATTCTGGAAACTGGAAAACAATCGCTAAAGATTTTCTTAACTCTTTAATTTTTTTGTTCTTCTTTTTTTTATTAGTAACAACAAAATCTCCGACATGGACTTCTCCGCTAGTAGGAATAAGTAAGCCGTTAAGCGTTTGAATAAGTGTGGATTTCCCGCTCCCAGTATGACCGATAATCGAAGTAATTTTACCTTCTGGCATCTCTAAAGATACATCATGAAGTGCTTCTACTTCATTAGGTGTCTTAGCTAAATAAGTATAGGAGAGATTCATTATTTTAATTTGCATATTTTCTCTCCAATGCTATCTAAAGAATCTGACTCATTAGCATCAATTCCTAAATCTTTAATTTTGGTCTTTAATTCAATAATAAACGGCAAATCTAAGTTATATTTTGAAATAATGTCGGTTTTTTCAAATAATTCACTAGGTTTACAGCTAAGTACATTTACTCCTTCATGCATTAAAATAATGCGGTCAGAATCATACGCTTCATCAATGTCATGGGTAATGGAAATAATGGTGAGATTAGGATTCTCACTTCTCATCTTTTTGACCAAATTTAAAATATCTTGCTTGCCGGCTGGATCAAGCATACTAGTAGCTTCATCAAGAATTAATATTTCTGGATTTCTAATTAAAGCGTCCGCAACTGCGACTCTTTGTTTTTGTCCTCCAGATAAATATCCTGGCTCTTTAGTTAGGAATTGCTCCATTCCGACTTTTTGAGCATATTCTTTCACTAAAGTTAGCATCTTCTCTCTAGGGACACACATGTTCTCTAAAGAAAAGGCTATATCATCTTCCACGGTCGCTCCGATAAATTGGTTATCAGGATTTTGGAAGACGATCGCAACTTTTTTACGTATCTCATTAATATTCTTGTTATTTAGCTCTAATCCACATATCTCAATATTTCCTTCGTTTGGGAATAATAGACCTACTAATAATTTAGCAAGGGTAGATTTACCACATCCATTATGTCCAACAAGAGAAACATATTCGCCTTGGTTAATTTGTAAAGATAAATCTTTAATAACTGGTCTATCTTTGATATATGCATAAGATAAGTTTTTAATGGATACGCATTTCATGTCGACTATTATAACAAGTTATTTTGTTTCATTCTATTGATTGAACAAAATATTTGCTAATTTATGTCTGACAGAATCAATTTGGTATCTAACTTTGCTATAAGTAGAGTTTGTTAAATTCACGATATCTCTAATTGTGTAGCCCGCTAAATAGAGACGAAAAACATCTACATCCTTTTGAGCAAAATTGTGTTTAGGATTAGATAGAATCTCATCTAAATTAAAACTATAGATAAATTCGTCCTCCGAATTTTGTGCTTTTTCTTTTAAGAAACTATTATAAGAGACACCTTCTTCTAAATTAAAAAAGTCATCGATATTGCTTTTATGAATGTTAGTAAACTTACTAACATATGAAGTCACTTCATTATTCGCAGCTGTTTTCCAATAACAATAAAAAACACTGTTATTTTCATAAAAACTTCTAATTGAAGAAAATAGCGCACCAAGGCAAATACAATAAATATCTTCGTATTCGACTTGATATAAGAAATTGAACTTATCAAAAAGTTCTCTAGCTAGCTTCTTTGAAAATCTTTGATATCGAGAAATTAACTCAAACTCAACATCATCATTACGTTGCTTCTTGTATAGCAAAACTAGCTCGTTGTCAGTTTTGTCTTTGAATTTTTCAAACATAAAAAAACTCCCTTCAGGAGTACTACCAGTTAAGGTTTTTATGTTTAATTTCTAATTCTCGCTAACAAAATACCAGCAGCGACCGATGCATTAAGCGAATTAACGTGGCCATACTGAGGAATTTTAACAACATAATCTGAATTTTTAATAATTAAAGAAGAGACCCCTTTTCCTTCAGATCCAATAACTAGAGCAACAGGAAAATCATACTTAAGTTGATTATAATCAACTTTTGCACTACCATCAGTAGATACAACCCAGAATCCGTTATCTTTTAATTTTTGGATAGTTTGGTTTAAAGAAGAAACTTGGGCTACTGGAACAAAATTAATTGCTCCTGCACTACTTTTAGCAACTGTCGCATTGAGAGGAACTTGGTTATGCTTCGGAATAATTACACCGGTAACGTTAAAAACATCACACGATCTTAAGATTGCCCCTAAATTGTGTGTATCATTAATTCCGTCAAGGATGACAACAATCGGAACTTCAACTTTTCTAGAGCGCCTAATAATCTCATCTAAATCGAGATACTCATAATGTTTGATTTCTGCCATTATGCCTTGGTGGACTCCATGACATTTAGAATCTAATTCATTATTTGAAATCACTTTGATGTACGGCTTCTTTTCTTGTAGAAGTAAGTTAATTTCTTTATCGGAAAAATTATTCGCGATAAAGACTTTAGTTACACGATTAGCCCTTAAAGCTTCCTTAACTGGATTCCTCCCAAAAATGAGATTAATATTTTCTTTTTCCATAATAATATTTTATTACATTATTCCCTTAGTAATAAGCTTTTCACGGAGTTTATCAGAAAGTTCAAAATCTTTATTTTCTTTACTTTTTAGGTAGTTTTGATAGAGTTTTTTATCATTTACGTCCATTTTTACATATGGAATATCTAATCCTAATATATAGAACATATCATTAATAGATTTGAAGAGATCTAATAACTTATTATAGTCAGGTTCTTTAACTCTAATTTCTTGATTAGCAAGTTTAATAACGTTATACAATTCAGTCAACGCATTAGCAGTATTTAGGTCATCAGAAAGCGCATTTAAAAATTCATTTATGTAGGTTGCTTGTCCTTTTGTTAAATCCATATCTGCAGATTGAAGTTTTAATGCCATTTGTTTATTAACCATTTTCATTTTGGCTATTTCTTGAGCAGCTGCAGAGACTGTATCTTCAGTAAAATTAACAGGTTGACGGTAATGAGTTGATAAAATAACTAATCTAGTGACTGCTCCACCAACTTTAGCAATTAAGTCTTTTGCATAGACTACATTGCCTAAACTTTTAGACATTTTTTCATTACCAAAATTGATAAATGCATTATGCATCCATAAATTCGCTATTTTATTGCCATGCGTAGCTTCGCTTTGAGCAATTTCATTTTCGTGATGAGGGAATTTTAAATCATATCCACCGCCATGAATATCAATAAAGTGGCTTGGAAAGATTTTATCGATCATAACAGTACATTCAGTGTGCCAGCCAGGTCTACCATTTCCCCAAGGAGAAGGCCAATTAATGCCTTTATCGGTCTTTTTCCATAAAGCAAAATCAAGAGGAGATTCTTTATGAGAATTTTCTTCTATACGAGCACCCACTACTAAGTCTTCAACATTAATCCCACTTAACGTTCCATAATCTTTAATTTTTGGCACTCTAAAATAGACATCTCCATCCACTACATAAGCTGCACCAATTTTCACTAAGTTATCAATATAATTGATAATATCAGGTATATATTCCGTAACTTTAGGAGTAATTGAAGGGATTTGACTACCAATTGCCTCTGTGGTCTTTTTAAATTCGTTGATGTAGAATTCAGTTAATTCTTTTTCAGACTTATTTTGTTTAATCGCTTCATTGATGATTTTATCATCAACATCAGTGAAATTAGATACATAAGTCACATTATATCCAATATAAGTAAAGAATCTTCTTAAAGTATCAAAAACCACTACTGGACGCATATTTCCAATATGAGGGTAGTTATAAACAGTAGGTCCACAGACATACATTGATACTTCACCCTCTTTTAAAGGATGAAATTCTTCTACTTTATTAGTTAATGAGTTATATAATTTGATTTCCATATGATTAATGATTATATCATTATTAATTTTAATGGAAATAATAATATTATTCACAAATTGTAAAATACAACAAAATCATGCATTTTTAGTACTTGAGTACCAAATTTTGCAAATTTTGCTGCGAAAAAACCGCCTGATGATTATCAAGCGGTTCATTTATTTAATTATTATTTAACTGGATATTTTTCTCTATCAGAACAATATGAAGTATGTAATAATTCTTCAGCAAGTTCACTTCCTGGTTCACCTAAGAAGTCTTTATAGAGTTTTTGAATGTCCTTGTTATTATGAGATTGTCTAATAACTTGTCTTTCATCTTCTTTATAAAGAACACTTGCTCTTTTTGCTCTATAAGTTTCTAAAATGTTATCATCTTCGTTAACTAAGAAGAGTGGTTTAACGTAAGGTTGACCACCACCATTGATACAACCACCTGGGCAACACATGATTTCAATAAAGGCATATGGTGATTTACCTTCTTTAATTTGATCTAATAAGACTTTGGCGTTTTTCATGCCGCTAGCAACAGCAACTTTAACCACAGTACCTTCAATATTAATATCAGCTTCTTTAATAGCTTCTTGGCCTCTTACTTCGTGGAATTCGATTTTGCCGTATTCTTTTCCAGTAAGCCAATAGTAAGCAGTTCTTAAAGCAGCTTCCATAACTCCGCCAGTTACACCAAAGATGACACCAGCGCCACTATAATCACCTAATAAATCAGGATCAAATTCTTCTTCTGGAAGTTTAGCCCAGTTGATACCACTACGTTTAATCATCTTAGCGAGTTCTCTAGTTGTTAAGACCGCATCAACATCATTAGGCATTTGTTTTCTTTGTCTTTCATACTTTTTAGCAGTACAAGGCATAATAGAAACCACAAAGATGTCTTTAGGGTCAATATCATGACTCTTAGCAAAATAGCTCTTAATAATCGCGCCAACCATCATATGTGGGGATTTGCAAGTAGAGACATTTGGAATTAATTCTGGACAATAATATTCCAAATAATTAATCCATCCTGGAGAACAGGAAGTAATTTGAGGTAACACTCCACCTTTTTTAATTCTCTCTAATAATTCATGTGCTTCCTCCATAATGGTTAAATCAGCACCGAAATTAGTGTCAAATACTCTATAGAAGCCAAGTCTATGAAGCGCAGCGACCATTTTACCAGTACCTGGGGTACCAATCTTTTCGCCAAATTCTTCAGCAATGGCCGCTCTAACCGCAGGAGCGGTTTGTACAATCACTTTCTTACCAGCTTTAAAAGCTTCGTCAACTTTAGCAATTTCGCTCTTTTCCATTAAAGCGCCAGTTGGACAAACATTAACACATTGTCCGCACTGTAAACATGGAGAAGTAGCGAAACTTCTATTTCCAACAGGAGAAACAATTGTTTGGAAGCCTCTATTTTCAAAGCCTAAAATAGAAATACCTTGGGCTTCTTTGCATCTTTCAATACATCTACCACATAAAATACATTTTGATGTATCTCTAATTAAGCCTGGTGCGAGTTCATCAATAGTAGCAGGAGTTTGTTCTCCTTCATACATATGATCTCTTGCCCCGACCATTTTAGAAACTTCTAATAATTCGCAGTGTCCATTTTTCTCACACTGTAAACAGTTTTTATGGTGGTTAGATAAGATTAATTCCACTGAAGCTCTTCTAGCTTCAACAGCTTTAGAGGAAGAAATAGAAATTTCCATGCCTTCGGCTACTGGATAAACACAAGATGCTACTAAACCTCTAGCACCTTTAACTTCTACTAAACAAACTCTACAGCTTGCTCTAGAACATTTGCCGTTATTAAAGGCACATAAACTAGGAATGATAAATCCACATTTTCTCGCGGCTTCTAAAATTGTTAATCCGCTTTCAACTTGGAAATCTTTTCCATCAATTTTAATATTCACTAAACTCATGGCATTTCCCTCCTTAGTCCTTAATAATGGCGCCGAATCGGCAGTTAGCGATACATAATCCACACTTCACACAGTTATCTGGATTAATTCTATGGACTCTAAGAGGCATAGATTCACTCTTACCAACTGGAACGA
>DGHZ01000033.1:0-7845 GCA_002392945.1 Caryophanales bacterium UBA3835 | reverse complement strand
CCAACACAACGGTCTTCAATAATTTTATATTGCATTAAGTTCTTACAAACATGAGCAGGACATTTCTTATCTTTAATATGAGCGACATATTCATCATAGAAGGCATTCATTGTTGACAAGATTGGGTTAGGAGCAGTTTGTCCTAAGCCACATAAGGAGTTACTCTTAATGACATTAGCTAAATTCTTTAGTTCATCAAGATCTTCCATTGTACCTTTACCGTCAGTAATCTTAGTTAATAATTCTAAGCAGCGTTTGGTACCAATTCTACATGGAGAACATTTTCCGCAACTTTCATCGCAAATAAATGTCATATAGAATTTAGCGACGTCGACCATACAGTTATCTTCATCCATAACAATCGCTCCTCCAGATCCCATCATAGAACCTGCAGCGATTAAGTTATCGTAATCAATTGGAGTGTCTAAATCTTTTTCAGTTAAGCAACCTCCAGAAGGTCCACCAGTTTGAATAGCTTTAAATTTCTTACCGTTAGGGATACCACCACCAATATCAAAGATTAATTGTCTTAAGGTAATTCCCATAGGAACTTCTACTAAACCAACGTTGTTGACTTTTCCACCAAGAGCAAACACCTTAGTACCTTTAGATTTTTCAGTGCCAATAGAAGCATAAGCATCAGCACCATGTAATAAGATATAAGGAACGTTAGCGAGTGTTTCCACGTTATTAATAACAGATGGTTTATCCCATAAACCTTTCACTGCTGGGAAAGGTGGACGTGGACGAGGCATGCCTCTTTTACCTTCAATAGAGTTAAGTAAAGCAGTTTCTTCTCCACAAACGAAGGCTCCTGCTCCAAGTCTAATATGACAGTGGAAGGAGAAGTCTGTTCCTAAGATATGGTCTCCTAATAAGCCCATTTCTTCACATTGTTTAATAGCGTTTCTTAATCTTGCCACAGCGACAGGATATTCAGCACGAATATAGAAATAACCGTTTTGAGCACCAATCGCGTAGCCTTCAATCATCATACCTTCAATAACGTTAATTGGGTTACCTTCGATGATACTACGATCCATAAATGCTCCTGGATCACCTTCATCCCCATTACAAACGACGTATTTTTCATCACATTTCACATCGTGAGCGAATTGCCACTTTCTACCAGTTGGGAAGCCCGCGCCCCCTCTACCACGTAAGCCTGATTTTAATACTTCATCGATGACTTCTTGAGGATCCATATGAAGGGCTCTATTTAAGGCTAAGAATGCGCCTTGACCTAAAGCTTCATTAATATCTTCAGGATTAATTTCGGCATTACCTTTTAAGGCAATATCTCTTTTTTGTAATTTATAGAATGGAATTTCATGTTGTTGAGCAACTTTATGATGAGTTAATGGATCAACGAATAATAGTCTTTCCACAACCTTGCCGTCCATAATGTCTTTTTCAATAATTTCTTCACAGTCTTCAACTTTCACTTTGGTGTATAAAGTATCTTCTGGGAAGACTTTGACAAATGGACCTTGAGAACAGAAACCAAAGCAACCAACAATATTCGCGGTCACTTTATCTTCTAAGTGATGTTCTTTAATTAAATGATGGAATCTCTCTAAGATTTCTCTACTATCAGAGGATAAACATCCTGTACCACCACAAACAACAATGGCTTTTTTACCAGGTTCGCAGTGAAACTTTTGATCTAAACATTTATGTTCAGCTTCGTGTTTTTGAATAAGTTCTTCACTAGACTTAATTTTGACCATATCCACTTACCTCCTCTTCTTTTCTTCTTATATCAGAAATAATTTTTTCAACGTGACTTACTTGGACCATTGGGTGAACTTTACCATTAATAGAAACCGCTGGAGCAATCGCACACGCTCCAACACAACGTAATGCATCTAATGTGAATAAGCCGTCTGGGGTAGTTTCACCTGGTTTAATACCAAGTAATTCTTCAAATTTATCTAAGACTAATTGAGAGCCTTTGACGTAACATGCAGTACCTAAGCAAACACCAACAACGTATTTGCCTTTTGGTGTAAGTGAGAAGAATGAATAGAAAGTGACAACACCGTAAATTTCACTCACTGGGATACCAGTTAATAATGAAACTAATTCCTGAACTTCTAGAGGAATATATCCGTATTCCTTTTGAATATCAGAAAGAATCATCATTAATGGAGTTCCTTCTCCTTTATATCGATTTACGATCTCTGTGATTTGCTTCACAGCAGCGCCTTGTAAATGTGCCATATAGGCCCTCCTTTTATATTACTAAGTAATATTTCAGCGATATTATTTTAAGGAATATAAAATCTATAGGCAATATAAAATTGCATATAGGAATTACAAATCTGGTTTTAAAAAAAGTATTAACAAAGTTAATAAAGGAAATCCAAAAAATTTTTTTCACAAATTTTCGTTTTTTTTCACTCTTATATAATTGAGAGGTATTTTTATGAAATTTATTAAATGGCACCTGCGAATCAACAAAAAACGTAAACACCCTGTTATTGTATTTGCAGAATCAGATGACGGTTTATGTTATTTCAATTTAGGATTAACTCACAGTCAGAAAAGTGGACATCATAAAAACTTACAAATTCATAATCCAACAAACTGGGACGAAATTTCGTTTATAAGAGATGATATGTCTATTGATGAGAAAAAATTTCTAAAAGAAATATTAAATGATTATAAGCTCCACCCTAAAGACTATAAGCGTATTTGGCTAAGAATAATTAAAAAGAAAGCAAAATAAAAAGTGTCCCTCTAGGCGGTAGTCGTTAACTACCACGGGTGACACTAAAATTACATTATCATGTTGTTTAACTTTTTTAAAGGAAAATATTGAGATAACAAATTTTCATATTTATTTGTACAAGATTTTTACGATTTTTGAAATTTTCTTGTATAAAAATCAATCAACAAAAAAAGGAGAGAAATGAAACTCTCCTAGTTGTTTATGATTTTAGATTATAATCTAACGTCTTGGACTTTTCTTCCTGGTTTAGCGGTCTTTTTAAAGACAATTTCACCTTTAGAAATAGCGCCTACTGGGCAGACATGTCCGCATAAGAGACAGCCAACACATTTATCGTGGTTACAGCTTGGTCTTCTAGATTCTTCATCCCACTCCATAGCTTGGTGAGCTCCGTCATAACAAGAGATGTAGCAGCGGCCACAACCAACACATTTTTCCTTATCGATTTCCGGATAGACGATATAGTCTCTATCAAGTTCTTCAGCAGGAATAATGTTCTTATTAGCCTTGCCCACTAATTGTTCTAAGTGATCAACATGTTGTTCTTCCATATAGTGCATTAAGCCATTACATAAATCTTCAACGATTCTATAGCCGTATTGCATAATCGCGGTAGTAACTTGAATAGTTTTAGAACCCACTAAAATGAATTCCGCAGCATCTTCCCAAGTTTCACATCCGCCAATACCAGAGATTTCTAAGTTAGGAATAGCAGTTCTCATTTGTTGGATAAATCTTAATGCGACTGGTTTAACAGCTTTTCCTGAATATCCAGAGATTGCGGATTTACCGTTAACGATTGGCATACCGATTTTCTTATCTAAATCAATATTACATATTGACTTGATAGTGTTAATCGCGGCAATACCGTCCGCTCCACCTTCTAAACAAGCCTTAGCAACTGGCACCATATCGGTAATATTTGGTGTCATTTTCGCCATCATAGGGAGTTTAGATCCACGTTTAACAGCTTGACAGTATTTCTTACATAGTTCGGCGTTAGTACCAACGTCACTACCCATCGCATGAGATGTCATTTGAGGACATGATAAGTTCATTTCAATCATGTCTGCGCCTGCTTCGGTAACTTTGCGAGCGAGGTCTTCCCAGCTCGCTTCATCATTACCCATAATGGAGGCAATTAATACTTGTTTAGGATATTCTTTCTTTAATCTTGCTAAGTCAGCAAGGTTTTCTTCTAAAGAGTGTTCTGCGATTTGTTCCATGTTTTTAAAACCGACAAATGGTTCAGCTTCTTTAGTTAATGTATCAAATCTTGGAGACACTTCATTAATGACATAGGATTTAGGTCCAATTGTCTTAAAGACAATACCGCCCCATCCACAGTCATAGGCTTTTTTACACATGTCATAATCATTTCCTACTGGGGAAGATGATAGACAAAATGGATTAGGGAATTTAACACCTAAGAAGGTAATACTTAAATCTTTCTTTACCATAATTATTTACCTCCTAAATATTTTTTAACTTTATACGCAACTTCTTTAGCAGATCTCACCGCATAAACAACGGTCTTTTCTCCGCCTTTATAGATATCACCACAGGTGAATAAGTTGCCTTCAACTTTTTCAACTTCTTGAAGTTTATTTACTTCTAAGCCAAATTCTCCAGCTTCAGTAGCTTGACCAACTGCAAGGATAATTAAATCAGCTTTAACTTTGAGTTCAGCAGGAACATATCTATGAGTAAATCTCACAGTCTTTCCTTTTAAGGAAACAGGGACATAACCATCGATAATAGAAACACCTTCTGCTTGAGCGCCTTGAAGTTCTTTTTTAGAAGCTTTGAATTCTGCAAATGTTTCATAAACTACATCGGTCACTTGTTTAACGCCTAAGAGTTTAAGTGTAGTAACTACATCCATTGCAACATCGCCACCACCGATCACTAAGACGTTTTCAGGGACTTTGACATTGCCTTTCTTTCTCTTACATTCATGTAAGAAGTTAACAGCAGTCTTCACAAATCTATGACCTTCAAACATTGGTAACATCTTTCCTTTAGAGTGACCAACTGCAAGAACAACCGCATCATATTCTTTTTGAAGTTTCTTTAAATCTTCTACCTTACTAGAAGTTCTAATTTCCACTCCTAATTTTTCAATGCGTTTAATCTCTTTATCAACCACTGCAGATGGTAAACGGTATTCAGGCATACCGTATCTCATATATCCACCAGCTTTGGCTTCTTTTTCAAAAACTACAACTTTACAGCCTTCTAAGGCTAATAAACCAGCAATAGATAATCCTGCAGGACCACTACCAACAACTGCGACTTTCTTGCCGTTAGATGCCTTCTTTTCTAAGATATCCATCTTAAGGCAATCTTCATAGTCGGTAACAAATCTTTGAATTCTTCCGATATCAATTGGCTTATCAATACCACTTCTAGAACAACCTAATTGGCAATATCTTTCGGTTGGACAGACTCTGGCACAAATTGCACCTAAGATGTTATTAATACGAACAGTTTCTGCAGCGCCTTTAAAATTTTTAAAACGCACAGAACGAATAAATTTTGCTGGATCCGTTCCAGCAGGACAGGCTTTAGAACATGGAGCGTCGTGACAAAGTAAACAGCGTGATGCTTCTTCCATCACAAGTTTAGGTGTATATCCGGCTTCATATTCTTTTAAGTACTTTTCGGACATAAAAATCCTCCTAATTAAGTCTACAAAAGAAAAATCCTTGAATTTATTTTATCAAATAAAAAAAGAATATGCATTATTAATCGCACATCCTTATTTATATTTTTTTAATAGCGGGAGTTCCACTCGTCAATTATTCTTTGACGATTGGCAATTTTCCTACCAAAAACAGCGCCAGAAATAATTAATAAAGCAATACCAGCATCTGCTACTAATTCAAATAGTGCTCCGAATAATAAATATAAAATGGAGGAATTAGAGAAAGGATCACCACTAGTAGGCATTGCTCTAACACCAAGATAAAAGAAAACAATCGTTAAAACTAAACCAACAGCTAATAAGATGGAACCAAGAGTAACTAGAGTAATTCTTTTACTTCTATATTCAGCAATCTCTTTTTTATATTGTTCAATAGTAGAAGAAGTTACTTTTTTATTAGATGCTGGACTAGAAGGAGTGATGACGCTAGCTACGCGTTCAACAGAGTCAACAGATTTACCGCACCTATGACAATAAATTGCATCAACTTCAACATTAGCCCCGCAGTGCGGACATTTACGGTATTTCACGAGCTTAGTTCCACAACTCTCACAATACGTTGCCCCATCTCCATATTCGGCATTACATGTTGGACATTTTTTCATATTCTTCTACTCCTATTTGTCTGGATTTAATTCTTTGTAAATGGCTTCTAATTGTCTTGCCCATTTATCGCTAGAATAATTTTGCATTGTCTTTTTAGCGTTTTTCACAATTGATCTCACATCACCAAATAAGGCTTTTTCAAGTCTATAGACCCATTCAGTATAGTTATGATAAATAAGAGCGTTTTCTCCATCAGTGAAAACTCCATCTAACGCTTTATCGGCTTTGGCTAATATTGGGGTCCCACATAAAGCGGCTTCAAAATAAGTTAAGCCTTGGGTTTCAAAGTTACTGGCGGTCACAAAAGCGTCAAATAAAGAATAATAATATTTGAGCTTAGAATTCTCAATTTCCCCGACAAAAATGACATTTTCTTCTAATTTTAGCCTTTTTGTGGTCTTTTTAAGCATTGGGATAGCATCACCAACACCAACAATAATGAAGGCGATATTTGGCACCTCATGCTTGATTTTTGCGATATATTGAAGAGTCTCAACAATATTCTTTTCTAAGGAGACTCGGCCCACATAACCAAGCACTTTTCTGTTCTTTAGTTTATAAGACTCTTTTAAGTTATCAATGAGTTCTTTATCCATCTTTGAAATTTGAAATTTAGAAGAGTTAACTGGAGAAGGAATAATTCTAATATCCTTGTCCCCGATATCCTTCTTTAATATTTCATAACTCTTTTGAGATGGGACAGTGATAATCTTACATTCGTTATAGATACGTTGGAAAATTAAACTTTTTGCAGTTTTATAAACGATATTACCTAAATCTAAACCAAATTTATTCTGATAATATAAATTCCACAAAGTGTGATAAGTATATAAAAGATTTATTCCTGTCATCTTCGCTAACTTTAAAGCAATAACCCCAGCGGAATATTCTGTATGAAGATGAATATAGTCAAATCCAAATAAGGAAAGCATTTTTGCTGCTTTAGTAAACTGGAATGTTTTTAATATATGAAGTTCTTTATAATTCCTTACTAAGGAAAAATAAGTTGAAGGGATCGGAATATAAGTTTCATTAGGTAATTCTTTATATGATGTGCCTTTATGCCATAACGCAGCAATATAAACTTCATAGCCAAGTTTCTGTAACTCTAATTGGAGTAAATCCATAACAACAGCGACCCCGCTCACGAATAAAGGGCAAACATCTGTTAATAAAGCTATTCTCTTTTTATTAGGGATATCGTCAATTTCATTAAATAATCTATTGAAGAAGTTATCATTTAAAATCGCTTCTTCAGGTAAAGCAGAATTCTTATATTTAGATTTTTTACCCACTAAGCAGTTATAGTGATGTTTCTTATAATATTCTTCTAATCTTAAAGACAATATGTCTTTATAGAATAAATAATGTCCACATACTGGATAAGAAGAAAATTTCACATTTGGATTAAGATGACCTTTTTCATAAATTTTATATCTAGTGTCTAAAGACACAACTTCGTCATTTTGACCAAAGTGAATATAAGTAGGAATAGAGAATTTGTTAATTTCATCACTTAATTCATATTCCGCTTTATAAGAATTAACTGGAGAAATTAAAATCATCCTATCAATATTTAAATCAGGATTTTTATGCGCTTTAGTGGCAAGATAGGCTCCTACCCCAAAACCTAATAAGATTAATCTTTGATCTTTTCTTATCACTTTTTGAGAGAATAATTCATGAAGAATTCTTTCAAAGACATCAAAATAATATTCTAAATATAAAACGCGGTCATTCTTTGTTAATAAATTAACAACAATCAACTGTTCGCCTCTATTAATAATCGGAGCAAGTA
>DGHZ01000002.1 GCA_002392945.1 Caryophanales bacterium UBA3835 | reverse complement strand
TTAAAAGACATAATGAATGCTTCATTGATATTGATAAAGTATATTGCGATGCCTATGAATATAAAAAAGATAATCCTGATGCGATTAATTTATATCGCGGGGAATATATGATTCAATATCCTTGGGCGATATTTGAAGAGTAAATATTATTAAGTCAAAACAAAAGACCCTCTATGAGGGTCTCGTTTTATAATAGATTGATTAGAAGAATCTACCGATGATGTCTTTAGAAGCAGCACAAGTATCTTCCATATCACCGAAGGAGATAATTTCTCCAGCGTAATATGTATTTTTAGTTCCTTGAAGAGCTTCTAATTTATCATACCATCCATCGGCATAATCTTTAGCAGAGACATGTGGACAGTAGTAGACTTCTTGAGCATATAATTTCTCTTTAATAGGGAAGCCAACTCTTGCCATATCTTCATCCATAGTTTTCATCACGACATCATAATCAACATCAGGTGTGCCGGTGTGATTAGCTAAAGCGTAAACTGTAGCAGGGCAGTCTCTATCAAGACATTGCCATCTATTGTAATAAACCATGGCGTGACCAAGTCTTTCTGGGACCATGTTTTGCACCATATAACCAGAGATATTTGGACTCTTGCCTTCTTCAAATGTTGCGATATAATCGCAATATCTTTCATGAACAATCTTAGAGAAGAGTTCTTTTTCTTCTTTAGTAGCGTCTGCGTAATTGATGAAATAATCTAGTGGTGTGGTAACGATTAATTTATCAAATACTTCTTTCTTTTCTTTACCTGATTTGTCTTTAGTGGTGACAGTGACCTTGCCGTCTTCTCTAACAACTTTAACAACTTCGTGTTCAAGTAAAGCAGGATGTTTTAATTTTTTATTAACGTGCTCATAGATTTGTTGAGTACCGTCTTGCCAAGTCCAAAGTCTTAAATTCACGAACTCAAGAGCAGTAGTGACATCAAGATACTTCATGACTAAAGCAGTAGGAATTTCATCAAAGAAACCATATCCAAATGATGTAAATGGTGCGATCCAAATTCTTTGAACTTCTTCCACTTTATTTAATTTACAGAATTCAGAGAATGGTAACGCCAAATCTTTTAGATTTGGGTTTGTACCTTTAATATAATTTGGGAAACTATTTTCTTTAGTGGCTCCACAGTGTCCATCAACACCTTTAGAGATACCAAAATATTCCCCTTTAGCAACACCAATATGTCCATAACAGTCATAACCAACATATTTTGTTTGCATTAACTTATTTAATCTCTTCATTTGTTTTTTGAGTTTTAATAAGCCGTGTAACTTTTTAAATGAGAAATTAGCTTTTGGATTAGTCCATTCATCAACTTTACCGTCAAGAGTTCTAAATTCTCTTCTCATGTTTGGTTCGCCAGGTTTAAAATCTGGACCTTTATGGTAATAACCACCAAATTCTTCCATTTCACTAACCGCGTGATAGGTAATAGCACCCATAATCGCACCGGTTTCGAAGGATTTTTCCTCTTCTACTCCATTATGTTTAACTTTGATTTTTGGTGACCAACATTTACCACCAACTTTGTTGAGCTTTTCATAGATTACGTAGTCTTCGTAACCTTTTTTCTCTAAATACATTGCACAAGAAAGACCAGCAGGTCCACCGCCAATGATGCAAATTCTTTCTTTAGTATTTGCCATTTTTATTCTCCTTGAATAACTTTATGCAATAATTATAGCACTAATTAGTTTTATTGGATTAAAATAATTTTATGAAATTATTAGATTTAAAAAGAATCCATCAAGGAAAATTCTTATCATATTATGTTGCTTCTTATTTAAATAAGGATAATAAGATTAAAGAGTACGAATTCATCTCTAGAGATCCTAATTTAACTATAGAAAGTTTTGGCAATAACGTTCCAGCAGGAGTGGGATTAGTGCCATTTAATAAAGATAAAACCAAGATTGTTCTACAATCTGAATTTAGACTCGCCACTAATCATTTTATTTATAACTTTCCAGCCGGATTAATTGATGAAGGTGAAACAGCGGAAATTGCTGCAGCTAGAGAATTAAAAGAAGAAACCGGTCTAGATTTAGTGTCTATCGAAGCCGTACTTCCACCAAGCTATGCATCTCCTGGAACTAGCGATGAAGAGATGAAAATTGTCATTTGCACTGTTGAAGGTGAAATTCAAGAATCGTGTTTTGTAGATGAAGAAATTCAAGCACGTTGGTTCACTAAAGAAGAGGTAAAAAAGCTCCTAGAAGAAGGAGCCTATATGTCGGTAAGAACTCAGATGTTATTATATATGTGGATTAATCAATAGATTAATCTTCTAAAAATTCATCAACTACTTTTTTGTATCTATTAGTGTCTGTCATAAAAGAGACACCATGATCTGTTTTAGGAAAGAGTTCATAGCGAACTTTTTCTTTATTATCTAAATAGATTTGATAGGAGAATTTATGGTTAATAACGTGGTCGTCATCCCCGTGGATAATTAACGCTTTAGCTTTACTATTTTTAAGCGCTTTAGAAGCGTTATCTTTAGTTAAAGATGCGTGAGATATTAATAACGAACTTAATTTTGTTAACGGCCAAATAAGCCAAACTTTTAATTTGAGTTTTTTCATAAATGAGACTAATACTTCACTAGAAGTGTTATATGGACAATCGCAAATCAATTTAATAGGTTCATCAATATATTTAGAGGCAAATAAAATAGAGGCCGCTCCCATAGATATACCCGCTAAAATAATTTCTTTATCTTCTCCTAATTCCTTTTTAGCAAAGCTAATCCAAGAAAGAACATCTCTTTTTTCTTTATAGCCAAAAGTGATGCTATGCCCTTTAGATTCTCCATGTCCTCTTTCATCAACAAGAAAGACGTTATAGCCTTTTTTAATCATATACATTCCAAAGCCAGAGAAATCTCTTCTTGCGGTTCCTCTATAACCGTGGAACATTATAACTACTCGTTTACTAGAAGGATTTCTATATAATCTAGAATGTAATTTTTTATGATCATAACTAGTAGTGTAGACGTGTTCACAAGGCTCATTACAAATATCGGTAATTAATTTATTAATAATATCGGTCAAGCCTAGAAATTGTGTTGATTCAGTGAGTTGAAAGTCATTATCTTGCCCTTTTTTAGGAGTGTAAAAAATGATGTTATGAATAAAGATAATCGCAAATAAAAATAGGAGTAGAATTAATCCAACAACACCAATACTAATCCATAACGCAATCATATTGATATTTTAAAAGAGGTATAGAAGAAAATAAATAAATTTATTGTAGCTTTAAAATGATAGTAATATTCTATAAACATTTTTTATTGCATCGTCGACTTTGATAATTTTTCCATCGTTATTTTCAAATAAACCACCTTTGAACTTTTTAGAAACAGATTCAAAGCAATCAATAATGCATCTGTTAAAGCGCATATCTTTTTTAGTTTTATAGTATTCTTTATATGTATCAAAAAGTTCTTGGGTGTTATGCCCTTCTAATCTTGACGGCTCTAGGTATTCTGGAAGGAATAACAAAATAGCAAAAACCCTTACGCTCTCTTTATTCTCGTTAACTTTTTTATCTTTAGAAGCGCGTTTCCAGATAAATGCTGTAATAAATTCTAAAATTTCGGACAATTTATATTTCATTTTATTATTTTCGCTTACATTTGCACTTTAATCAATACTATTACTTTTGATGACATTTAAAAAATAAATAAATTTATTGTCTTTAGAATTATTAGTTCCATATAATAGTTTTCAAAAGGTGAATAACTATGGAAGATATTATTAGATTAGTAGAATTAGAAAAAGATAGACAAAATCATGGAATTGAACTCATCGCTAGCGAGAACTATTGTTCTAAAGATGTTAGAAAAATGGCGGGTTCGATTCTGACCAATAAATACGCAGAAGGTTATCCAGGAAGAAGATATTATGGAGGCTGTGAATTTGTTGATGAAATTGAAAGAATCGCTATTAAAGAGGCTTGTGAATTATTTGAATGCAAATTCGCTAATGTCCAACCTCATAGTGGTAGTCAAGCTAACGCTGCGGCTTATAGAGCCTTAATGCCTAATGGAGGTAAAGTCTTATCTTTAGTTCTTAATGACGGAGGTCACTTAACTCATGGCTCTCCTGTATCTTTTTCAAGTAATTTTTATACCTTTGTTCATTATCCTTTAGATAAAAATGGAAGAATGGATTATGAGACTTTAAAAGAAATTGCTCTAAAAGAGCATCCAGATGTCATTTTATCTGGCTTTAGCGCTTTCCCTTATGAAATTGATTTTAAAAAGATTAGAGAAATCTGTGATGAAGTCGGCTGCCTTATGATGGTCGATATGGCCCATATTGCTGGCTTAGTGGCTGCTAAAAAACATATGTCTCCTGTTCCTTATGCTGATATTGTAACTTCTACTACTCATAAAACCTTAAGAGGTCCTAGAGGCGGATTGATTCTTACTAATAATCCAGATTTAATTAAAAAGATTAACTCCGCAGTTTTCCCATTTTATCAAGGCGGACCATTAGAGCATATTATCGCCGCTAAAGCAGTGTGCTTCAAGGAGGCAAAGAAACCAGAATTTGTAAAATATGTTGCTTCTTTAATGGAAAATACTAAGGTCTGCTCTCGAACTTTAAAAGAATTAGGAGCCTTGGCCACGGATACTGAAAATCATTTATTCTTACTTAATACTTTAGATTCTTTTGGTATTACTGGCTTAGTTGCTCAAAAGAAACTTGAAAGTATTGGAGTGACCACTAATAAGAATATGATTCCAGGAGATAAGTTATCGCCAAAAGAAACTTCTGGTTTAAGAATTGGTTTTGCGGCGGTTACTACTAGAGGCTGCTCAAGTAGTGATGCTAAAGAAATTGCTAAATTAATATTTAATTTCTTAAGTGATAAAATTAGTGAAGTAGAAGCTAAAGCGGTGGTTAGTAAATTAACATCTAGCTGGAAAGATATCGAGGAAATCTAATTATGCCAGATAAAGAGAAATTATTTAAAAAATATAAACTTATATTCTTTTTAGAATATCTTGCTATTTTTGCTATTTTGGCTTTAATCGGATTTTTAAGATTATTTAATGTTATGAAATATAGCGAAACTCGTTTACTTATTTATAACATTATTACTTTAATTGGAGTGGCTTATATCATTTTCGATTTATTTTGGAATCTTAGACCTGCTAAAAGAAAAGATTTCTCTTTAGTAGATAAGTTACCTCCATTAGTGATTGCTACTTTCTTATTAGTTTTTGATATTTTAGTTTTATCTAAATCAGTTACTAATCCTAACTTTATTAAATATTCAGTATGTGGGGTTTTATTTACAGTAGCAGTGTATTCTTTATTCCTAGGATTTTATCACTATAAGAAACCTCAAAAAATGTTATATGAGGCTGTCGAAGAAGCCTATCAAGAACAATTAAAAGAACTTGAGGAAGAAAACAAAAAGAAAGAAGAAGATAAACCTCAAGAATAGGTAAAAATTTCATGTAAACAAGGCAATCAAACGATTGCTTTTTTTATTGGTCTAATAGCAAAATAATACAAAAATATACATAAATTTTACAAAAGAATATATCCTGATGTAATCAAGTTTTATTTATATATTTTTGAAGTATGTAAACAAAACTTAACAAAAAAATATTTTGCTATATTATATGAAAGTGCTATTATTTTCCCGTTCGCAACTTCTGGTTGCACGAGGATTTGAATATGACATTAGCTGAAAAGATTACACATTTAAGAATTGTCAATAGTATCTCTCAAGAACAATTAGCGGATCAACTCGGTGTGACCCGTCAATCAGTCTCTAAATGGGAAAGTGGTGAATCCATGCCACAAATTGATAAAGTCTTAGAATTATGCGAATTATTTAAGATTACCGCGGATGAATTAATTAATGATTCAATTGTTATTCATCGTGGTAAAAAGCTTCCAATGAGTATTGGAGAAGATATCAAAACCAAATATTTTGGTACTGATGGTTTTAGAGGAGAAGTTAATAAAATTTTAACTGCTGATCACGCCTATAAAATCGGTAGATTCTTAGGGTGGTTCTATGGTAATCCAAAATTTAATTCCCAAAAACCAGGATATAGACCAAAAGTCGTTATCGGTAAAGACACTAGAAGAAGTAGCTATATGTTAGAGTACGCAGTAGCAGCAGGACTCGCTGCTAGTGGAGCAGATGTTTCTTTACTTCATGTTACTACCACACCAAGCGTATCTTACATAGTAAGACAAGACTGCTTTGATTGTGGCGTGATGATTACTGCTAGCCATAATCCATTCTATGATAATGGTATTAAAGTGATTAACGCTAATGGCGAAAAACTTGAAGATGCAGTTGCCTTTTTAGCGGAAGCTTATATCGATGGCGATTTAAAGAAACTTGAAGTGGAAGGCAGTGATCTTCCATTTGCCGAAAGAGGCAATATTGGTTCTATTACCGACTATAGTTCAGGAAGAAATAGATATATTGCTTATTTAATCTCTTTAGCAAAACACTCCATGAAATCTCTTAAGATTGGTTTAGATGCCGCTAATGGAGCAAGCTGGATGATTGCCAAAAGCGTCTTTGATGCTTTAGGAGCCCAAACATTTGTTATTAATAACAATCCTGATGGCTTAAACATCAATTTAGATGCAGGTAGCACTCATATTGAGAAGTTCTGTAAATATGTTAAAGACAATAATTTAGATTTAGGCTTTGCTTTTGATGGAGATGCCGATAGATGTATCGCTGTTGATGAAAACGGTAAAGAAGTCGACGGTGACAAGATTATGTATCTCTTATCTTGCAAATTAAAAGAAGAAGGGGCGCTTGAAAAGAACACTTTAGTGACAACCATTATGTCTAATAGTGGTCTTACCAAAGCTCTTAAGGCTATTGGAGTGAGCAACGTCCAAACTAAAGTTGGAGATCGTTTCGTCTTTGAAAGAATGCAATCTGATGGCTATTCTTTAGGCGGAGAACAATCAGGTCACGTCATTATTAAAAAATACGCAACTACTGGTGATGGTGTTTTAACTGCAATCATGGTTACTGAGCAAGTTCTTGAAAAGAAAGAAAAACTTTCTAAACTAGTCGCTCCAGTTAAATTGCTCCCACAAATTACAAGAAACGTAAGAGTCACCAATAAAGCTGCAGTCGTGGCAGATGAAGAAGTTCAAGCTAAATTTAACGAAGTTAACAAGGAAATTGGTGATGATGGAAGAGCGCTTTTAAGACAATCTGGTACCGAACCAGTTGTGAGAATCATGATCGAACTTGATTCTAAAGAAAAATGTGAAGAATATATCACTCGTATCTATAACGTAATTAAGAAAAGAGGATATGTTTGTGAATAAGTTAAATATTAAAACCAAAGAATTATTCTCTACTGAAGTTCCCTATTTAAAGGAAGTGTTTGATAAATCCACTTATCCTTGGGAAATTCTTCCTCAGATTAAAGAAATTGTCGCTAAAGTGGTTGCTAGTGGCTTAGAAGGATATCATGAATTAGAACCTGGTATTTTAGTCGCGGAAAATGTCAAAATTGCCAAAACTGCGACTATTGAAGCTCCAGCAATTATTGGTAAAGACACCGAACTTAGACCTGGTGCATATTTAAGAGGAAACGTTATTGTTGGAGAAAAATGTGTTGTAGGTAACTCTTCAGAGTTAAAAAACTGTATCTTACTCAATCACGTTCAAGTCCCTCATTATAACTATGTTGGTGATTCCATTTTAGGAGATTACGCTCATATGGGTGCAGGAAGTATTCTTTCTAATTTAAAAAGTGGTGGTAAGAATATTGTTATTCATGGTGATAAAGAATATGAAACTGGCTTAAGAAAAATTGGTGGTTTCTTAGGTGAACACGCCGATATCGGATGTGGATCAGTGTTAAATCCAGGTACCATCATTGGGAAAAATACTCAAGTATATCCGCTTAGTATGCTTAGGGGTTGTTTTCCAGAAAACAGTATTGTAAAATCACAAACTGTTGTCGTTGATAAAATTGAACAATAAATATAAGGAGATTTAATTAAAATGAAAGTTATTGTTGGTAGTGAAGAGAAAATCAGTGAATTAATTGCTGAAGAATTCATTAAACAAGTAAACGCTAAACCAAATTCAGTTTTAGGATTAGCAACTGGTACTTCACCTTTAGGTGTTTATGCCAATTTAGTTAAAGCATGTAAAGAAGGTAGAGTATCTTTTAAAGATGTTGTCACCTTTAATCTAGATGAATATATTGGTCTAGAAGGTACACATAAGCAATCTTACCGTTATTTTATGAATGTCAATTTATTTGATCACATTGATATTGATAAGAGTAAGACTCATGTTTTAAAAGGTGTAGGCGATTATTTAGCATATGCTAATCAATATGATGCAGAAATTGCTTCCTTTGGGGGAATCGATTTACAAATCTTAGGCATTGGTAGCGACGGACATATTGCTTTTAATGAACCAGGTACTTCATTTGATTCATTAACTCACGTTGCCGAACTTGCAGAAAGCACAATCGTAGATAATTCAAGATTATTTAATGATATCTCTGAAGTTCCTACTAAAGCAGTGACTATGGGTTTAAAGAGCATTATGAACGCTAGAAAAATTGTCTTGATTGCTACAGGAATTAACAAGGCAAAAGCCATTAAAAATTTATTAAAAGGTGATAAGACCGAAGAAGTTCCTTGCTCTATCTTACAAGATCACCCAGATTGTACAATCTACGTTGATAAAGATGCTTATAGCCTAGTTAAATAATTTACTTAGCTATATAAGAACGTCCCTATGGGACGTTTTTATTTTCTATAAATCAAAAAGAATAAAAATTCTTTATAAATAATTTTTGTTTCTATACAATAGTAACAATGAAAAAGAAGATTAAGGGGTTATCTTTATTAGATGACCTTGGAAATATAAAAGTAGGCGATAAGAAAAAAATTAGAACTGGTGTCTTATACCGTTCTAGTCATTTTGCTCATTTAGAAGATGGGGATGAAGATAGACTATTGAAATATTATAATCTTCGTCATGTTGTGGATTTTCGAACTGAAGAAGAAGTGACGAAAATGCCAGAGCTCACTAATAGCAAAATTAATCGATATTGGTTTCCTTTATTAGAGTCTCATGAAAATAAGATGATCACTAAAGAAAATAGAATGAGAATTCTTAAAGAAATGGCCGCGCAACCTGGTGGAGCAAAGCAGTGTATGACTGACTATTATTGTTTGCTCATTACTTCTAAGAAAGCTCAAACTGCATATAAAAATTTCTTCAATACTTTATTAAAAATAAACCCTAATGAAGGTCTAGCCTTCCACTGCACACAAGGGAAAGACCGTACAGGTGTGGCGTTAATGCTCCTTTTAAGCGTTTTAGGCGTGAAAAAAGAGAGAATCATAAAGAAATACATGCAGTTCAATAAAATTAAGTTTCATTTCCGTTTTTGGGCGTTTGTAGGTATGACGTTATTTATTTCCCCTCGGCTTGCTCGACACTTGGATAAAATCTTAGGAGCGAGAAAGGAATATATAAACGCTGCTTATCAAACAATTGAAAAGGAATATCAAAATATTGATAATTATATTAGTAATGTGATCGGTTTATCCGATGATAATATCAAACAGTTAAGACTAAAATATTTATATTAAGGAGAATTTAAATGAAACATTTAATCGTTCTTAACAGCAAAGCTGGACAAGAAAAAGACACTGAAGCTTTTAAAAAACAAATTGATGAAGCTTTTAAAGGACTAGATTATGAAATTTATGTAACTGAAGGTCCTAGAGCAGTTATTTCATTTTTAAAGGAATATTTCAAAAAGAACACTAAGGACACCGTTAGAGTTTACGCTTGTGGAGGAGATGGAACAGTTCACGAAGTGGCTAACGCATTAGTGGGAATTAAGAATGCCGAACTAGCAGTTTACGCTTTTGGTACCGGTAATGACTTTGTGAAATCATATGCTAAAAGCAAAGAATATGATGAAATCATTGCTAATAAAGCTGGAGAAAATCGTTTTAAAGATTTTAAAGCCCTTATTGAAGGAAAGGCCGAAGAAATTGATTTATCAAAACTTACTAGCCCAAGCTTAAAAGAGCCAATGTATTCCATTAATGTTATTAACTTTGGCTTTGACGCGATCGTG
Source organism: Caryophanales bacterium UBA3835 (assembly GCA_002392945.1). Taxonomy (GTDB): domain Bacteria; phylum Bacillota_I; class Bacilli_A; order RFN20; family CAG-826; genus UBA2450. The sequence continues at coordinate 1,768 of DGHZ01000002.1, read as the reverse complement.
GGAGCCATGGGCAATTATTATAAAGAGCATGGCTATCCTGAAAAGGCGAAAGCTAAAGGTATGTCTCCATATGACTACGCTCTTAAAAATGACGCCATGAAACATGGCAGATTTAATGACATCACCGTTTATGCTGATGGAGAAAGATTAAATGAAAAGAAGATGTTACTTGCTACCTTAGCCCAAGGAAGATTTGTTGGTGGCACCTTCTTATGCGCTCCAAAAAGTGATAATAAAGACGGATTAATTGATGTCTGTGTTATTAAAACCATGACCTTAATTGGCTTAGGATTATTTATTGGCCCATATACAAAAGGTAAACATTTAAATAAGCCTAAAAAGAAAATTGTCTATAGACAAGCTAAGAAAATTTCATTTGAATCTCCAAATGAAATTGATGTCTGTGTTGACGGAGAGATGATTAAAGGCAAGACTTTTGAAGTGGAAGTCTGTCCAAAAGCCATTAAATTTGTTGTCCCAAATAATTAATAAAAATGTTAGTAGAAACATTAGTTATATCTTTAGATATAGCATTCACAGTATTAATATCTTTATTCTGCATCCCGAAAGGACATGGATATCTTTATTGGTCCCCATTTTTACTTTTAATCGCAGGTTATATAGCTGGACTTGTCTTTGTTTGGATGGTAATGTCTTGTGTCTGTCAAATATATTCCAAAAAGAAAACATACACAAAACCAAATAAAGTCGCTAATTTCTTATTAAGACACTGCGTTGGGTACGTGAATAATCACGCTGGAGTAAGATTAAAAGTTATTCAAAATGAACCATGGCCAAAAGAAAGATTCTTACTTGTATGTAATCACTTATCTAGATTTGATCCAATGATTGTTATTCATCGATATGGAAAATTAGGAATGGCCTTTATCACTAAACCTTCAAACTTCAAAATTCCTATTGGCGCTCATTTCATGAAAGCGGGCTGCTATATGGCAATTGATAGAGAAGATAAACTTAAATCTTTAGAAGTAATGAAAGAAGCTTCTAGATTAATTGAAGAAGATCTTGCATCAGTTGGTGTTTATCCAGAAGGAACTAGAAGAGAATTGAAAGACCATGTAGGTGAATTCCATGAAGGTGTATTCTCTATCGCAATGAAGACTAACGCACCAATAGTGGTAACCTCAATATTAGGTAGTCAAGACATCGCTAAAAACTTCCCTTGGAAACGTACCAAAGTGAGATTTGAAATCATTAAAGTTATCTATCCTAGCGAATATCAAGGAAAGACCTTAAAGGCTGTCAGCGATTATGCAAGAAGCCTAATTAAAGAATCAATTGAAAAGGGAATGCAATAGCATCCCCTTTTTCTTATACTAAATAAATACTAATTATTTAATGTCTCTATGCTTGAATATTAACATTCCGCTAAAGAAGAATATTGCTGCCCAATATAAAGGAGTTAATATACCTGCTGCAATCATTTGTCCACTTTGCACATAGAACGCAGAAGTATCCGCTCCTATATTCTTCAAGAAATTGAAAATAGAAGATGAATTACCATATAAGCCTAACATATATAGAGGGTTAAGCCACATTTGGATATTTCCTGGTGTAAATGATTTGGATGCGGTTGCTAATGTAATAATTAAAGGAATCATCCCTAATACCACTAAAGTGACAACAGCGATAGAAATAGATCCTCCAATATTTCTCATTAATGCTCCAAAGAAGACTGATAAAGCAGTGACAAAAACATATGAAGCCAAGAAATACATTAAGTAATAACCAATAAATTGTCCGCCAC
>DGHZ01000028.1 GCA_002392945.1 Caryophanales bacterium UBA3835 | reverse complement strand
TTCTTTTTGGACTTGTGTTCAATCCGTTCAATATTTGTCTCGTCGCTAATTGCTTTATTCATATTCACCTTTTTTGCAGCACTACCGATTATACAATTTTGTATAAATTTGTAAAGCAAAGAAAAAAGCATCTTTGTAAAAGTGCTTTTGATTAATTTGGCTAAAAACAGCCATTTTTCGTAAAAATATCGCTGATTTGCACAAAAAAACCGCTATTTCTAGCGATTTTGTTGTCTACTTATATTGTCTTTCTAGCCAGTTCATGTATTCGCCACTTTCGACGTGTTTGAGCCACTCTTGGTTATCAAGATTCCACTTGATTGTAGCCACTATACCAGTGTCGAAATTGTGTTCTGGTTTCCATCCTAATTCAGTCTCAATCTTAGTTGGATCCATCGCATATCTTAGGTCATGTCCTGGTCTATCTTTTACATAAGTGATAAGTGATTCTGGTTTACCTAATGCTTTTAAGATGGTCTTCACTACTTCTAAATTTGTTCTTTCGTTATGACCACCAATGTTATAGACCTCACCGTCTCTACCATGTCTAACCACTAAATCAATCGCAGTGCAGTGATCGCCAACATATAACCAGTCTCTAACATTTTCACCCTTGCCATAAACTGGTAAAGGTTCATCTCTTAAGGCTTTTTGAATCATTAATGGGATTAATTTCTCTGGGAAATGATATGGTCCATAGTTATTGCTACATCTAGAGATAGTTACAGGTAACTTAAATGTACGATGATAGGCTAAAACTAATAAGTCTGCACTAGCTTTAGAAGCACTATATGGACTAGAAGTATGAATAGGAGTGTCTTCGTGGAAAAATAAATCTGGTCTATCAAGTGGTAAATCTCCATATACTTCGTCTGTACTCACTTGATGATATCTTTTAATTCCATATTTACGACATGCATCCATTAATACTTGAGTGCCTAATATATTGGTTTTTAAAAAGATCTCAGGATTTTCAATACTACGGTCAACATGAGACTCTGCTGCAAAGTTGATGACATAATCAAACTTCTCTTGCTCAAATAATTTAAAGACTGCTTCGCGATTACAAATATTTTCGTGAACAAACTTAAAGTTTGGCTTATTCATAATTGGTGCTAAAGTTTCCATATTACCAGCATATGTTAAGGCGTCTATACAAACATATTGGTCTTCTGGATATTTATTAACCATGATGTGAAGGAAATTTCCTCCAATAAAACCTGCTCCTCCAGTAACTAAGAATTTTGCCATATTATTTTTCCTCCTTATAAGGCCCTAGTATATTTCTTTTCGCGTCTTTACGACCTTTTCTTATCATTTTAAATTTCGCATGTTTATTCTTCTCGTAAAGAAGAATCTTTATTCTATCAATAATGATGTCATGTTTATATTTCTTTTTGAAATATTTCTTGTTTCTTTTATATAGATACAAGCCATTACGATATCGATAATAATATCTCACAAGTGGATGATTTAAAGCAGTTACTTCTTTGCCCATTAATTTATGAGATTCTGGATTACCCATTTTATGGATTAAAGAAACTTCATTAATATAACCAACTTTCTTACCAATCGAGTAGAACTGTTCATCTAAATCAAAATCGACCCAGTCGATAAATAATTCTTCTTTAAACCCTTTAATTTTTTGATAGTCATCATTTTTAATGAAGTTACCAGAAGTTAATAAGAAATGTTCTTCAATTAATTTAGATTCACTTGACTCACTATTGAAGTTAAGTCCAATAATCGCATATTCACTAGAATATTTTTCTAAATAAGATTTAATAACATCTAATTTATCAGTTGGGAACAAAGAATCTTGATCCATAGTTAATGTATAATCTGCTTTATCTAAAATAGATAAAGCCATGCCTTCTTTCAAAGCTTTAGCGATTCCTTGATTACCTTTTAAGGAAAGATATTCTACATTTTTAAATTCTTTTAGGGAATTAATCACTTCTTCATTATATGAAGTAGAGTTATCAATAACGAATAACTTATGACAAAAAGATTGATAGCTTTTGATGTTTTCAATTACTGCAATATCAGGATTATATAAAACTACCACTCCATTAATAGTCATTCCCTAATTCCTTTAAGTATCTATCTACTGCATCCTTCCAATTTGGAAGTAATTTAAACCCAGAGTTTTCTAAAGACTTTTTAGACATTCTACTATTTAGAGGTCTTCTAGCTTGATGAGGATTAATTTTAAGATATTCTTCTGTGGTTATAGGATTAACTTTTACATTACTAATTCCTTTAGCCTCATAAATATATTTAGTGAAATCATACCAAGAAATAAAGCCTTCATTTGTAGCGTGATAGATACCATATTTATCGCTTTCCATCATATCCGCCATTAAGTTAGCTAAATCTAAAGTGTAAGTAGGTGAGCCAATTTGATCACAAACAATATTTAATTCATCCTTTATCTTTGATAACTTAAGCATGGTCTTAATATAGTTATTGCCGTTAATACCAAATACCCAAGAGATACGGATAATAAAATATTTATTGATGTTACTAATAACAAAATCTTCTCCTTGAGATTTGGTTTTGCCGTATATTGATAATCCCTTTTTAGGAGAATCAACTTCAAAAGGTTTATCTCCTTCTCCATCAAAGACATAGTCGGTGGAGATATAAAACATCTTTGCTCCAACTTTATTAGCAGCGGCGGAAATATATTTAGGTCCTAAAGCATTAACTTGATAAACCAGCTCTGGCATCTCTTCAGCTTTATCCACTGCAGTCCAAGCTGCATTATGCATAATGACATCAGGTTTATAATCTAAGATGAATTTGTTAACTGCTTTTTCATCAGTAATATCTAATTCTTCTTTATCAATGCCTAAAACATTTTGATAGCCTCTATTTTTTAACACTCTAAGGCAATCAAAACCTAGTTGACCTTTAACTCCAGTAACTAAAATCTTTAAATTCTTATTCATTAAAATAAACCTTTACTTTTTTCAAAGGATGGTTGAACCTTATCTTTTTCACTCAATAGTGGCTCCCCGTCTAGTGGCCATTTTACTCCGACAGCAGGATCGTTCCACATAAATCCACCCTCATCTTCAGGATGATAAAATTCATCGACTTTATATACAAAAGTAGCGGTTTCACTTAAAACGTAAAAACCATGCGCGAAGCCTTTAGGAATTAGGAACTGATTTCCTTTTTCTGCGGAAAGGACCACTCCAAAATATTTTCCAAAGGTTGGTGAATCTTTTCTTAAATCCACAGCGACATCATAGACTTCCCCTTCAATAACTCTTACTAATTTAGTTTGAGGAAATTTCTTTTGATAATGTAATCCTCTAAGAACACCTTTTTTACTTTTAGATTGGTTATCTTGCACAAAACCAAAAACCAATCCCGCTTTTTCAAAATCTTCTTTTTTATATGTCTCCATGAAATAGCCGCGGCTATCGCCATACCTTTTTACTTCGATAACATAAACTCCTTTAATAGGAGTGTCGATGAATGTAAAATTGCCAAAGGTTTTTTCCATACTATAATACCTTCACTTTACCACTAGCAACATTTAATAAATGTTGTCCGTATTGGTTTTTTGCCATAGTATTACCTATTTCTAATAATTTATCTTTAGAAATCCAACCGTTCGTATAGGCAATTTCTTCAGGACAAGAAATCTTCAATCCCATCTTATCTTCGATAGTCTTTACAAATATAGAGGCTTCTACTAATGATTCATGGGTACCAGTATCAAGCCAAGTCACTCCACGACCAATTAATTCCACAGAAAGCTTTTGGGCCTCTAAATACATCACGTTTAAATCAGTAATTTCTAATTCCCCTCTAGCGCTTGGCTTCACTTTTTTAGCCATATTAGAAACACCTTTAGGATAGAAATATAAACCAGTTACCGCATAGTTACTTTTTGGTTCTTTTGGTTTTTCCACAATTCTAGTTGGTTTGTTGTGTTCATCAAATTCCACAACCCCAAATCTTTCAGGGTCAGTAACGTAATAACCAAAGACAGTCGCTAATCCTTCTTTTTCCGCTCTTTCAACAGAAGCTTTAAGTTTGGTCTTAAGACCATTACCAAAGAAAATATTATCTCCAAGGATCATCGCACAGGCATCATCGCCAATGAATTCTTCTCCTAATAAGAAAGCTTGAGCAAGTCCATCTGGAGAAGGTTGAACGACATAAGATAAATTCACTCCTATAGATTCACCATTTCCTAATAATGCTTCAAATTTAGGAGTATCTTCTGGAGTGGAGATAATTAAAATATCTCTAATACCCGCTAACATTAAAATGCTAAGTGGATAATAAATCATTGGTTTGTCATAAATTGGGAGTAATTGTTTGCTAGTAACTCTAGTAAGTGGATATAGTCTAGTTCCACTTCCTCCTGCTAAGATAATGCCTTTCATATTATTTCTTTCCTTTCTTCATACCAAGATATCTCGCTGCCATATCAGGTAACCACCTGAATAAGACAGGAATGTTAAAGTGTATCAATGCTTGTCCTAAAACATATAATGCTAATTTCATTCCGGAATCAGTGCTTTTATACTGATTAAATAAACCAATTTCTTTATGGAACTTTCCAGTTTCATAATATCTATTATACAACTCTTTTAATTTAAATTTATGAGAATGTGCCACAATGGCCCCTTCAACATATGCTTTTTTATATCCAGCATCTAAAACAAACTTAGAATAAAGCATGTCTTCGGCGAACATTACGTCATATCCTTGATAGCCATTTAATTCTAAGAAATGTTTTCTTGATAAACAAGAAAATGCATCACTAGCGAAAAAGGCCATAAGTTGCATTCTTTCAATATCGTCTTTACTGACAATATAGCCTTTCTTAGGATAGTTCTTTTTACGAATATATCTTTCGATGGAATGATTTTGACAAATTTGTCTTCCATAGGAATATATAACTTCTTCATTTATAGATGCCGCTATTCTACTAAGAGCGTGTTCTTCAAAAAAGACCACATCTTGAGAGCATAAAATAACTAATTCGCTTTCGCAATACTCTTTAATAGCCTTTTCTCTAGTTAATGAATGAGAGAATTCTTCTTTGCTTACTTCAAAAGATACAATCTTTTTTTCTTTTATAAATTCTCTAATTTTATTATCTATTTCTTTGTCTTCAGAAATAGTCATAGGAAAAACAAACTTATTAATCTTTATATCGACTTGCTTATTTAGCGCTTCATATAACGACACTAGTTGGTCATAGTTTTTATATATCGGACAAACTATATCAACACTCATCATAATTTGTTAATCCTCACTAGATATTTAAAATAGGCAAATTGCATCTTGGAATATTTAAATCTCTTTTCTTTTAAAAGAGCCTTTTTTATTTTCTTATCTTCAGTATAATGGGCAATTAAATGGGTTAAGTATCTATTTTCTTCACTCATAATGTCCCCATAATATTTTTCTAACGCTAAAGCGTTTCTTAATCTTTGGTGAATAAATTTCGGATCTCTTGGTTTTTTAAAAATCATATCCATAAACTTTCCAATTTTTGTTTTTGCGCCAATGACATTATTTTCGTGCTGGCGATAATGCATATGTGTGGTTTTATCTAAAACCACTTCACCAAAACAGGCTACAATTTTATATAAAGTCCAATCGTGATGGTCAATATATTCTTCAGCGTCAAACTTGCTCGCTAACGATCTTGCTAATTCATTAAAAACAAATGTACATCCAGGACAAACAGAATTAGATAGGGAACAGGGATAATTAATTGGGACCTTAACATCCACAAATCCATTAGCCTTATGTTTAAGTTCGCTATCCACAACATGGACATCTCCCATATATAAAAGTGGCTTAGTCTTATCAAGTTGTTCTAATTTACTAATAGCAATAACTAATTTATCTTTCTCCCAAACATCGTCTTGATCGCAAAAAGCATAATAGTCAGCTCCACTTGCCTTATTTAAAAGCTCCCAGAAACTACGGGCAGGTCCTTTATTTTCCCCTTGATACCAAGAAAAATTTTTGTGGCTTTTCTGATATTCATCAAGAATCTTTTGGGTGTCATCTTTAGAACCATCATCACGAACTAAAATACTAATATCATGGATATTATCTAAAGAATATAAGCTATCTATTTGTTCTTTAAGGAATCTACTTCCGTTATAAGTTGATAAAAGAATCTTTACTTTCATAATGCCACACATAATCGTATCACTATTTTACAAAAGAAAAAACCCACAAAGTGGGCTTCTACTTTTAATGTAATAGTTTTCTTATCTTAAATATGAGCTTCAAACGTTTATAAGCGTTCATTTTTAATAGCCTATAAATCTTCTTGTGGTTCTTGCTCATCTCATATAATTCTTTGTCATTGATATCAATTTCGTAGAGATGATCTCTTGCGTTATTGCAAAATTCTTTAAACTGTTTGGAGGTTAAACTCTTATCTTTGATTAGCATGTCTCCAAGAGCAACATATGTCATAGCAATCTGAGAGTCAAAGATTTTCTTTTGAAGAGGGTTTGGATTTAAATTTGACAAATATTGGTCGTGAACTGCAAGGTTTTTCATAGCTTCTTCAAATTTTACAGTGTGCGTTAAAGAATTTAAATTCATTCTGTAATGATATTTTTGAATCTCAGGAACATAAATAACTTTTTTTGCTTTTGTCATTAAAGGGAAGGATAAAAGCCAATCCTCACAAATAACAGATTCCATATCAACAGTGTCATCAATAACATATAGACTTCTTTTAAATGTTTTCCTAACAGCCTCGTTAAAGAAATTGGAATAAAGGAAGTAGTCCATTAAATATTTTTCATCACAAATAAATGGAGTGTATAGTGAAGGATCATCCTTACCATTTTCATCACATTTAATAAAATTATGAATAAGGATATCTGGGAAATTATGTTTTTTTAAATTTTCATAAATGACAAATAAATAATCATTATCCACGAAGTCATCGCTATCAACACAAAGACAATATTCCCCTTTAGCGGCTCTAATTAAAGTATGTCTTGCTCTTAAAAGCCCTTTTATCTCGCTATGGAATAAATTAACTCGATCACCGTATTTCTCTTTAACTTCTTTTTGAATCTTTTCAAATATATCTAAATTACTTTGATCGCACACTAAAACTTCATAATTAAATTCATCCGACTGTTTTTGATTAACTAATGAATCAAGGCATTCGAATAAATATTTTTGATAACCATAATTAGGTACTAAAATGGAGAAAAATGGTTTCTTATTCATGTTTATAGGTTAGTTATATATTAACAAAATAATAAATTAAGAAGAAAGATTATCTTTCTTTTCTTCTTCTGTTTTCTCTAATTCTTTAGCTTCATGGATAAGCCTTTGAATAGTTTTTTCTTCTCTTTTACGATTCATTTCATTATAGAAGTTAACAATAAACGAAGTGAATAACGCTACTACGACAATTCCACTTATTCCTAAAAACACTGACAAGATTCTTCCAAATGTGGTAGTAACATAAACATCGCCGAATCCGATTGTGGTAATAACCGCAAACGAATACCATAAAGAATCAACAAAACTTGTTATATTTGGTTCTACAATTGTGAAATATATAGAACACAAAACTATTAAAATCAATAAACCCATGATAATCTCATTGAACATCGATTTTTTAATAATATTTTGAACAACGTTAAGTTTAAGAGTTTTGTGGTAAGGAAATATTAAATTCTTACTACTAGAAACAATGATAGTCGCACAGAAACATAAAACAATAAAATTAGAATTACTAACTGTGGTTGCATGTTTTGCGTAGATTGCAGGGAAGAAAAATATAAATGAGAATAAGAAAACAAATGTGATGCATAAGCAGTTAAAAATAATAGTTTGAATAGAATGATCTTTTTTCATTTTAGATAAGCAATTAATAATGATTGTCAATGAATATAAAAACATCGAAGTAATTAAGAAATAAATACTATATTTGGTAAGCCCCACAAAAATCGCTAAAACAAAAATCAACGCGGTCAAAAAGATATTCGCGAACAAATTATCTTTGAAATTACTCAAGTGTAGCCCAATGCGGTTAAGTCCTAAAAAGAATAACGCTCCGGTTAAGGTGTAAATAGAGTAAAATAAGTTAGCAGCAGAAAAACCAATGGCGATAATACAAGATACAATCGCTAAAATTCCACAAGTAAAGCCAACGTAATAAAAGCCGTTTTTCTTTTTCTCTTCCATGAAAACATCCTCCAAACTATATCGGTATTATATCTCTATTATTTTATCTATAAAAGTAGACTGATATCGTCTCATTCTAATATAGATTCAACTATTAATCAGTCAATACTTAAATATTATTGTTTTCTTTTCTTTTTAAAAGTAATTAGCAAGATTAGCGCAGAAGCCAAAGAAACACCCACTGCTATGATAATTGTTATATAACTGCTATTACTTAAATCAATAGCAAAACTACTACTATTACTAGAAGCGTTTAAAGTAATTTGATTACTATCAACACGTCCTAAGAAGTCTTTATAAGTAGTAACTTCTAAGGTGTTATATTTTTGAATGATGTAATCATATTTAGCTAAACCAATCTGTAGGTCTGTTCCAGAAACACTACTAATGGTTTCTGCTAATATACTTTTAGCAGACTCACTATATTTAGAATATAAAGTTTCAAATATATCCCAAGACGCTCCTACTTTATAAGAAGGTGCATTTTCACCTGTTGCATCACAAGTAATGTAGTCGGTAAATAATGTTGCTAGTCCCGTAGCGGAATCGTTAGTTCCACTATCACTATCAGATGTAACAAATTCCATAGCATTTAAAGTGTTACTTAAATATGGTGCAGCAAAATTAGTGTATTGATTATATGATCCAAATGTACTAGGTCTATTACCTGGATCATAAGTCATGCATTTGGCATCCGAATTGTAATACCACGCAACAGGAGGAATAGATGTGTCATAGGCAAAATTATAATAAGTTTTAGTTCCTGAAGTAGAAACATTGACATACAGGTAATTTTTAGCTGCCGGTTCACCAGTTTCAAAATAAATATTTTGTCCTGATCCATTTGCTTCAAAATAAACGTCACATGCTTTGCTAATGTCAGTTGAACTATCTCCATAATAACCATTCATTGAACCAATAAAATAATAATCTGGTACAGGTTCTACTCCACCTAAGGTGTGATGGAAATACATTTTATATGGCACTCCATTGATATAAGGTGAACCGCTAGTGAGATAATAATTACTATCATGTGTTTGCTCACTAACCACAATATTAAATGAGTCACTAATATCACCGTCTACAGTGGCAACAGAAACAGAAACTTCTCCAGCTCCAACTGCGGTAAGTAAGCCAGTATCACTTATAGTGACTACAGTGTCATCAGAGGAAGAGAAATATACTCTTTTATCACTCGTATTTTTTGGGCTAATTTGATATTCGAGTTGATAGGTATCGCCAACTTCTAATGAAGAAAGAACTGAAGTGAAGGAAATGCTAGTTGGGTGAATTGTTTCTTTAAAAGCACTAATCATATCAGTAGAAGGGGAAGCTATTCCTGTTGGAGAACTATTATATGAAGTGATAGTTCGATTATCGTTAGCTAAAACTGATTTTCCCCAGATGTATTCTGCCCATTCTGGATAATCAATAAATGGATTCCTATTGTTTGTGTAATTAGTGTATAACAAGTTATTCCTATGAATTTCCCATTCATCAGGTGGATCAAGACGATTCCACGCTAATAAATCACGAAGTACGCCCATTCTTCCTGGCTTAGTTACTGTAGAATCATAGGAACCAGACCAGTCCGTGTTCCAAGCTGCATCTACAAGTTCTAAATTAGGATTATTAGAGTTAATTCCTTCCTCATCATAACCGGAATAATAATTATAGCGAGCAGCCATATAAAATATGGCTCTAGCAATATCGCCTTTATCTGAGTCTTGAGGTTCAAAAACATTATTACCATTTATTTGACTAACATTAAGTGGAACTCCTTCATAGTTTCCGCTTAAAAACGAATAACCACTACCATCATTATCGGTTGAAAGATATGTTTGATTTAAATCAACAAACCCAAAGAAATAATTTACATGATATCTAAGTTTGCTATTGATTGAAGCTGCGTTGATATATCCACTAGCACTCCATAAGTGCATTGGATCTCCTCTAGCGCCTGCCGAATCTTCTGAAGTATCAGTGGCGTTAAAACCATGAGATTTAGCCCAGATATGTTCTCTATTAATTCCCCATCCACTAGTTTGAGAGTGGTCTCCCCACGCTCTAACTTGGTTATCTACATTTCTATTCACATATAAAGCATGTAAATAAGGATTATTTTTTGAGTTACTATTAGTACCATATTGATAGTTTAATAATCGATTATTAGTAGAATCATATGTTCCATATGTTACTGAACTTGCTGGTGATTTTACCCAGTCACGATCAGCAATTTCATAAATTTGCCATATAGGTAGACCATTATTGTTATCGTATGAATAATACTTTTGTCCGTTTCTAAGAATTTCTTTAAGATTTTTAAGTAAATTAGTGCCTTGTCTTTCATTATCAGCTAAAGAATTTAAAGCGGAATAATAATCTCGAATATCACTTTCTTGAGTATCATTTAAATCAATTGTAGTTGGTAGAGCATTTATCGAATAAGCGTCCACGACTACTTCTTTTTTAGGATTGTTAGCGCCACTAAAAGAAAAAGCACACATCAATAAAGCGGTAATTGAAAATATACTAATTGAGTGCTTATTAAAAATATGATAACCATTATTTTTCATATGGATCTCCTATATAGGCGTATGTATATGCACATATAAATTATATAATCATTTTTATAGCGACAAAGAAAAAAATATTGATATTAAGAGACTTTCTTACCAATAGAGATTAGATACTGCTCTAGATAAATATCATACAAAATATCTAAAGGAACAATATCCGCGCCGAAGCGGTCTGATAATAATTTGATAATATCAGTAGGAATATAAATATCATCCCCTTCATGGAAGAATTTAGATTCTAAAGTCGCTAAATGAGATATTGCATTACTCACCTTAGGGAAATCAAAGTCACTAGATTTCATATAGTAATCCACAATCTTTTGATTAACGTATTTATTTGATAGGTTATGCAAAAACCTAAGTAACTGACATATACCAAAGCTCACACCTAATATTAATATTAACGATACTGGCCAAGGAATAAATGTATCAGTTTGATAATGATCTCTCCATACTTTAAAAACAAACACCATAAGGAAATAAATAATCATATAAATTACAACCGGGACCAAAGGAATAAAAGAGCGTGAAAATTTAATATGATTATCAGAAATAACTAACACAAATAACAAAGTTATTAAGATTGGATTAAGGGTGTGGAAAAAAATGTTAGAGTTCATAAACATCGTTTGCACAAACCCTTGGAAAGCAGATATTAAAGTTAGAGCAACAACAAAAGTTAAAAAAGCACCAACAGCACCAACATACATAAGTAACACAATCCAAGAAGGTAAGTTATATCTATCTCTTCTAAGTCCATCAATTTGGAATGGTAAACAAAGGAAGGCTGCTATAGCAGCAATAATATTAGAAATTGTGGTAAACATTCTTAAATTATGTAACCCAGATTCAGGTGTGCCATAGTTAAAATAATCCGCTAGATTTAAAGCGACACCAGTAAAGGTTAAAGCAATAACTAAAGAACAAATAACAATCCCCGCAATGAATCGCATTTTGTTAATTCTTCTAGCGTTAACGACTTCTTTTTCTTTCATAATTAAAATTTATTTTAACATATATTCATCTATATTAGAATTATTCTAAGATGGAAGAATTCTTACATTTTTTACAAGGCGAGATGGAAGTTCCAGGGATATTCTCTTGGTTCCATTTTGTGATGTTAATACCAATTATTGGTTTAACTATTTTTATCTCGCTGTATTTTAAAAACACGAAAGAAAAGGTGTATAAAAGAATATTGTTAATATTCTGGATTATTCTACTTGTCTTAGAACTATTTAAACAGTTAATTAAGTCATTCCACTATGGAAGTCCTTCATACTGGGAATATAGTGTTAGAGATTTCCCATTTTCCATCTGCTCGATGATTTATTATTTCATCCCTGTTATTCTATTTGTGGATAAAGAAAAACATCCTAAGATTGTAGACACTGCAGTTGGATATTTGTGTTTAATTTCTTTAACTATGGGTATAGTGGTCTGTATTTATACAGACATGATCATGACTAATTTAGTGTTTATTAATGTCCAGTCATTAATTCATCACGGCACTCAAGTGATATTAGGTGTATTTGTCTATGTCTATAATAGAAAAACTATCTCTATTAAAACTGTTTTTCGTACTTTAATCGCTTTTTTAATTACCGCTGGCATCGCTATTATCATTAATGTATGTTTCTATCCTCACTTTATTAATATGTTCTTTATTAATCCAACTAGAATCACAAATCTTCCTATTGGAAATATTGTGCAAGAAAAAGCAGGATACGCGGTTTATCTGATATTGTTCCTACATCTTATTGGACTAGTAGCTTATCTCACTTACTTAGTTGAAACTTCAATTTATAAATTAGTGGTAAAGAAAAAAGCATCCTCTTAACAGAAATAGGATGCTTTCTTTTAGTTATTCAGTAGCTTTATCAAAGCTCTTTTTAAGAACTAATATGTTCTTATCGTTAATTCTATCATAGGCGTATTCAGTCATGATCTTTTTAACAATCATAATGCCAAGTCCACCGATTGATTGAGCTTTAGCATCACTACCAACTTCTGGATTATTAACTTCAAGTTGATTAAATGGTATTGCTCTATCAATAACAGTAAGAACAAACTCATTTTTATCTATGTTGAATAATAAACGCACATAAATATCTCCACCTTTATTTTCATATCCATGAATAATAATGTTAGAGAATAATTCATCACCAACGATTACTAATTTATTCTTAAATTCTTCTGGGAAATGATGCTTTTCTCCAAAGTTATTAATTAGTTCAAGCATATCCTTAATGTTTTCTTTTTTAGCGTCAAAGAATTTTTCTTCAAATGAATATTTTCCACCTTGATATCTTAAAGTAACAAAAGTGATATCATCACTTTGCGGTGCATCTTTAACAAATGTTGCAATTTCATCTTTAATAGAATGATGAAGTTCAATCGTGCATGTGTATTCACGTTTATTAAATACTTCTAATAGTCTTTCCTCACCAAAGAAATCGCCACTCTTGTTTCTTGCTTCAGTAATGCCATCAGTATATAAAGTCAAACTTTCTCCAGGTTTCAAATAAATCTCTTCATCTTGGATAAATGCGTCATCAAAGCAACCTAATAAAAATCCTGGATTACACTTTAAATAGCGATAATTACGGTTACTTCCCACAATTGGTGGATTGTGACCTGCATTCGCATATACTAAATGACCTGTTTTTCTATTTAAAATTGCTA
The DNA here is from genome assembly GCA_002392945.1 of Caryophanales bacterium UBA3835. Lineage (GTDB taxonomy): Bacteria > Bacillota_I > Bacilli_A > RFN20 > CAG-826 > UBA2450. The sequence continues at coordinate 6,641 of DGHZ01000028.1, read as the reverse complement.
AAAAACAAGTAACAAACATGCTTTTCTTGTTTCCTTTATGTATAGCAAGGTTCACTTCTTTTAAAATTTGAGAAGGATTCTTTTTAGGAGAGGCGAAATCTCTAAATGAAGTAATGGTCTTCATCATAAACATCGCTGCTGGCACTCCTTTTCCAGAAACATCACCAATTAAGGCGGCAACATGATCTTCATCAATCTCTAGATAATCATATAAATCACCACCAACTTCTTTAGCGGCTTTAAGTTCACCAACAATTTCTATATCTTTCGAGTCAAGAATGCCATCAGGTAAGGTGTTAAGCTGAATTTCTTTAGCAACACCAAGCTCAGTTTTTGCTTTTTCTTGCTCATCGTGGACCTTAATTTCCTTATCTAATAATTTATATGTTCTTCTATTTAATAGGTTAGAAACCATAAAGAATAATGTAACAATCATCGCTCTTGGGAAGTAGTAGAAGATAAAAACTTTTAGATATCGATTCTCACCAGCTAGCATCTTATCATGGAGCAATTGCCACCTCTCTCCAAAGGTTTCAACAGTTCCAATTGTGCCGTCCGGCATAATCACACCACCACCAAATAAATTCTCATCAAATTCACCGAAAAACATTCCTAAATACATGCAAATCAGCATTAAAATTAAAGAAACTATATAAATAACTCTTCCGATAGTAGGGTTATAATAGTGATTCGCAATTAAAATCGCAAACGGCCAAAAAAGAATACTATGTTTAGGAATAGAAATATTTAAAGCAGCGATGACTGCTAAAAGGGAAAACAAGATGAAATATTTATAACCGGGTTTTCTTATCTTGTCTGTTTTAACAAAGAAAAGTGGGATAAACATTATTACCGCAATTATCGGAAATAAAACAGCGATGAAGATGTAAAAGTGATCAGGGATTGTAAATACCTTAGTGAGATATAAAATCCAGATAACAATTGCTAAAGCACCAGCTGCCGCATTAACATATGACATCTGTTTATTAGCATCAGCTTCATTATCGTAATATGCTTGTTGATAATTTTTATCTCTGATAGCCATAATTAAATACCAATATCTAAGTCGTCTATTTTATCTAATAGAGCATATAAACGACTGCGACAGCCTTCTAGTCTAACGTTATTATTAGGCTCATTGGTGCGGTTCCACCACACCATATGGATATAGGCAACAACTTTAATCTTATCTTTAATAACTGGGTCATCTTTTCCAAAATATAGATTAATAGTTTCGTTATATAATTTTCTTCCTTCCTCATCACTAATTCCGAAAAATCTTTCACTATTGCCTGGATCATCTTCGTTAAACGCACAATATGGTGCGTAAATTGCCGCTAGTTCAAAGATTGGATGGCCAACTGATAAAGTATCCATATCAATTAATAAAAGTTCATCACCTTGCACCATAATGTTTTTGAAATGGCAATCTCCATGAACAAATGTTTTTCTCTCAGGAATAGATTCCATTAAGGCTTTCGCTTTTAAATAATATTTTTCTTCTAAGTATGGCTTAATAGCCTCAACTTTTTCTAATGATTTCTTTTTAATATCCGGAATCATTGGATTAAAACATTCAGTGGTGTTTATTTTCTTTAATAAGGAAGCATATTTTTCTAAATACTCTTTGTATTTACCCTTTTGAGTTAATAAAGCATTCTTTAAAGACATACAGTCGAGCATTTCAAAACAAACACCCATCTTATCGCCTACTTTAACGACATCAAAAGAAATTGCGGTAGGAACACCTAACACAAACGCTTCTTTAGCCAAGCGTAGTTCTCTTTCAATTTGATCAGCATCACTAGTGCGGTTAAACACCTTAACAATTGTGTCCTTGTTTAATCTATAGACTGTAGAGAAGAAACCATCTCCGATAATTTCTGCACCTGATAAATCAATTTTTCTAAGTGCTTTTTTAATAGTCATCATGCTGGTAAAGCCAGTCATTTGGAAAACATCATATACTTCTAAAGAAGCATTAATCACAGAGAAATCGTTATAACGTTGTTTTAATCTAAGAATGACTCTTAAGCCGGCACTAGAAATATAAGTAACTTTATCGAAATCTAAAATAAGGCTCTTAAAAGAATTATTTCCAATAATTTTATCAATCTCTTCTCCAACACTTTCCGAATTAACGGAATTTAATTCACCTTCAATAGAGATGGTTAAAACATCTTTTTCTAACTTGTATTCCATAATCTAATTAAATTCTTTCAATGGTAAATAAGTTGGTGAATCCAACCATTTCAAAAATGTCATAAACTCCTTTAGGAACATTCACTAAAGTAGTGTCATCATATTGTTGTTTTAATCTAACAATAATTCTAAGTCCTGCTGAAGAGATATAACGTAATTCTGCTAAATCAAGTTTAATTGCCTTAAAGCCTTTTTTAGAGACAATCGCATCAATTTCTCTTTCTACTTCTTCAGAATTATAAGAGTTGAGCTCCCCTTCTAAAGAAATCACAAGTGTTTCGTTTTCAATAACGTGTTTCATATGGTTTCCTCCGTAATTTATTTATTATCTAGTCGTTGTCTATCGACTAATTCTGCAAATTTTCCTTTTTTATCAATTAATTGTTGATAATTACCATCTTCAATAATTTTGCCACCTTCTAGCATAATAATTCTATCAGCATTTTGAATTGTAGATAAACGGTGAGCAATAACAATTCTAGTACATTTTAATTTATTAATGGACTCAGAAATACTTTTTTGAGTCTTGTTATCAAGCGCACTTGTAGCTTCATCAAAGATTAAGACCTTAGGTTTATGGACGATGGCTCTAGCAATCATGATTCTTTGTTTTTGTCCTCCAGAGATTCCACCTTGACCTTCTGAAATTACAGTTTTCATGCCCATAGGCATTTCTCTAATATCATCAGCGATATTAGCGATTTCTGCAGCCGCCCAAGCATCTTCTTCACTCATAGAAGGACAAGAAATGATGATGTTAGAATAAATATCCGCATGGAATAAAGATCCATTTTGCATCACAGTACCAATATTTCTTCTTAAAGAAGAAGTATCTAATTCTTCAATATCCATATCGTCATATAAAACTTTACCTTCTAAAGGTTTCTCAAATCCTAATAGAAGTCTAACTAAAGTAGATTTTCCGCATCCCGTTTGACCCACAATAGCGATATAATCACCTTCTTTAATTTCTAAAGAAAGGTTATTAACAATAAGTGGACCAGTATCAGTGTATCTAAAGGAAACATTTTCAACTTTAATATTTCCAGAAATCGAATTTACAACTTTCTTATTTTGTGTATTTTCAATTTCACTTTCTAAAATTGGACGCGCCATATTGTAAACTGGCTGAATAGTGAATATTACTCCCACCATCTCTACCACTGAGGCAAAAGCTCCAGAAAGAACGCCATAGCTCGTAGTAAAGGCCATATAGCTACCAACATCGATATTGTATCTAATAGAAACATAATATAAAACGATATTACCGAGCAAAGTAATTAATAAATTAATGGCAGGAGCGAGTCTTAAAATTAGAGGTGGATGATAAATAACTTTTGCAGATCTAGCATATGAATTAGCCCACTTAGCAAATACACGTTTTTCTGAACCCGCTAACCTAATCTTTTGAATACCATTAATTAATTCATAAGTTACACCAGCTTCTTTAGAAGATAGTTCTAATTGTTTCTTTTGGTATTTCCTTTGAAGTAAAGAAATAGAAATAGAAAATACTGTGGAGACTAAAAGAATTAAAATAACTGGAAGAATAAGGCTTGGAGCAAAGCCCACCATTTGCACTAAATAGGCTAAAGACATAACAACGGATACCAAAGTAATAAAGATGCCGTTAATAATGATGGAGGCAAGTCTAGGAACACTAGCAAATCTAGCGGTAAGTTCACCAGTATTATATTTTTTAAAGAATGAAGCCGGTAAAGACAACACCCTCATCATTGTCGCCGCTATAACCGCTTTTTCAATCTTTATTGATATGCGTGAATTAACAAAGTTTTGGATTGCTCTCATTAGTAATAATCCAGTAGCAGTAGCAACTACATATATAGAAATATATATAAATTGATGGATATCTTTGTTAGCGGCCACTTGACCAGTTAAAATTCTAGTTAAATAAGGAAGTAACATTCCTACTCCAGAAACACCAGCAGCAAAAAGCACTAATAAAATAATATCTAATGGTCTAACCGACTTAGTAATATATTTGAAATATTCTTTTATTGATACTTTTTTACTTGGTAAAGGACGATAGAAGCTATAAGCTTCAATCTCTAACTTATTTACTAAAGAAGCATTAATTGTGACTTTCTTACCAGTATGATAATTAACATAAGCATATTTGTCTTTCCCTTGAGGGAATAAGACGACTGGAATATCATTAACAATGGTAAACATTAATAATGGAGCGTTAGGGTCACCCACATAATTTTCGTTAAGTTCCACTTTACGATATTCAATATCAAATTGACTTAACGTATAAGTAAGTTTGTCTTTAAAGTTATCAATATTACTTGGAATATTAATCATCTGATGATGGAAATAAGAAAGAATTTGCGAAATAACAAAATTATCTCTTACTGCTTCATCAGAAAGATCTTTTTGTTTTTCGTTTCTAATTCCGGCAAGGGAAAGGAAAGATTCCTCGAAGGTCATTTCATCGAGCTTTTTTCTTTTTTTCACTTGCTCTTCAAACCAGCCCATTCTTACTCCTTCCTATTCATTTGTAACAAGATCATAATATGAACCTTTTAATTTCATCAGTTCATCATGATTACCTTGCTCCACGATATGTCCTTTTTGTAACACGACAATTAAATCAGCGTCTCTAATAGTTGATAATCTATGCGCAATAACAATTGTAGTAATACCTCTAGCTTTAATAGCTTTTACTACTTCATATTCGGTTTTAGCGTCTAGAGCACTAGTGGCCTCATCTAAAATGATGATGCTTGGATCCGCTGCTAAAGATCTAGCAATTTCTAATCTTTGTTTTTCTCCTCCAGAGAAGTTTTTACCTCCTTCAAGTACAGGAGCGTTATATCCGCCTTCTCTAGACATAATTTGTTTATGAATCTGCGCGTCATTACATGCCATAATTACTTCGTAATCTTCAATCGATTCATCCCACATCTTCACATTATTCATAATTGTATCTTCAAATAGAGTAATGTCTTGATCAACAACTGCGATTGAAGAAGTAAAGATTTCATGGTCAATTTCATTCATCTTCTTGCCGTTAAAAATAATTTCTCCAGACCAAGGAGAATATAATCCAGAAATTAATTTTGATAATGTAGATTTGCCGCTTCCAGTAGTGCCCACAATCGCGACTTTTTGACCTTGTTTGATTTCTAAATTAAACCCTTCTAAGATCGGTTTATCTAATCTTGAATAACCAAACACTAAGTCTTTTAGAACTAAGTTACCTTTAATCTTGCTTACTTCATCCATATCAATATGACGAGTAACATTCTCGTCTAAAGGATATTCTAAGACATCATCCACTCGCTCCATTTGGGTTCGCATTTCTTGAAGAGTTTGCCCGCTATTAATCATCGTCATAGCAGGAGACATAAACGCTCCTAATAAGCCTTGAAATACTAAAATAGAACCGATAGTGAATTGATTTTGAATTGTGTAATAAACACCTAAAATTAAGACTGAATAATTCGCAAGCATTGAAATAAAAGCCGGTAAAAGAGCGAGGGTTTGATTGGTTTTTGCCATTTTTATCTTCCCTTTTACCACGTTTTCTTGAGCCTCACTCCATGAATCAAAATAGGCTTGTTCCGCTCCATTAGATTTAATGGTTTCAATCATCTCAATACCTTTAGAAGTCATTGCTGATAATTTCGCGTTATCTCTAGATTGAACTCTAGAAATATTCACTCTTACTTTAGAAATATATTTAGATATAAACGCATTAAGCACCACAGTAGCGACACCCACCAAAGCCAAGATCCAACTCTTATTAATCATGATTACTAAATAAATGACAATCATGATCGCATTAAAGGCAAGTGGAGCAAAGACATTCACTAAGGTCTCCGCAATAGAGGCGTTTTCTGATTGACGAGACTGTAAATCCCCAACCATTCTCTGGGAAAAGAATTCAATAGGCAATCTTAATATTCTCCACATATATGTAGTAGAGCCAATTAAATCTAATTTACCTTTGATTTTATAGCTATAAATGGCTTGTACACTAGTAACAATAACTTCAAGTAAACCAACACCACCAACTATATAGATAAACGGTAATACCCAGCTAGGATTATTCCCACCTAATAAATAATCCACAAAGACCTGAGACATCACCGGTTTAATAATGGTGAATAAATAAAAGATAATTGTGGTTATAGCAAAAAAAGCAATTAAAGCAGTAGCCCCTTTAAGTCTTTTTTTAGCAAAGGAGAGAATGGATTTCTTCTTTCCGCCAGGAACAAAGTCTTTTCCAGGAACTATTTCAATATAAATGCCGGTAAAGAATTTATCAAAAGTTTTTAAATCAACTTTAAGCAATCCTTTAGCAGGGTCATTAATAATAGCTTTATTACCTCTAAAGCCATTAAGAACCACAAAGTGGGCCCCACCCCAGTGGATAATTGCTGGAAATTTCCCTCTTTCTTTTAACTTTTGGA
>DGHZ01000006.1:11304-12567 GCA_002392945.1 Caryophanales bacterium UBA3835 | reverse complement strand
CGACTTCATGCACACGATTGGAGTCGTTAACGTCTAATGAGTAATACGTTAATTCTCTTACTGAATTATCTTTTGTAGAGAACTTCAAATTATCATTATTTAGTTTTACGTGATATTGATGATTTTCATCAAAGTTAGATACAGGTATTAAATATTTACCCACTCCATTAGAGGAACTAACCAAAGATGCCTTAACTTCATTATTATCTTCATCCACTAATTTTAGATCTTCTAAAGTAGGATTATATTTAGTGTTATTTGATGTTACTGTTAAATACTTATCAGTGTCACCTTTTTTAAATTCATATATTGATTTACTTTCTTCTTGCTCTACTCCTTTAACAATAGGAAGAGGAGTTAAATCGCCTTTATATTCTTCTGTTTCTATTGGGACGTCTTCTAAGGACTCTTCCACTAATTCTCTTTCATCTTCATAAGAGATATCTTCAGCCTCTTTATCAGGAGAAAAACTGCACGCTGAAAATAGCAAACTAGAAGATAATAACAATAACAAAAGTTTCTTTTTCATATTGCTACCTCAATTTCAATCTATGTATCTATATTTTGATTGTATCACTATATGTGTCACAAAAGTGTCACTCAAAAAAATATTTTATAATTTTATTTTTTTAGACTATATCTATTTTTCTTTTTTTGCGTCTAAATATCCAAGAACGCCAATAACCATATAGCAGATGGTCTTAGGTAGCATCATCATTCCTGCCCAAGAATATGTACCCGCTAATAGGACTATCGCATATAAATATAGACTCTTTTATTAGAGATCATCGCGTTATTAATCTTGTTTTTCATGTTATACATCTATTCCTTATTTTTATTATAGTTTGCAATTTAAAGTACTAGTGACTATAAACAGTTTATGCCCAACATCATACACATTATCTTGTATGATTTGCTACTCTCCATTTAGCCATTGGATGTTTTTTCACATTTGAAGCAGTACACTCATCAAATAATAGGGATGGATTATAATTCCCTTTTGAAAATTCACTTAAATACAGCTTTTCTTTATCTGCTAAAATTAATAAACCTTCCAACAATTCAATAACGTTTTTCTGTGTTTCCTCTAGATTGAAGATTTCACCCTTTTTAAGAACAGGTATAAGTTCTTTTTTTACGTTTTTATGATTGATTGTTTTTATTTTATCGAATGAGCTATTCGTAATTTCAAAAATGTTATTAAGCGATAAATAGAAAACAACAGCTTTTCTTAACATATCTTTCTTAAATAATTCGAAATTA
>DGHZ01000006.1:5088-11251 GCA_002392945.1 Caryophanales bacterium UBA3835 | reverse complement strand
CCAAATAATTCTTCAATGGCGGGAGTTCTAAGTGTTACCACTTTATTGAAGTAATTGATCGTAGTAATTAATGGAAAATATAAATGTGCTCTATCCATAAAATTTACATCTACTTTAATCGTGTCTATGTTCCCAGATGCATTCCTATATTTATATATTTTCGAAAACAAAGCAAAACTGCTTCTATAATTTGAAGATATCTCATATTCATCATTAATCATGAAAGAATCCAGTTCTTGCTCAAGTAACTCTCTATCTTTGATTGCCTTATCTTTATCTAATGAGCCAAAATAATCTAGATCAATATCCACTGATAGTCTTTTTAGATTTGTATGAACTAAATTAATCGCTGTGCCACCTTTTAATAACAACTTATCTTTAAAAGAACTTTCCGAAAAAACAAATTTCAAAACATCAAGGAGTCTTATTACCTTTTCGATATTACTACTTATAAAACCAGTATCATTAGCGAATTTTGATATATATTCTTTAGTATATTTCATCTGGCATACTCCTTTCTTTTGGGACCATCAATTTCCATTTAAGGACTAATTTAGCGAAGCCTACATTTGATTCAAAATATTGAATTTTATTGCCAGACTTAGATAAGCATAGTTGGTAAAACGACTCTGGAACACTATTTCCAAAGTGTTTTTCAAATAGATATCCAACTTTCTGATATAAATACGCTTTATCATAATAATTTAGCATCGTTAAAACTTTCTCTATATTCAAATCTCTACATGCATCTAAAGCATATTCTATTTCTTCTAATCCTCCGGCGTAGCCTGGATTATCAATTGAATCGACGATTGCACGTTCTAAAGATACCACTCTTATTCCATTTTCATTCATATGATCAATTATTTCTAAATCACAACCACTCTTTTTTGAAGAATAAATGTTTTCTTCAAATTCGACATCATCAACATAGACATGCGTTAAATATGTGAAATGTGAGACAAAAGATTGAGTAGCTAATCCATAATATTCAATCGCTTCGTGATAAGAAAAGTATGCATCATCAAAAAGTCTACACGCTATTTGGAATTTAGATGCATATATCATTCCTGTTGTAGGATTTACTAAAGCATATAAACCTTTTTTAATTTGTTTGATTTTTCCATTTTTTAAATTGCGGCGTAAAAAAGAATTGAAACTATCGCGATTAGGATACGTTTCTTTTATATCGCTATAAGTAAATAAGATTGGCATGGTTTTCATACCAATATTTAAGCATAAATGGTTATATATGACAAGTTTTACTTAGATTTAGGTAAAGTTTTTTACTATTCAGAAAATTTAAATGCCATTTTCTTCGCGTCTAAATATCCAAGAACACCAATAACCATATAGCAGATAGTCTTAGGTAGCATCATCATTCCTACCCAAGAATATGTTCCTGCTAATAAGACCACTAATAAATAGAAGATAAATGACAATATCACTAATATCCACATAATGGATAAGTATTTCTCTTTTCTAAAGTATTTAAATAATAAATAGACAACTAAAGCGCCTAATAAGACAAATGGAATATTTCGATATATACCCCAATATAAATCACTACCATTCGTGGTCCACTGGTTTTGTGGATAACATAGTAAAGTGATCCTTGCGATTATTAAAGAGACGACAAGTAAATCAACATAGATATTTCTAGTCTTATTAATACGTTTATAGATAAATAAATATAAAAGTGCATAAAACACTGTCATTGTGATCGATGTCACTAATTTGCCTACCCCTAAATATAAGGCTAATGTCGCACTAGGATTATCTAGTGTTTTTGTGTATAACCCTATCGCTCTAGGGATAAGATGAAAAGCGTCACCTAAGCCTAGAATCATACAGGCAATCGCAAAATAGACACTCTTCTTTTTGATAAGAAGATAGATACCTAATCCAATAATGAATACTAAATATAAATAATAAAATCCTGTTTCAAATATCACTCTCATAATCTGTATTTTATTTTTAGTAAGGACGTCTTTAGTATAACTTTTATTACTTAGCTTTGATAGTAGAACTGAAGTAGATTAAGTTTAAAATCTAATTCACCACTACTTTCAATAAAATGTGGGTCGTTTTCATTTTGGACAAAGTTTCTTAAATTAAATCCCACTACTTTGCTTGTGCCTTCAGTTAATGCCCAATAAAACCCTCTAGTTACGGTATCATCGCTATCAACAGTGAAATAGTTACTGGCTGCAGTATTTCCACCTGGGAATAATGTATCTCCATAGTTTCCACCAGCGAGTTCATGGATTTGTTTATAAGGTACATTATCTAAACTAGAGTAAAAATCATCTTTAGTTAACTTTTCATCTTTAGAAAATTTTACTTGATATTCAATCCAGTTATAGACTGTGGCGTGAGTAGTGTAGTTAACATCAAATCTAGTTAACTTATCGAAATAGAATAAGATGTTAAAGTTATATGCTTGCGATGTATTTGATGTGTTTTTAATACCAAAAGCGTCTAATAGATTTTTTCCAACATATTGATATCCACAATCTCTAAAGATAATCGCTCCTTCAATATATTTGCCGTTTCCAACATCGATAGTGAATTTCTTATCACTTTCGTCTTTGCTATATTCTTTATCGGGATGACGATAATCATATAACTTCGCGTTATATAGCATATCTTTATTAATAGTGATAATTCTTCCATCATCTCCACCAGTTGGTTCGATAATAATACGATCTTCTGCTTTAGAATATTTACTTACAAGTTCACCTTTTAAAACATCAACGATGTAATAGATTAATACTTCATAATCAAATAAAGAACTTGTCGCAATAGTTTCATCATTAATAAACATATTGGCCCCATCTCCTCCGCTATCAAGAAGGAAATTGTGAGATGCAATTGTGTATTCTTTTGAATCTATTAAATCTACATAAGTATTATTCTCTAATACTTTAATATCTTTTACTCTTCTATCTCCCGCAACTCTAATAAATTCACCGCTGGTAGTAGTTTCTACAGTGCTATTTATAGTGGTGTCCACTGTATATTTAAGTCCAGAAACTTGAGCGAAAGCGCCAAATTGATTTTCTTCTGGAACATCAGTCACTTTCATTGAAGTAAATTCTAGATAGTCTCTAATTTTACTTCCTGTAGTTTTCTTTTTTGTTAAGACATTTCCAAATGGATGAACATTCATAATGTCTTCATAAGTAACATCGCCTTTTGTTAATCCAGTTCTAATGCCACCACCATTAACAAATGCGATATCAGATTCTCCATAATATCGATAAGCATCAGCGATTAAATTACCAATAGGAGCCTCTCTAGTTCTAACAAATAATCTGTCTCCATTTAAATCTGTATCAATATGAGCGACTACTTTATCTCCAGCTTCTTCTGCTTTTGCTTTGATATCTTTTACAAATTTATCCATATCTTCATCAGCCGAATCATAACTGTTAATAAATTCATAAGAAATTTTCCCATCCTTAGAAATTGTTAAAGAGGCAAATTCATTTAATTTATAACCAGTATCCACTAATAAAGTTTCTTTATTATCTTTATTCTTTGTAGTAGTCCAAGGCAAATCAATATGATTATGTCCATCTAAAAAGGCATCCACTCCTGTTGTATTTTTAATGACATCAATTGAACTAAATGGCTTATAAGATTCTTGACTACCTAAATGTGATAAGGCTATAACATAGTCCGCACCTTTTTCTTTGCATTCATCAATATTTGCTTGAATTAATTTATAAAAATCTTCCGCGGTCTTTGCTCCAAAATCATAGGCAACCTCTCCATCTTCTAAAAATATTTTTGGATCAGAAGTTGTTAATGTTTTAGGAGTAGTTATACCAATATAAGCGACTTTTTTAATCCCGTATTCTTTTATAACATATGGTTTAACCATATTTAATTTATTTTCTTTATTACCGATATAGGAAAAATTACAAGAAACAACTTCTCCATTAAATTCTGTTAATCTACTTTTAAGGACATCAATCCCGTAGTCAAACTCATGGTTACCTAAAGTCACAACGTCATAATTCATCTCATTGATGATTTCCATGACATATTCACCATTAGAAATCGCTCCAATAAATTCACCTTGCAAATAATCTCCAGCATCCACTAAAGCAACATAATTTGTTTTTTGTAAGTTCTTTTTATAAGCTTCAACTTTAGCGTAACCTAAATTAGTTTCTTTGCCTTCTTTATCAATTACACTCTCAACAGCGCAGTGTACATCAGTGGTATAGATAATTGATATGTCTTTATCTTGTACTTTTGGTGTATCTGGCTTTCCACAACCAATTAAAGTGGTAGACATAAACGACACCATTAATATTGTGATAAGTGATTTTTTCATAGATTAGTTCATCCTTTTACCAACTCAAAACATTATACATAAGTAAAATAATTACGACAATTTGCATTATGCAAATTTTATAATTATGCTGATTTTTTACCAATAGAGAGTGACATTCCTTACTTTATTTTGTTGGATTTTCTATATATAAAGTTGGTTATGAAGAAAAAGAGTCAAAATAATCTTTGATATATAAGTTTTTTTGTTAGGTTATTTGTAATAATTAGTCTATAATACCCCGGTATGGAAGAAAAAGTCTCCTTCTGGAAAAAGTATTTTACAGTTAAAAATATCGCTCTTAATGGAATTATCGCCGGCTTATATGTTGCCTTAACTATTGCCTGTGGACCATTAAGCTATGAGTTCATGCAATTTAGATTCTCTGAACTCTTTAACTTGTTTGTGTTCTTTAACCCAACCACTACTGTTGGTTTAACTTTAGGCTGTCTATTGTCTAACTTAGCTTCCACTGTGGGACCTTGGGATATCTTACTTGGAACTGGAACAACTTTTGTGGCTTGCGTCTTAATGATTCTATATTCCAAATTATTTAAGAACTTATTCACAACCGGTTTTATTCCAGTGATCGCTAACGCTGCTGTTGTGCCATTTACCATCTATTTATCTTGTATGGGAACAAGTGAATCATTCGTTTTAGAACCTGTTATTTACTTCACAATGTTTGGCTGGGTAGCCCTCGGAGAATTCGTTTGCATCATTGGAGTTGGCTATCCAATTTTCATGGCTCTAAGTAAGACAAATCCAAGTTTCTATCGCCTAATCGGAGCGACAAGAAATATGAACTTTAAATGGTAAAAAACGCCTAATTTACCGTAAATTTTGCAAAAATTCCACAAAAAAGACCACATCGCTGTGGTCGTTTTTTATGTAGAACACTTATTATAAATTAGCAAGATAATCTTTTAATAAGGCATGTCCAACTTCTGGATAATGAACCATGAATGAACGCACTAAATTAGCGCCTAAATCACTCTCGCTACCCATTAAATACATAGCCACTGAAAGCACTAACATAATATCTGTTCCGATTAATCTTGTAAGTACAGTGCAATCAGCAACTAATTGACTTGCTTCATATGGGATTCCGGAATTATATAAATATGGTGTAAGGAAAATCGCTAAAGATACTGGATCATTAATTAGACTTAATGCCCCCATTCCAAGTTCTTTAAAATCTTCAATTAATTGTTGCTTAACTTCTGATGTTAACGAAAACGCCATCGAAAGAGCAAATTGAACAGTTGGTTGGACTTCATTAACAAAGTCAGCCCTGGTAGGAATGTAGATACTTTGCTCTGAAGCGGTTTCTTCTTTTTCTCTAGCTAAATAACTAAAAAAGTATTTACAAACATCTAATTCGCTATTTAAATCACCGCCAGCGAGATCTTTACAAGCCTTAAAAGTAGGGATAGAGATATCTTCATCAAAATCAAACAACACTTCATCCGTGTGAGTAGAGCTTTGATATAATTCTATATCAATACCACATCTAGCAAAGCCGTATTCGCTAGGAGCCATATAGGTCACAGTATCTCCAGAATATACAATGTTAAAAACATTCTCATATTTAGGAGCGTTATTTTTATCTAAGCCTTTAGGACATTCAAAGGTATAAACAAACATATCTTTTTTGGCAATAGTTAATTCACCCCTAGATAAGATATAGTGAGATAAAACATTACTAATTGCTCCACCTCTAGAATATCCACTTAACCAGAGTTTATAGTTTGTATATTGGTTCTCACTTAAATAAGCTTTTAAAGCTGCATAAACATCATTAGCGCGAGAGGCAAA
>DGHZ01000006.1:0-4969 GCA_002392945.1 Caryophanales bacterium UBA3835 | reverse complement strand
ATGGCCATTAATGGCAACGGATACTAAATTATATTCACCAATCTTTTTATGGGCGATCGCATATTGAATTGTGTCTTCTGTATGTTCTGGATAATTAATTGATAGATTGTCAAATTCCATCGCTGAATAGAAAGACTTTATTGTGGCTTCAGTTTCCGCCATTAAGGATTTGCCATTAGATAATACTGCGATATCTTTATTAAATTTAGTCGCATCGCTATCAAAATAACTATCTTCCATTTTAAATGTTAGATTATAGCCTCCAGTTTTAGTAGAATCGGCTTTTCTTAAAGAAGGTGCTAATGTATAATTCACAGTCATTCTTTCCTCTTCAGAAGAGCCACAACTAGAAAGAAGTAAGGCAGGCAAAATTAATAATAATATTGATTTCTTCATATTTTTTCTTCCTTATACGTTATATATTAGCATAATATTTCTTTTCATAATCAACAATGTTGCATATGCAACAAAGTTGTTTTTTGTTTAAAACAAAGAAAAGGACCACTAAAAAGTGGTCCATATATTGCTAGAGGTAGGAATTATTTTTTAACATCAATATCTTTAGATAATTCTTTTTGTTCTTCGGTGAATTCTTCAGCCTTTTGAATTGTCTTTTTAGTAACTGTTTGTTTAATATCATCTTCACCTTTATGAACAACGATTTGTGGGAATGGAATACCGATATTGTTGTCATCAAAGAGAATCTTAATTTCTCTATTTAAATCACGTTGAACTTGATAAATATCGCTTTCTTTACATTTAGCGACAAATAATAAATCCACAGAGCTGGTACCTAATTCGGCAACGCCTTTATAGAAAGGACCTTCCACGATTGCAGGAATTTTCTTTCCGATAGCTTCAATATTATCTGCTATAACAGCCTCGATATTTTCAATACGATCTTCATATTTAGTAGAGACATAACATTTCGCAATAGAAAGTTCTTTAGTTTGGTTAATAATAGAACGAATATCACTATTGTTAACAATCTTAATATTTCCACCAGCGTCGATTAATTTTGTAGTTCTCACACCAATTGCTTGAATTTCACCTCTCCAACCATCAAGGATAACGATATCACCAACTTGATAGTCACCTTCAAAGACAATGAAGATACCCGCTAAAATATCAGCGACAAGAGATTGTGAACCAAGGCCTATGATAAGAGCAACGATACCAGCGCCAGCTGCAGAGAATTCGCTTCTTAAGCCGCATGCGGAGAGAATGAAGAATATTGCTCCAATGACGACAACCCATTTAAAGAAGTTAACAATTAAAATGAAGATTGTTGTGGTTTTTTGACTGCCGATCTTTCTAACTTTACCAAGATAATGTAAGGCAATACCAATAGTAATAGCAATGCCAAGAATGACGATACATCTTAAGAATCCAGGTACGCCTTGTTCAAATAAAGTCTTAGCAACTCCATTATCAGTGGATTTTAAGATGAAGAATGGTTCATATGCCCACACTATTGTTCCATCTGGTAATGTTGTTTTAATAACACCATAGATGTCTTTCCAAAATACAAAGATAACAATAACCCCGACCATTAAGATTCCATATAGAACCCATGGGATAATCTTACCTGCTGTAATTTTTCCTTTTTTCTTTTTCATAATTTTTTACCTCCAAATTATGTATTTTTAATTTCCTTGAATAAAGGTGAAGGATACACCTGTTAGAATAACTTTTTGTTGACTATCAGTACCGTCGTTATAGTCAATTCTAATCTTAAATGTCTTTCCTGACATTGCAGCTGATAAAGAGCTAAAGTCAGTAATAGTAGCCCCAGTAGATGCGGATGATGGTTTAGTCATATCAACACTAACGTAGAAAGAGAAGTTAAAATCATAAACATAATATTCAGATTCAGTTTCATCCGCTTCATTAATTAATACGATTTGTGGCCCAGTAGGAGTCTGGGCACCATAAACACAAGCTAAATCAATACCTAAATTGGTGTCGTCAGAAGCGATCTCAGTGTTATAAACTATTCCACCATAAATGCGATTAACAGTAGCAACAGAAAGATTGACTGTATCACTCCATAAAGGAGTGGATTGATTACTGCCATCAAAAACATTGAGGACAAACTCGGTATTGCCCCTATCGATATAAGTAATAAGATCAGATTCACTAAATTTTATTGATTGATATTCTTCAGTAGCACTAGCACTACACCAGCCACTAGAAATAGAATCAACAGTTGGTACAAGAGTGATAGCAAAGCTAGAAAGAGTTTGATAATTATCAGTGTATTCAATTTGAAGTGGCAGAATCACCATAGGATCTGATTCAGATCTATCAACAGTGACTAAATAATCTGAATTAACCTGATTCACCGATGCATCAGTGTTAATAAACGTAATGTCATCGTGATAAACGACCTCGGTTTGATTTGCTAAGATCTCAAAAGATTTAATGTCTTCTAATTCAAAGTTATCAAAATTAGAAATATCAACATATTGTTCTTCAGTAGTGGATTCTAATGTAATTAGATTACCTAAAATTTGTTTATTAGAGTCATCATATGTACTATTGTAAAGCTGTATTGATAAAGAATCATATTGAGGATTATCAGGATCATCAACATAATTTAAGGTAATAGCAAATTGGCGAGATAGGAAGCTAGCTTGTTCAGGAACAGTAGCACCATTAAATGCTACTTTTTCTGTTTCCATTGTGGTTGATCTACCAACAACTTGAGAATTTCTAACTAAAGTAAGAGTATAAGTTGTTTCCGCAGTTAAATTACTCGCAATAGCAGTACCAATTAGATTATCACTAGTTTCTGATTCTGGATTAAGTGAGGTTATCGTTAAATTATCAACAAGCGAGCCATCTTTCTTAACCTGAATTGATAGACTATTAATAGCTGCCTCTGGGTCAGTATCGTAATCTAAATATGTTTTACTAATGTTGAATTCAATAGATGCTTCTTTTAAAGAAGTTTCAATTGTACCCCAAGAGAATCCAGGATTTATACCAGAAGTGGTAAAATATTCAGTGCCTAATAATTCAGGATCTTCATTATCTGGTAGATAATAGACAGACACAGTATATGTAGTGCCTGGAGTTAAACCATCAATCTTGTCTGTAGGAGCAGTAACAGTTTTGCCATCATCAAAAAGTGATAAGTTACTAAATCTATATGTGGTTGGTGTTCCACCAGCAGATTCAACAATACTAATAGATAATTTATTAATTACATCTGGAGTTGCTTCTTCAGATACAAAACCAATATAAGATGCTTTCATTGAGATAGTAAAGTTAGTGGATGTATCCGACACATCAGCGTCTGGTTTCTTTACGAATTGGAATTTATGATATGTGTCAAATGATTTGTTGCCTAGCTCAATTACTTCAGTGTCTGTAGATAAGCTAACGACTAATTTATAGGCAACTTTAGCGGTTAAGCCAGTAAATGAACCAGTACCTCTAACTGTGTTATCATCGACTTCTTCAAATCTTTCTGCCCATGAATCGTCATAATAAGTTCCATCAGTAGACCTTACTTCATAGTGAACTGCAGGTACACTAGTTGGACTATAATCAATATCAGATTTTTGAACAGTGAATGAGAATTCAACGTAGTCTCTACCTGAATTAACTTCTTCAAATTCCACTGAACGTATTTTTTCAACAGTGGTAAATGTTGCATAACCTAATAAGTTAGATTCGTCATCTAAATACACATTAATTGTGTATGTGGTTTCTGGAACTAATTCAGTGAAATCTCCATAAACCGTGATATGTTCATTATCAATAGGCTCATATTGAGTTAAGGTTAATCTCTTATAGAATTGATCAGCGTCCTTGATAGTAGTAAAAACGTTTGGCGTTTGTTGTGAAGTTGGATCATAACCAATATCCGCTAAAGCGACTTCAAAGGAGAAGCTTATACTCTCATCAGAAGGATTAAGTGGATTGAATGTAATTTTTTGAGTGAACTCTGTGGTTGAGAATACTACAGAACCTATGACATTTGTTTGTTCATTTAAATATATCTTGATTGTGTAGCCAGTGCTTTCTGATAAACTTGCAAATGTTCCTTCACCTTTTAATTTGCCAGTTACACTAGATTCAACAAAACTAACTACGTTAAATGTATCGATAAGAGAATCGTTTAAATAGATTTCTGCATAGACATTAGATGTAGGGGTAGGTGCTGTTTCATCAAATACTACTTGGTCTTCATTAATTTCAAAAACAAATTTAATGGAGTCATAAGTTGCTTCAAATTCATCACTTAAGAATTCAAAACCAATTTCAATTGCTTCAGTGGTGAATGTTGTTGATCCAAGTGATTTGAATTCTTGGCCAACGGAAACACTGATAGTTAAATTATAAGTTGTGCTATCACTTAATCCGGTAAACTCGCCAAAACCAATCATATGATTATCATCATATTTATCTAAACTTTCTATTATTTTCTCTTGAGGCGTAGTTCCTGTACTAGAAATAGAGGCTTGAATTTCAGGAAGCCTAGATTCTCCAGGAGTATAACCTATAGTTCCGTTATCAACAATAAATGAGAAAGAGACACTGTTATAGGTATGAATAACGCTTTCAAATTTAAAGGCGTCACCTTTAGCGTTAGTTCTAAAAGTGCGATACGCAAGTTGAGTGTCGTTATATACTTCAGTGATGGAATTTTCTTCTCTAATTTTTAAAGTTAAGGCATAAGGTGTATCAGGAGTTAATCCAGAAAAAGCGTGATGGAAAATAAGTATATTTTCATCGTATTCTTTATATTCAACTAAATACTCTTCGTCTTTGAAGTTTAAGCCATCAGAAATTGTGGCAACAACAGTCTTTTGACCAACCGGCACATCTCCACTTCCTTCGTTATAATGAAGTAGTTGAGAAGACATTGAGAAAGAATAATCAATACTATTAGCGGTAACTTCACTAGTTAAGAATGTCGCTAATTCTGGTTGTGGAGTAGACATAACATTAACTCCAA
>DGHZ01000069.1 GCA_002392945.1 Caryophanales bacterium UBA3835 | reverse complement strand
AGTGAAGCTGCTGAAGAAGAAAAGGTTGAAGAAAATAGCTCAGAAGATGCACCTGTAGAAGAAGAAAAACTAGTAGAAGAGGTCACACCTAAAGAAGAGGTTGCTGCCGCTGCTATTGTCAGTGAAGCTGCTGAAGAAGAAAAGATTGAAGAAAATAGCGAAGAAGAGGCTCCAAAAGAAGAAGCTGCTCCTAAAAAGAAAGCTCCTATTAAAAAAGCTGAGGAAAATAAAGGAGCTAAGAAAAATGCTTCCTATCACATCTCTAAGAGAGCCAGTGATAATAAATGGCAAGTCTTTAGAGCAGGTAGCGAAAAAGTCATTAAATTATTCGACACTAAGGTAGAAGCCGAAGAGTACACAAAACGTATGGCGGAAAACCAAGGTGTTGGTTATCTCTCTCACGCCTCTAAAGGCAAGAACAAAGGTCGAATTCAAAAGAAATAACCTTTGCGTTAATTAATTAAAAACCTCTAATCGAGTTGACTAGAGGTTTTATTTTGTTTTAAGGTTCAACTGGTTCAGGATCTTCACTAGGCGCTGGAGCAGGTTCATTATTTGTAAATAAAGCAATAACGTTGTTTTCCTCTTGATTAGAAATGTAATAGATCTGTCCGTTATAAGAAAACTTAATTTCGTTACTATTCTCGTCCAACACTTCAAAATATCCAGGATTATCTCTGATAAAGGCAACAAATTGCGCAAATGTTGTCTCATTATCATCAGTTCTTACATATCCGTCTACAAATTTATAAGATGTATCTAAAATACCTTCATTATCAACAAATGGTGTTTCACCTTCATAAATATCAAGCGATCCTAAAATACCTCTAAATGTCTCGCTGTTCTTAGTAAAATCAGCGACATAAATATATGCAATATATTGCTCTCCGTTATAACCTAAAGAAGTTTCAATAAATATATTGCCGTTTGAAGAATTATCGTATTGATCTCCTACTTCATCAATGTCAAAAATGACTATAAAATAACCAGGACCAACATCAACATTGTAGTTACTGTAATAAATATCATAGCTAAGAGCTGGTAAAGCACATTCATTTGAAAGTTCAAAATTATTTTTATCAAGTAATTCTTCAAATAATTCGTCGGTGAATTGTGTTGTTAATGTTTCGCCATTATAGAAGTACATACGTTGATCAGAGAGATAAATTTCGATTCTTGAATCTCCTTTATTGCAACTATACCCATAGGACTCTTTGTTAACTTCATATTCTGCATTTCCAATCTTAGTTACGTACGCATCTAAATCGAAACTATCCTTATAGTAAATGGAGAATGAATTAGTATAGTAATAATCCAAGCAGAAAACTTCTCCTTCATCATCTGGTGAGACGAATAGATTAAATTTTTGTTCAGACATTTGAGTTAAAATGGTTGATTTAATTGAGTCAAACGTAGAATATAAACGTTCATTATTTTGATACATAAATACAAATACACCAGGACATAGTTTTGTTAATGAGAAAAATGCTTCATAAGAACCATAAACATAGCCTCCATTTTGAAACACATAACCATAATCCACTAATTTTGTTTTGTATGCTTCTAAGTCAAAGTTAGGATCAATTACAAAAATACTTACAAAATTGGAACTGGCACCCATTAATGACAACGTGCCATTAAATGAATCAAAGTCGACAAAATGATCAAATTTTCTTTCATCAAACCCCATATTAGCTGCATTAGCAACAAACTCTTCATTGCTTGTAAGGACAAAAGACTTCGATCCATACCAAATCATTCTTTCATTCGCATTAATTGAAACAGCTTTAAGAAGATTATTTTCTTCAAGTTTATAAAATGCTCCATTTTCTTCGTTTACCACAAAGCCAGCTTCAATTAAATCTTGTTCAAATGATTCAACATCTAATGAGAAATAATATAATTGGCTTCCATCGGAAGAATAATTAAATCTAAAGTTTTTTCTGTTGTCGTTTGGTAAAACAACACTATTTAATAAGGCAGTAGCATCTGCATCATAAGAATATTCTGCTTTGATTTCATCAACAGAATAATAATAGTTAGCGGAAGTATTAAAATCTATTCCGCCATCAGAAAATCTTGCGTTATAAGTATCGCCATTTTCATTCAATTTTTGATAGAAATAGTAAATTGTTCCTTCTTTTGGATTTTCATTAAATTCAGTTAAGATAAATCCTGCATCTACTAAAGCTTGTTTATAAGAAGTGGCAAAGCCTTCATCGACATGTACATATATATAGCTTGTGTAATTATCTGATAAAACAAAGTGCTTTTCATCATCGATGTGAAGTGATGGATATTTATCCATATTTTCATACTCAATGCTTGGTAATTCATCATATGATACATATTCAGCATATTCATTACCAAATGAATAATTTAATCTAATTAAAGTGACATCGCCAATTGAGTATCCTTCTAAAGAGTTTTCATCAATTTGTACTTCTACTCCGTTAACAATGTTAATATAGCGGCCAAGATATTCAGAATATTTTACATTTTCTGAACTTTGGATCTTGTTAAGATAGCTATTAATAGCAGCATTTACGTCTTCTTTATCTCCAATAAGATAAACGCTAGATCCGTCTCCATAATAGGAGACAACATCACTGTCAAAGGAATATAACGAAATGTCTTCAGTTACGCCACTATTTGTCATCATTTGACCAACAAATTCATTGATAACATCTCTAGTTACTCGATTATCAACCATATCAATGTAATCATAGCGGTTTGTCGTTTCAATATTCATAATGACGTAACCAGATTGTTCTTCAAAAGTGAATAACATAGCCATGCTACCACTTGCGCAGACATAGCGGTTTATGCTCTCTTTATAAGTAAGAACACTCTTAAGTATTTCATAGTCCTCTTGGGAATAATTTTCCCAATAGGCTGTTCCATGATCACTAGATTTTGAAGGATAATAGAAATCGCCTTGTAATCCTTCTCCACCTGTTGCGTTATCAATATCTTTTCTTATTTGATCAATAACCGCCCAATCGAAGTTAAAATGATACAAAACATCATTAAAGCTACTTGAGTGGATATATTCTGAACGTTTGCTAAACGTTAATAAATGATAACCACCAAAACTATCAAATCTAACTGAGCGTTCTTCTGGGATAACATTAGTGGTATCCACAAGATAAACTTCTAATCCATCTTCGACTTCTCTAGTTGACCAACCCTTTGTTACTAAAGAGTCAACATATGTTTCAATTTCTTCTTCAGTTAAATCTTTAGCGTAGTAACTCATACGAGAAACAGGCGATGGTGAAGTACCACTAACTGAACGATATTTGGCATTGGCAGAAATGATATCGTCAAAATATCCTTCTCCAAACGCTTGTTCTAACTCATTATGTGGGAAATCATTAAATACGTATTCGATATAACTAATTCGTAATGTACTAGTGTATTCACTGTTTAAAACGAAATCCACTCCGACATTATAAGAAACATTAGATGATGTACGTGAATAACGATACTGATAATCATCAAGAGCGGAAATATCTCCCCATTCATAAGATCCATCATTATTTGCAATTATAAAACCATATGTATTTTCATATTCCGCGATCAATGCTTTAAGAGCAGAACTAATACCTAAAACAGTTTCTGATTTATTTTCAAAAGCAATCTGTACTGTCACACCTTTAGCTGTGAAATCTTCTTCTGAAGTGCCGCTATATGTTTTTAGAAGTGTATATCTACAACTTTCTGGTAATTCTGGATCAAAGATCATGTCTTGGAATTCTTTGTCAGTTATGAATTCGTTAATAGCCTCTCCTGGCCAAGAACTATATTCTTGCATTGTTGGACTTAAACCGACATAATCTATAGCAAAATATTCATAGTCACCTAAAATGGTTGGTTCAACCATGACGCCAAAGGTTTTATATAAATCACCACCAGCGCTCTTTTGGTAAATCAACATACCCTGTGTTTCCGCCATGGAATCATTTACCATAACGTATCCAGCGTCTTCAAAATCGTTTATAAATTGTTGATATTTTCCTTTATTTTGTAAGAAATAGGAGAAAGCATAACCATAATTAGATAATAAATAATAGGAACCATTTCCAATAAATGGAGTGTCTTCAGGAATCATCTCTAATTCTTGCTCACTATAGTGATCTCTAAATGTTCCAACAGGAACTTGAACTGGCTCTTCACCACAAGGAGTAGACACGGACATAGATTGAATGGCGACATCACATTGTGGAGAATATATTACAGATAAGAAATATCGATAATCTAAAAAATCCATTTTCATATCTTTAGTAGAGATGGTTTGACTACCCCACATATATTGAGGGTAAATCACTGTTTTTAAATCCTGATATTTACCATCAAGAATGTCATTAAGATTTAAAGGGTTATAGGATAAATAGAAGAAAAAATAAAGTTGTCCATTAGCCTGAAGTTGAAGTGATAATTCCCCAATACCTCTAATAGGGGAATCAGTAACATTAGAAAAAACCGCGCATGAACCTTGTTCAATAACGAGATTTTCTTCTATTTCTTTCACTCCTGAAAGTTTGACATCAATGGAAGCGGTTGCAGAGACCATAACGGCTCTATAAATATCTTCCTCT
Organism: Caryophanales bacterium UBA3835; assembly: GCA_002392945.1. Lineage (GTDB taxonomy): Bacteria > Bacillota_I > Bacilli_A > RFN20 > CAG-826 > UBA2450. The sequence goes on along the minus strand of DGHZ01000069.1, from coordinate 6,258 downwards.
TCACTAGCCTTTTGAATTGTCGTGTTATCTAACACAAAATCATCATTAAGATTCTTTTTACCAAATATTGATCCATCTCCGTTAACTTTGGCAACAGCGAATAATGTTCCAATGGTTAGCGCAAATGAAGCAGCAAGCATGACTAATGCCTTTTTCTTTTTCATAATATTTTTGCCCCTTATAAGAATATTTAACATAATTTTATTATGTATATAGCGGTATGAGCAAGATAATAATATATCGTTAACGTATGCTTAAAATTGATGTAAAAAAAATATCTACATGCCATCAAAACAAATTCTATTTTTATAAAATAAATTTAGTTTAATAATTTAAAATTATTCATTCTTGATCAAAGTTATAAGATTTATCAAAAAACTCTAATCAACCGACTAGAGGTTATTTTTGGTTTTTAAAAAGAAAAAAGCCATATTAAATGGCTTATCTTATAAATTGGTATGGGCTTATCTACGCCACATCTCACCACATTTTTTACACTTGTAGAATACTCGTTTATCAACTTTTTCTTCTATTTCAATCTTTTGATAATCATCAGAACCACATTTTGGGCATTTATTTGTGGAGAAACATCCTCCACCACTAACTGCAGAAAGTTGATCTTCAGTTAATTCGACGCCTTCATTTTTGGCTAACGCTAATAAATCATCTTGGCTTTTGCAGGTTTTTATTTTAGCGATTTGTTCTTCGCTTAGTCCTTTTAATAATTCTTGTTTCATAATCTTCTAATAATAAGCGTTTAATACTAACCTTGTCTCCAAGTTTTTCCGCATTTTGGACAAGTTATTTCATTACCATCCTTATCAAATTTGCCGTTATAGCCACAAAATGGGCAATCAAATGGATTGATTTTATCGCCGACATTTGAAATAACGCTACAAGCGCCACCACCACTAACAACGGCTAATTGCTCTTCAGTTAGTTCAATGCCTTCAGCTTTGGCTAAGGATAGTAGTTCTTCATGACTTTTACAGGCTTTGACTTTTGCAATTTGTTCTTCAGATAAGCCTTTAAGTAATTCTTTTTTCATATTCACAGTTATCCTTGATTAATAGCTACTTACAATATGATTATTGAAGATTTTTATTTACGGTAATTTTGTTACAGTATTTACATCTATACCAAGCGTCTGAAACTTTTTCCATGCAGTGTCTATTCAAACATTCTGGACATTGCATCTCATCAATTTCATACCATTCTTTAGATTTGCCACAACCTCCATTAACCGCAGCGAGTTGCTCTTCAGTAAGTTCAATACCTTCTTCTTTAGCGGCAGCTAAGATTTCTTCTTGGCTTTTACAAGCATCTAGTTTGGCAATTTGTTCTTTAGTTAATCCTTTTAATAATTCGTCTCTCATGATTAGTTCTCCTTTATTTCTAATCTACTAAATTCTTAATATCTTCCCAAAGGTTATCATTGAATTCGTGGCCACAGTTATTACAGTAATAATCTTTTTTACCATCACAGTTTTCAACAATAATGTTACTACCACATTTTGGACATCTCACTGTATAAGTTCCACATCCTCCACTTACTGCCTCTAATTGTTCTTCAGTAAGTTCAACGCCTTCGTTTTTAGCAAGTGTTAATAAATCTTCATGACTTTTACAGGCTTTAACTTTTGCAATTTGTTCTTCTGTAAGGCCTTTTAGTATATTTCTTTTCATAAAGTTTCTTACTCTCTCCATTTAAACCCACAGCTTTGGCATTGGAATAGATTGCCTTTGCCTTTCACCGCTTCAACTTTGTTGCTTCCGCATTCTGGGCAATCAAATGGATTGAGAAAATCTCCAACAGTTGAAATAACGCTGCAGGCTCCTCCACCGCTGATCACTGCTAATTGTTCATCAGTTAATTCAATGCCTTCTTGTTTAGCTAGTGCTAATAGTTCTTCATGACTTTTACAGGCTTTTACTTTAGCGATTTGTTCTTCGCTTAATCCTTTTAATAATTCTTTTTTCATAAGTTGTTTTCTCCTTAACCATTTACATGCTATCACAATAATTGTCACAAATGTGCCACAAAATAGAACTATTTGTAATGAATAGACGTTCTCTACTTCTTATCTATTCTAATTATTGATTTAATATTGTTTTTATTAAACAGCTCTTTTTCTCTATTTGCTTCTTTGTTAAGAAGAACTAGTCTTTCTTGCTGCGACAGTTTTTGAGTGATTAATATCGAGTTCAGATATTCCAAGTTACTAAGAATCACTAATTCAATGGTGTTAGAGTAATCTCTGATATTGCCTTCTTTAGTTAGATTAATCTCTCTCCACTCTTTTGCAGTTTTCCCAAATAAGGCAACATTTAATAGATCTGCTTCATTTGCATAGATATAACTTTTTTGTTGAGACGATAATTCAATGGGAACTAGATGTTCTTTAACAGCGTCAGTGTGTATCAAATAATTCAACTTTGTTAATAATCTCTTCCCTTGCCACTCAATTTGTTCCGACTCTTGGATCTTTAGTCGTTGAAATTCTTTGATGATGTATAGCTTCACCTCAGGAGAAATCCAAGATGCAAACTCAAGTGCAATATCACGATGAGCGAAAGTGCCGCCACCATGACGTCCAGATTTTACTTTTATTCCAACAGCATTAGTAATATCTATCCACTTTTTAGGAGAAATGGTAAATGCATTTTCTCCCGGTTTACTTTTAAACCCCTCGAAATCGGTGGGTTTAAATTGTTCATTATTAAGCTTTTCCCAAATTGTTAAAAACTGGAGAGAATCAACTCTTCTTAACCAGTTAGCTATTACTGCGTTAGGATCTTCTTTGTTTTTAAAACGAGCAATATCGGTCAAACTAATATAATCATCATCGCCTATTCCTGTGACATTAATTTCGATGCTTTTTATGGTAATTTTTTTCATAAAACCCTCCTATATATAGGAAAATACTATGTATTTTCCAGAGGGCATTTTTTTGAAAATTTGTGAAAATTTTTTTTTAATATTTTTTAATTCGAAGAATTAGTTCATATTAAAAATTTTTAATGTACATAAAAAAACGATGGCAGTCGAATAAAACAAAAAGTTTTTATTTCTATTAGATTAATCCCGCTAGAGTGTTTAATATCATTCCAGCAGAGACAAGAATAATTATTAATAATAACTGCAGTTTATTTTTAGATTTTAAGAACAACACTGTTGCTAATGACACAATAACAAAGTCTAACCCCACAATAACATTAACAATCGCTGGAATAGAGTTAGCGTAAGAGAATGCAGTATATTTCATTACCACCATTAAAGCGTTAAATACCGCTCCAATGAAAATAAATAAAAGGACCTTCCATTTAATAGTGACCACTTCTTTAATTGATCTAGTAAATAAAGAGGTTATAAGCATTATTACAAATAAAATTGAAGTTTGATGAAAAGAAACGACATCAGATGGTAAATCACTTAACTTTGTTTTCACAATTAATAAAACAAAGGCAAAAGCGATAACAGAGACTAAGGCAAATATCACCCAAAGTGTCTTGGCTTTAGGATTAATTTTTTTATTAAAAACGGTATAAATTAAAGCGGCTAATAGCAAAGCCAAACCAACAAAATATAAAGCAACATTAGTTGATTTACCGCCATTAGTAACTAATGCGTAAGTAAAAATAATAAATAAAGTATTCGCGAAGAATAATGTTCCCGCACTACAAAATGGAGCGAAAGCTTCTAAGTGAGATCTTTTAATAGCAAGAAAATAAAATAGCCAGTCTACCGCCATTAAAACGCCTACTAAAGAGAGCCAAAGCCACTGTTCTTTAGACAAACTATATAAAGTAGGAACATGACCAAGAGCTAAACAAATAAAGAAGCAAGCGATAACCATAAAAAACGATTTGAGAACCGCATTGGTGATCGCTGAAGCCTTGTTAGCGCCAAGCTTATTAAAAATGGTATTGCCACTAGAGGCAAGTAAAGCTAGAAAAGCAAATAAAATATATTCCACGAATATTAGAATACTCTTTTCTATAGAAAAATAATAATTAAATATTATTAGTAGATACTTGGTGGAATTACTTGTTTTCTAACATCTTCTAAGAAGCCAATAACTTCAGTATAGACAGTTGGATCTTCTGGTAGCCACATATCTCCTATGGAAGCACGAGCAGATTTACTTTGACGTTACGATAAATGTTCTTTCGTAATAATTTAACTCGTACTTTAATTTTTACGCATTTTTAACAATAATTAACGCTTTATTATCTATCTAGAATTTAAAAACGAGATATTTCACCTGGCTGATTTCTATTTTGATATCACTTTCTCTTGGTACACTCTTTTGCCACACTGTGGACATTTCATATATCTAGTTCTATTGATATGTAGAGCAGACAATACTTCTAAATAATTCGTTCTTCACTACTACATAAAAAAGGAATAGTCGCCTTGGCTACTCCTAATTATTTATATTTATTTGTATTTTTTCTATTTAGCTTCAGCAAGTGTATGTAAGAACAACCTTTGTTAATGTGTATGTTATTTTATAAGTCTTTGGGATGGTAAAAGCGTTTAGTTGAAACACAACAGCGTTAAGAGTGACATCAACTTCTTTGCCACGTTTGATATTATCGGAATACACTCTAGTATCTACTATATTAATTCCACCACCATTAACTACTTGTTTATAAAAATTCGTTTCACCTGCTTCTGTACTTGTAATACTGCTATATGTTTGAGTAGCAAGTTCTTCATATAGACCATTCCCACTTTTATCAGTAAACTTAATCTTTTCTTGTGATCCAATTGATCCGTATTCAAGAGCTTTATCAAGTTGAGCGGTGTAATAGAATTCAGCTCTGGTTAATCCGTGTACACTAAAAAAGATATGGAAATCTGCATTTTTATTACCTTTAGATTGATTATCTATTCCAAAAGGCTCAGAAAGATTATTTCCAACGAATTGATATTCGCAATCCCCAAACAAAATTGCCCCTTCAATAAATTTTCCACCACTCATCTCATATTTAAATTTTCTAGAATCGGTTTTTTTATTAAATGTATAAGGCTCAAATGTGCATTTTTGTAATTCAGATGCGCTAAGAGTTTTTACTATAGTTGTTCCATCCGCATTGGAAACGAATGATTGGTCGTTTTGATTGGTCAAAACAACAACCGCCATTAAAGAAAACGTTGCGACACTGAGTATAGATATTATTACTTTTTTACTTTTCATAAGCACTCTCCTATAAAAGACTTTGTTAATGTTATCACATTATTTGTCACAAAAGTGTCACAAGAAAAGACCTCCAAGGAGGCCTAATCTACACTATAAAGTTATTTGTCAAATTTGTGATAAGTAACTTTGGGTAACAGCGTCTATATTATAAAGACCACTCATGGCCGCAGCTATTACATTTATAAGTACTGCATCCACTTATTTGATAATCTGGCAATTTTCTAAAATCTTTTGAACCGCAGTTTGGGCATTTCATGCTTGAGAGACATCCTCCACCACTAACAGCTTCAATTTGTTCACTAGTTAATTCAACGCCTTCTTCTTTTGCGAGTTTTAATAATTCATCTTGGCTTTTACATGCTTTTGCTTTAGCGATTTGTTCTTCACTTAATCCTTTTAATAATTCTTTTTTCATATTCAAGGTTCTCCTTTGTTAAAAACATATTAGCACATCATTTGTCACAAATATGTCACAAATAAATATCCACCGGACAATCACTAAAAGGTTTTTAACTCTATTTTTCTAGATATCTATCGAACTCATATTCGAATAGATACATCTGCTGGTTATTTGGACTATATCTACAAAATAAGACAAGCGGAACAAGGATGAACATCCAATAATTATTTCCTAAGCCAAGATATATAGCCCGTTGATTATACATAAATAATAAACTGACACATGCTATTAAAACAATTAAGCCCGCGCATATAAGATTTTGAATTAAATAATATCGATGTCCATGGAAGAAAAATTGTGAATTATGAATGCCGTATTTTCTTTCATAAAATAGTCTAAGGAAAAATATGATATACATATATAAAACACTAACGACAGAAAGAAGTAAGAATGAATTTGGAATCCAGAATTTAAGAAAGATATTTTGTTCTACTCCATATACCATCACATAACGGTTTGAGAAATAATAAATAACAATTAGTCCCGCAAGTGGAATTAAAGAAAGTGAATGCCAAATAACTCGCGCGTATTTTTTCTTTTTGGTAAGGAAAGTAGGCACAAAAAGCAAGAATAGCAAAATTACATAATTAA
>DGHZ01000004.1 GCA_002392945.1 Caryophanales bacterium UBA3835 | reverse complement strand
ACTTCTTTAACTCCTTTAGTCGACATATCAGGAGTAGAAACATTATAGTCATTTTCTTTAACTGTCTTAATAGAATTATCACTATAATGAGCGGTCACTATTAATCCTTCATAAGTGAAAGAATCATCAACAGTAAAACTGGTTTGATAAGTTCCAGATAGAGAAATATTTTCTAAAATAGGATCTTCGATTTTAGAAGGTGTTTCTCCACAAGAAACAACGAAAAATAAAGTTGAAGAAAGAATTAAAAATTTATGGATTATTTTCATAATTATAAGTTTTTCTTTCTTTTCTTAATAACTATGAATAAGCCAAATAAACTAACAACACCTATAGAGGTAATAATGACAAGTAGAGTGTCATTAAATTGTTCACTAACAGAAGTTAATAAAGTAATTTTTATAGCTTTTAAAGAAATATTGCCAGTAGAAGAATAATCTAAACTCACACCTTGATTTCTTGCCCAAGCTTCTAATCTTTCTCTAGCTGTAGAAATAACATAATCATTAGATGTTTTAAATGTATTCAATTCACTGCTAAAACAATTATTAAGATAACTAATTGCAGTAGTTAACTTACTAACACATTGATTATTTGTATCTTCATACATTACATAGTTAGCGACATTATTAGCAGTTTCCACTCCCTTAATAGATACAGTAATATTAGTGATATTAACATAGTTAGATTGTCCAGTAGTCTTATAGAAAATCTTTAAATAATAATAATTAACAGTACTTGTAGTAGCGCTACTTAAATCAACCCAACTACTTCCATCAGTAGAAAGTTGAATATCTGGAGACGCTCCACTAACAGTAACTGAAGTAATTCCACCTGGATAAGGAGTAGTATTTAAAACTTTTCCAGGAGCGGAAGTCTTGGAAGAACTTAATGATAATTTACTACTATAAATATATCCATCAACTGTAAAAGTCACTCCATCAACAGTAGCAGATTGATTAGTGGCATAAGAGCTTCCAATACCTGCAGAAGCAAATTCTGCTCCAGTATGTTCTAAAGATGAACTAGTTGGAGTAACGTATGCTTTTCTTTGAACTGGAACAGTTAATGAACAAGATAATGATTCATAACTAATAGCGTTAGTAAATGTTTTACTAGTAGAAGCTCCTCCACTAGTCGCGTCACTATAGGTGAATTGATATCCATCATTAGCAAATGTAAATCCACTTACAGTTTTATTGTTATTATCTTTAACAGTAATATCTGAAGTGCTAATTGTTTCACCAACATAATATGTTTTACTAACTGAAGCAGTAATTGAAGTTATTGGATCGCTACTACTTCCAGATGATTCAGCTTCATAATTAACAACAATATAGTTAATTCTTGATTGAGCAGAATTTGTAAATCCAACTGCACTAGCACCGTTAGTTGGTGTTAAAGTAACAGTCGAGCTACTGACATCTTTTGTACAGTTAGTTAAAGAAGAACCACCAATAGCACTTGCATAAGAAGAATTATTAGCGGTAATTTCTATACTAGTAATTGTATAGTCTTCTTTTGGAGTAATTGTAAAGGAGTGACTTGCATAGACACGCATCTCAGCGTATGTATATACAATACTATTTGTGCTACTGTTTTTGAGCCAACTAACGTCAAATGCATCACATGTTGCTGTTGCCGAGGATGTAGATCCTGTTGGACAAATATCTCCAGATTGATAATAAGAAGAAGATGTACTAGCAGAAATTCTTTGAGAACCTTCTTCGCTTCCTCCACTTCCTCCACCACTAGAAGTTACAGATATACTATAAGTCGTTGTCTTAGTAGTACTTCCATAAGTATAACTAACAGTGACAGTATAATTACCTGCTGCTGACATATCATAGCCAGAGAAGATTGCACTACTTGTTACATCATTACTTGTGCTGTCACTAAAATGAGCGGTAACAGTTGGTTTAACAAAAGTATCATCAACTGTGTATGATGTTTTCTCTCCGCTTATTGAAATATAAGATAATGTTTTTGCAGCAGCATTAACAGTAATAGACTGACTACAAGATTTGCCACCATAAGTGATAGTAACACTTGTGTTACTTGTGGTTAATGAAGTTGATGTAGTTGGACTAAAAGTGAATTCACTTGTATGTCCGCTATATGTATAGGTATCTGAAGTTGAATCAGAATATGTACGAGTTATAGCTAATCCAGTAGGATCAAAATATTCACCTGCTGTATAGCTTGTTTTAGTTGGTGAGGTATAGACTGAAATTGATGATAGAGTTTTAGTCGATGAAGATCCCGGAACTTTATAGATGAAGAACGGCAAATAGCTACTAATACTACCATAGAAACGATAGTTAGTTCCGTTTTTACATAAATATCTATTATTACAAATTAAATGGCCATCTGAATCAGTACTACATGTTGCCGCAGAACCATAAGTAAATTGGTTACTACTACCAGGACTTGCAATAAAGCTATTTGCACTTTCATCTTTTAAAGTAAATCCACTACTAGATGCACTAGCAACATAGAATTTCTTCCATTCTGAATCAGTCTCTGATACAGTTGCATCTTTATTATTGTTCCATCCTGTTACACCAACTCCAGCAGCAGTGCGTAGAACAACATAATCACCAACCGATAAATCAGAATTATTATCAATAATCTCTGGCTCAGTAGCAGCTTCTACAGTTAATCCTGAAATAGTAATTGATTTACCACCAAAAGTTCCTGTAACTGAAGTTGTACCAGCAGTTAATGGGTCTGGTGACCAAACTACAGAACTAGTAACATTACTACTAGTAGAATCAGAATATGTAGCGGTAATTGTTAATCCAGTTGGATCAAATGAATCTCCAGCGGTATAAGTTGTTTTAGTTGGAGAAGTAGAACCTTTAGAAAGAGAACTAACTACTTTAGTAACAGTAACTGTACAAGTACTTGAATATTGAGTTCCACTAATTGTGGCTTTAGCAGTAATAGTTGCGGTTCCAGCAGAAACACCAGTAACAGTGATATTTGCTCCACTATTAGATGAAGATGAACTTATACTAGCAACAGAACTATTAGATGTTGTCCAAGTAATTGAAGAACTATTAGACGAAGTAGCAGATAAGGTTGTTGTACTTCCAACAGAAACACTAGCGGTTGATTGACTAATTGTGACACCGACATTTGGTGTAATTGGAGTAGTTTCACCATAATTGCAGTAATTGCCTGGTGTCCAGCTTGAGTATTTACTGGAATTGGTTGAACATAAACTACTAACAGTAGAATTAAAGCTTGACCAAATACGAGCGACATATTCAGGATGATCCACAAATGGGTTTCTATTTCCTTGAAGATATTCCGCACCATTATTTCTATTTATTTCATAGACATTAGGTGGATAATCAAAATGCCACTTAATTAAAGTGTTCATATTACCCATCATATTGTCTTTGTTACTATTGCTTGTGCTATGTGAATCAGCATCACTTAAAGTAAAACTTGGATATGCAACAACACAATATAAAATTACGCGAGCGCATTCACCTCGAACTTCCGCATCATATCCTGCTGTATATGGATCCCATCCAGATGAACTATTATTTTTACCTTCGACATAAAATGAGTTACCACGACTAGAGTTTTCACTAGAAATAGTTGGACGAGTATGTAAAATATCAGCCTCAACATTGTTTCCACCATGGGAATTAGGCCACATATGTTCTCTATTCCAACTAGTAGCGGCAGTTTTTGTATAAAAGGAAGCAACTTTAGTGCCATATGTTTGGCCATTGCTATCTTTAGCGGTGCTATTTAAATCATAATCTGTATAAATAACCGCTCCACTAGTATCAGTACCAATGCCACTATAACCAATAGTCTTTTTACGTTTACTAGAGTTTAAAGATTGAAGTTTACTTAAAAGTGATGTTCCACTATCGCTATTAGAAATAGAGCTATAATAAGATGCTAATTCTGATGCAGTGTCAGAAACTTCATAGTGAGTACTAGGTGAATAATAAGCAGTAGCAACTCTATTATCTTTATCTGAATTGCCAGCAATTAAAATAGTACCCAAAGAAAGGGCCAAGGTGCCCAAAACGAGTCCGATAATTCTTTTTTTCACAATTATATGTTTCGATTCTCTTTCTTATTAGGAAAGATTATATATTACACAATATATTTATCATATGTAAGCATTATTTTTGAGCAAATATAAAAACATCGTTCCTAGGCTCTAGAACGACGTTTTTTTCTATAAAATTTTATTCACGACATCGATTTTTTATTGTCGATGCTTCTTACGTTTTATGAGAAGAGTTCCAACTAAAATCAATGAAATAGAAGCTGAAATGGAAATCATAATAATCACACTATTATTTTCTTGATTTACAGTGTTTGGCTTAAAAGCGCTATTAGAGTTAATAACATAATCATTATTAGAAGATTCTATTTCCATTCCTTGATTCTTTAACCACGCTAATAATCTTTCTCTGCCTTTAGAAATAACATATTCGCTTGATTCCATGAATGAAGTTCTTTCTTCTTTGCTAAGCTGTTCGAAATATCCTTTTGCCACAGTAGTCTTTGTGTCACATTGGCCAATTGTATCTTCAAACATAATATAATTAGCAACATTTTCCGCTGTATCTTCGCTACCATATGTAAATTCAACACTAGATAAATATAAAGCACCACTAGCAGATCTAATTCCTACATATGCATATTCACCAGTTATATTAATTGTAGATGTAGATGAACAAGAACCTATTTGAGTTCCTTGTTTTGTGGAATCATATAAGTCACTTGCACTACTATAAGCAGTGTTTTTTCCATAGATTTGAACAGTATTGCTACCACTGCCTACAACAATTCTGACACTAGTAAGATTACCTCCACTAGTTGTTGATACAATACCAGAGTTGCTATTTTTAGAATTTAGTTGAATATTTCCTGCGGTATTTTTAGCAGAATTGCCAGCATATCGAGCACTACTAGTTAAGGAAACATTGGAGAACGGAGTATATGAGGTACCAGTAGCAGTTAAATCATTTGCGGTCATAACATCAGTAACTGATTCTGAACTTCCACGCTCTTTTCTTTTAACTTTAGCGGTTAAAGAACATACTCCTCCGCCAGCAGAAATAGCATTTTCAAACAATTTGTTTGTTATAGCTCCTCCACTAGCAGCGTCTTCATAAGTAAATTGATATGAATAATTATTACTTCCGTTAAATAAGAATGAGGTTGTTTTTACATCATCAACATATACATCTATATCTGAATTAGTAATATATTCACCTACATAAAATGTTCTATCATTCTTAACAGAAGCTTCAACAACAACTTGTCCTTGAGGAGCAACAGTTATATCATACGATGTAGTTTTGGTAATAGTACCTTCTTTATAACTAACATTTACCGTGTAATTGCCTTCGGTATTTAAATCATAATTAGAAAAAGTCGCAGAATTAGTAACATCCTTTGAAGAACTATCGCTATAAGTAGCAGTTACCGTTGGTTTAACAAAACTATCACCAACAACATAAGATGTTTTTTGTCCGCTAACAGAAATAGAAGATAATATAACTGGTTCTGTAACAGTAATTGTGGCAGTAGCACTACCAACGGTACTACTTGTCGCGGTAATAGTTGCAGTGCCAGCTTTAACGCCAGTAACTACACCAGATTGATTAACTGTAGCAACAGCACTATTAGAAGTTGACCAAGTAATTGGACTACTATCACTTGAAGTTGCAGTTAAACTAACAGTATTTCCTTCGGTAATAGACGCTGACGATGGCGAAATTGATACGCCAACAGAAGGAACTGAATGAGTGTATGGAGTGTAATTAGCACAATCGCCCCATAATGTATTTGCGTATTCTGGATGATCAATAAATGGATTCCTATTCTTTTGAATTGGAGCAACTTTATCATTTACGCTTCTTTCCCAATCACTAACAGGATCCAATTCGCTCCAATAAGAAAATAATTTAATAGAATAAGGAGTTAAGCCAAAATATGTTGAACTGTTTCCTGTAAAACATACATTACCTTCGCCTTGGATCCAATTATAAGATCCTTCATATTTAGCGATGGCATAATAAACAATTCTTGCAAAATCGCCTTTGACAGAATCATCTGGTTCAAAAACAGTGCCTGAATAATTGAAATCAGAACGGCCAGAGCCTTTTTTTGAATTGGAATAGCTTTTATCTATTGTTCCAACCATTCCAAAAGGGAAGTTGCTTCTACCACCATTCACAAAGCCATCAGTAGGAACAACGATAAATGGATCTGCTCCTTGAGTACCTGCAGTAGTTCCTCCACCCCACCATGACTTAGGAATAGAATGTTCTCTATTATATTTATCCCCCTCTTTTGAATAACTACCAGCTTGGTCGGTTCCTGGTCGATAATTTGTTATCGAGGAATAATAATCAAAAATATATCCATCTGCTCTAACGTATGCTTTTTTATAAGTTTCCCATAAATCATTATAAGAACCAGCTTGACCCGGAGAAGTAATTGTTCTTAAAGCGCTCAAAAGCCCTGAAGCATCATGGCTATTATGTGCGGATTCGCAAGCAGAATAATCATCGATATCAATAGCGGATACTACTTTAAAATCGCTTCGTTCGTTATTTTTAATTAATGTAAATGAAAATACCCCCAAAGCAAGGGTTAAAAAAGATAATGATGTAAATAGTTTTTTAGTTTTCATAATATTTATAAAGTGTAGCTAAAACACTTATACATTTATCTTAAACTTAATATTACCTATTTACAACTTATAAAAATCTATTTTTATATTTCTAAAATACAATTATATAAGAAACTATCCAAACAAAAAACCATCCGAAGATGGTCTATTTGAGTTTTTCTTTGTACTTTTCTAACTCGGCAGAGTTCGCTAAGACCCAGTGTCCTGGAGTGATTTCAGTGAGTTTTGGAGCTTCTTTAGAATAATCATGCTCATTAGCAGGAATATATAAATATCTAGTTCTATTTTTCTCACTTAATGGATCTGGTTTAGGAATAGCAGATAAAAGTGCGTGGGTATATGGATGAAGTGGATGAGCGAATAATTCATCACTACTAGCAAGTTCCACGATTTCTCCATAATACATAACCGCGATTCTATCGCAGAAATATTTAACAACCGATAAGTCGTGAGCAATAAACATAATGGTTAAACCCATTTCTTCTTTTAAATCATTTAACAAGTTAATAATTTGCGCTCTAATAGAAACATCAAGAGCGGAAATAGGCTCATCACAGATTAAGAAGCGAGGTTGCATAATTAAAGCACGAGCAATACCAATACGTTGTCTTTGTCCGCCCGAGAATTCATGAGGATATCTAGAAGCATATTCTGGAAGTAAACCAACTTTAACAAGAACATCTTTCACTTTTTGAGAGTTCTTAAATTTGTTATATTGACCTTGAATATGTAAACCTTCTTGAATGATATCTTCAACAGTCATTCTAGGGTCTAAGGAATCAACAGGATCTTGGAAGATCATCTGCATCTTTGACATTAATTTCTTATCGACGTGTTTATTGTCATATTTAATTTGGGCAATTTGCTCAATTTGTTCTTTTTCAACTTCGTCGATATGGTCTTTAACAGCCTGAATCTTTTCTTTATATTGAGCTTTTAATTCATCAACGGTTTTTTGAGTAGATTCATCCACTACTTTCTTTTTTGTAGCTCTAACAGTGGCCTTATATTCTTTAAGTTTTTCACTTAAAGCTTCTATCTTCACTCTTCTTACTTCAATTTCAGAAGAATGTTCTTTATTAATCTCTTCGATTTTAAGAGCTTTAGCCTCTTCATCTTCAATGTTTGCGGCTTGCTCCATTCTTTCTTTATAAGTAGATTTAATTTCTTTAATTTCAGCTTCTAATTTAGAAAGTTCATCATTAATCTTTTCAATCTCCGGAATTAATCCAGTAGTGTCTAAAACCTTTTCTAATTCAGAGGCTAATTCTTTCTTTAATTCTTTAATTTTTCTACGACCTCTAATTTTGGTCCATTTAATTTCTTTTTCATTCCATCTAGATCCAGCTGAAGTTCTTCTACCTTCAAAATAAACTGAACCAGAAGTAATGTTATATAGTCTAATTAAAGAACGACCTGTTGTGGTTTTACCACAACCAGATTCACCAACAACACCAAAGCATTCTCCTTTTTTAATATCAAAGGAGACATCATGAACCGCTTTAGTTTTAAAAGCACTACGACCATGACCAAATTTAAAAAACTGTTTTAAGTGACGAACAGAAAGTTCGATACCTTGTTCTTCAAGTTCTGGTCTATATGTTGGCTTTCTTGGTTTATATTTAGCCTTAATACGATAAATGGAGCTATTAATAAAATTCATAATTATTTATTTGCTCCTTTCTTCGCATTTTTTAAAGAGTTTTCAATACGAGTTTTAACAATCTTCGGCATCTCCACTTTTGGAGCACGAGGATCAAGTAACCAAGTCGCAGCATAGTGAGTATCACTCACTTTAAACATTGGTGGCTCCTTCTTAAAGTCGATAGCCATTGCATATTTACTACGTAACGCGAAAGCGTCACCTTTAGGTGGATAAATCATATTTGGAGGTGTACCTGGAATCGCTTCAAGTTTTTCTTTACTATCAATATCAGGAATAGAAGATAATAACGCCCAAGTATATGGATGACGTGGATCATAGAAGATATCATCTTCAGTACCGTATTCAACAATCTTACCAGCATACATAACAGCAACACGGTCCGCCATATTAGCCACAACACCAAGGTCGTGAGTAATAAAGATAACAGAGATATTTCTCTCTTCTTTTAATCTATTGATTAACTCTAAGATTTGCGCTTGGATAGTGACGTCTAAAGCAGTAGTTGGTTCATCACAAATTAAGATATCTGGATTAGCGGTTAAGGCAATAGCGATAACGATACGTTGTCTCATACCACCAGAGAATTCAAATGGATATTGTCTAAATCTCTTTTCTGGATTAGAGATACCCACTTCTTTCATAATCTTTAAGGCTCTAGCTTTTGCCTGAGCTTTAGTGATTTTAATTGAAGAAATATAATCTTGTTTAGCTTTTTTACAAGCTTCTTTAATTTCGTTTTTATCGCTTAAATAAGATTTCGCATAGTTAACTTTATTTTGATATCTTTCTTTAAGTTCTTGTTTATATTCTTTAACTTCTTTTTTCGCGACTTTGCATTTAGCTTTATATTTCGCTTTATTTTCCTTAATTAAAGGAACATATTTTTCTTTTAAAGAAGATTTAGATTCATTATTAGCTTCTTTAATTTCATCAAATTCTTTTTGAGCGTTTTCTTTGATTGCTTTAACTTTATTTGGAACTTCCGCTTTTAAAGCTTTTACTTCCTCTAAAATCTTTAAAGATTCTGCTTTATACCACTCATGAACTTTTGTTAAATTTTCTTCTTTTTCAGCTAATAAAGCACCTTTTTGAGCTTCTAACTCCTCTTTAGAGAGCTCTTTAAGCTTTGATTTATATTTTTCATTAATCTCATATTTCTTACCGTTATATTCGATTTTTAATGAATAAAATCTACCGCTTTTTAATAAGCTTGGTTCACTTTTAATTTTAATTCTTTCTTTTTTAGCTTCGCCTTTAGCGAATTTTATCTTTTCTTTTCTAGCGGCTAATAAGGATTCATATTCAGTTTCCGCATTCTTATAAGCCACTAATTCATTAGCGACTTTATCATCAAACATCTTCTTTAATTTGGAATTGTTAATTAACATTGCCTCAGTAATTTGTTTGCCAATACGGACAATTGGGTTTAAAGAAGATAATGGGTCTTGGAAGATCATGCCAATTTTATGGCCTCTAATACGGTGGAATTCGTCTTCACTAACTTTAGTTAAGTCTTCACCTTCATACATGATGGAGCCACCCATAATACGACCATTCGCACTTAAAATACCCATGATTGCTTTATTAGTGACTGATTTACCAGAACCAGATTCACCAACAATACATAAGGTTTCACCTTTATATAAATCGAAAGACACGCCTCTAACAGCTTGGACATACCCATGGTCAGTAGAGAAGTTAATCTTAAGATCTTTAACGGAAAGCACTACTTCTTTTTCTTCCATTATTCTCCTTCTCCTTTTAGACTTGGGTTAATCGCATCACGTAAGCCGTTACCAAACAAGTTAAACGAAATCATCAAAAGTGAGATAATAACCGCAGGGAATATTAACTGATATGGATGATTAAATAATTGACCTTGGTTGGCGCTTAAAATAACACCTAAAGATGATCTATCTTGGAAACCTAATCCTAAATAGGCTAATGTCGCTTCAGAGAAGATAACACTAGGAATCATTAAAACGGCACCAGTGATAATTGTACCCATCGCATTAGGTAAAATATGTTTAGCAATTAATCTAGCGTCACTTGCGCCTAATGTACGAGAGGCTAAAACATATTCACGGCCTCTAAATCTATAGAACTGAGTTCTAGTGGTACTTGCGGTACCAATCCAACCAGTCAAACATAACGCTAAAGCAAAGGCCACGAAGTTACGTCCCATATGCATAACAATAATCGTCATCACTACTATCCACGGCATGCCGCTTAATATATCTGTTAATCTTTCCATAGCGAGGTCGACATTACCACCAAAGTAACCAGACACCGCGCCCCAGATTAAACCAAATAAGAAACAAACCGCAAAAGTAATAATACCTAAACCTAAAGAGTTTCTAAGACCTTCAAAGACATATTTAAACATGTCTCTACCCGCTTTATCAGTACCAAATATGAATTTTGGCATCTCTTTAAAGCCTAAGAATTTATATTTAATAACTCTTGCTCTAACATCAAATGATTCTTTTCCTTTAACCGCTCTAACACTAACGACATCATCCATATCTAAATCATCCAATAAAGGACAATTCTCCTTATCGGTGATATGAAGTTCAAAATATTCAAGATAAGGCTTATCTTTCTCATCATAATCAAAGCTATATCTTAAGGTAACCCATCCGGCTGTTTTGTAGTCCCTTAAAATAGAAAGAGAAATACTATCTTCCCAAGTTTCACCTAAAGTTGCTTCATAACTATTAAATACAAAAGAAACGAAACGACATTTTCCTAAATAAACTTCTTTAGAATAGTTTCTACTAGATCCAATATTCCAATAGCCTCTATTAGTTTGAGTACTAACACCGTATCCAATTTCTAAATTACGAGCCACAAAGGACATCGCGTTATTAAAACAAATACCGTTTAAATCTCTACCTAAATCAATAGAGAAATATTCTATTTCTGGTAAGTGTGGATTGATTGGTTCTTCAGCAGTAGGAACAAATACATCATCTGCTCTAGAATCGTGAATCACCATATTTCTTACTAAGCCACATACGTTAGCATCAGCAGGAGTGCCACTTGCTGGAGTAACAGTAATTGTGAAATAGAACTGTGTAAAGAAATGCTCTCCTCCAGTTAAAGAAAGAATTTTTTCTTTGACGTTTACAGTATTAGAAGGATTAATATCATGAGTTAAAGCTGGTTCCACAATAGTGACAGGAACATATTTTTTCTCATCCATATCAAAGTAATTAAATTCCAAAGAAGTTAAACCTAAGGAATAACCTTGAGGTAATTCAATCTTATCGTCTTCTTCTAATTCTCTAATTTTAGCTAAATCAACAACTTCAAAATTAGTTAAAGTTAATTCAATTTCATCTAATTCTAAAGCGAATTGTTTATCTTTAATATCACCAATATATTCAGCAGGGTTAGAAGATTTTAAACTAACAGTATTAACACCAGTAGAGCCATAGTAACCCACTAAAGCATATCCTTCAAAACCATTTTTATCAGCGATATTAGTGTATTCTTCATCTCCAACATTGATACCATCAACACCACCAACAATACCAGTAACAGGATAGGCTTCTTGATCAGGAACCCAGTGTTCTAAATCACTATCGTAATAAGAAGAAATACGGTCTAAGGATTTAGTTCCATCCCAGAAACCGCCTGCGTTATTAAATAATTTAGGCTCTAAGTTTGATAAGGCCACATCTTGAGGTTTACTAACATCATATGGTGAAGCAAATGGAACAATAATGGCCAATAAAATTAAAATACCTAAAATAAATGCAGCAACCACACTACTCTTATTCTTGGCAAATCTCTTCATAGAATCTTTAAAGAATGTCGTAGGCTTGGTTTGGAATTTTTGTTCGTGAACCGCGTTATCGGAATCTTGAAGGACAAAATCTTCCTTCGTGATTTCTGGATCTTGAGCCTCAATAGGAAGATTAGCTAATTCAAAGTCTTTATCATCGATCTTTTTCATTATCGTTTTTCTCCCATTCTAATACGAGGGTCAATAAACCCATATGACAAGTCTAAAACAATACCTGCTAATAAGCCAACTGTGGTAAAGATAGTCATATCTAGCATAAGTACGTTATAGTCTTTAGTTTCAATAGCGGTAATGTATAAGCTACCAATACCGTTAATGCCATACAATTCTTCAAGAATCATAGAGCCACCAAAAATACCAATGAATTCCGCTAAGATGCTAGGTAAGATTGGTACGAATGCATTCTTTAAAGCGTGACGTGTGATAGCTTGGTTTTTAGTTAAGCCTTTAGTTCTAGCAAGTAATAAATATTCACTAGACATAACTTCACAAAGCTCAGCTCTCACAAATCTAGTGTAGCCACAAACACTACCGAAAGATAAGGAAACAACCGGAATAATAAATCCGAGAACTTTTTGGCTTAATGGCTCGGTAGGAGCAGGCCACTTAGTTGGTAGCCAAGAATGATGGAAGGCTAACCAATATATCAAGAAAGAAATAACAACGAATGATGGTAAGGAAATGAAGATCATGACTAATGTAGAAATTAAATGATCTACCCAGGTATTCTTCTTTAAACCAGCTAAAATACCTAATCCAATACCAAGTGGGACAGATATAACCACAGAAATGATATTTAAATACATTGAGGTCGGTAATCGATCCGCGATAACCGATATTGCCGATCGGTCTGGAACAATATACAAGGAGTTACCCCATTCCCATTTGGTAAAGACATTGCTTAACCACATGCCATATTGTTCAAGAATCGGTTTTTGATAGAAGTATTCATCCGCGCCATAATCATGGAATTCAGCAAGTAATTCCCCATATCCTGGCATTTCTACATTAAAACAATCAACATATCCAAGTCTTAATTGCTCTAAGAAGAAAGCGTGTCTAACACTTTGTTTTTGACCTAGGGAAGTATCTTTAATACCAAGAGATTTGACCAAGAAAAAAGTAATTGAAATAATGATAAACGCTGTTATCAAGGCTAGGATTACTCTTTTAATGGAATACTTTAACATTTTTCTTCGGTTCTACAATTTAATTTAATAAATTGTTTGTTTATTATATATCAAACTGAAAATATAGACAACCTTAGATATTTTTTTCTATCAAAAAATAGCAAAATAGTGACGGCAAGCGAAGACAAAATAGCAAAAGAAAAGGACGCATAAAGCGTCCTAATTGTAATATTTTTAAAGATTATAAGTCGAATAATCCGGCAACTTTTTGATAGTCGTCTTTATTTGGATAAACGATTTTTACTTCTTCTTCTAATAAAACTGTTGTGTAACTCATCTCGGTGTGGACGTAGTGATGACCATCTAAATCGTATTCAAATTTGGATACGCCATAAGTTGCATCAATTCTGCCGTCCGTCCAGTGATGAGCAGTTTCAGTAGAATATAGAATTGTTGTTCCAGCTGGAATGTTTAAATCGCTTTCATCTTCGTTACCAACGGTTTGTGGTGTAGGGGCTGCTGATTTATAGTATCCAGCAGATTTTACTCCGCCCTCAGAGAATCCACCTTTAGAAGCAGTAGAACCAGAAGAAATATCACTAGATTCTAAAGCATTAGTGAATTGGTTGGTAAGGATTTTTCTACCAGCAACGAAGAATTGATCAAGCATTAAGCAAACAACTTCAGTTTCATCAGCTTTACCAAGTAAATCTTGGGCTTTAACTTCACATCTTCTTTTGGCGTTATCGCTATATTTATAGATGTGAGCGTCAAAGTCTTCGTTACAGAAGAAGATATAGCCATAGGAATCAAATGATGCGTTTCCACCTGGGGAACGAATTTCCGCACTTTCGATTTGGAATTCAAAGAATCCTTCTCTACTGGCGAGGAAATTTTGTCTAACGTTCTCGCTGCTATAGTGTTCACCATCTCTAGTTGTAGAAATCACATAACCATTTTTAACAAAAACATTTGTCAGGTTATTAGAACTACCATAATTATCAGTTTGTGTTTTCTTTTGCTTTGTTAAAGCAGTTTTAAGTTCGGCTTGTTGAGCTTTCTTTTCTTCAGCGGTTGTACCAGTGATGATATTTTTCTCAACTCCGACCACAACTTCATCAAAAATTGTTGGATCTTCTTTACTAGAAATTGTGATTGTGGCACTACCAGCGCCCACAGCAGTAACTAAACCTTTATCAGAAACAGTAGCAACGCTATTATTAGTACTCGCATAAACGAGTTCGGCATCAGCTGCATCTAATGGTCTAATATTGGTGTGAACTTGTTTGGTGTCTCCAACAAACATTACTAAACCAGGTTCGTCAACATAAATTTTAGTTGGGGTTTTATGTTCCACCACTACATATGGTTCATAGCGGTAGTTTTCACCACATCCAGTTAATGCGACGATGCCGGTTAAGCTAAGAATTGAAAGAGCTAATTTTCTCATAATTAGAACCTCCTTCTATCTACGTGCAAAACTTTTATTAACGTCACTTTCGCTTGCGGCGACATAGTAGACATTTTCAACAGGCATTGCACCAGAGATTTCTAAGTCGAAGTAAACTTCAACAGACCAATATAAGTCATATTTAGTCATCTTAAATGGTTTGGCGATATCAGCTTTTTTCTCTGGATCAGTTTCTCTTTCCCAAGCGTCTTGTAAGTCGTTAGCTTCGAATAATCTACTATTGATATCTTCACCAACAGCGGCAGAGATTTTAACCTCTAAAGAGGTAACTTTACCAGATCCATCTTTAATAATGTTGAGGACTTCAATATCATCTTTAGTAATAACTAAATTATCAGTGCCAGGGAGATAGATTTGAACCTTGGTAATTTCAAAATCAACACCTTCATCGATTTCCACGAATTTAAATGGGATTTGTAAAATACCACCTTTAGATAAATCGCCACCTTCAAGAACTTTTTCAGGATCTTCGAGATCTCTTGGAGCCTTCATATAACCATATTCAACTGGTTTCTTTTCTTCACCTTCTTGAGCGATGACACCATGGTCTCCAGCTGCCCATAAAGCATCATAGGACCATTCTTGTCCGTCAAAGATAATTGGGTAGGTTTCAGAGACTTTAGAAGTATCAGTACCCCAGTTAAGGGTGAAGCCAGAAGAGTTATCACTTCTTAAAACTTCCATGAAGTTAAGTGGGTTTAAAGTGTTACCACTAATAGCACCAAAGCCTAAATCGAATTCACCAGTCATAAGGTGTTTCTTATAGACGTCTTGCCAATCGGTAACGTTATCATTGATAACATTTAATCTAACGCAGCTATTAGCAACAGCGTTGTTGTTAAATGCTTCTTCAAAATAGTTTTTAATATCTTTACCGTATTCATCGATATCGGATTGATACATCCACCAAATCTCAATATTGATTTCAGTTGGAGCAGCTTTAGTTCCAAGAATGATATCACCAGATTTCACTAATTCAGAAACAGCGGTTTGGAAATAAATAACAGCTAAGTCGTTACTATAACCATACATCGCAGCCTCAGTATAACGATAATCAGGATCGGTTGGATCAAATCCTAAGAAGCTTGTTAAAGCTTCTCTATGAGGATCAGTTGTGTTATAAGATTTTGTTTCATACTTACCTTTTTGTTCATTCCAAACATCAGTTAAGTATGCATCAGCAAAATATTCATAGGATGGGTTAACACCACGAGCTTCAGCAAAGTCTTTTCTCTTAATAGACCAGAATAAACCTCTTAAGAAGTCATTATTAGCCATCCATGGTTTGACTTTTCTACCTGGATTGTGTTTTTCAATCTTTCCTTCAGGTCCGAATAAGTAATCGCTCATCTCTTGGTCACAAGAGTTAACGTTAAGCTTGAAGGTAGAATCACCTCTAGTCTTCTTATCTTGTTTTCCAGCCTCTGGTACAGGGTCATGATCTTTACTTTCTAAGTAAGATTTTGGAATACCTGCACTATCAAGTTTGCCCTTATTAAATAAGTTCCAAACATGGTCAGGGTCTTTTTGAGCTTTAGACTCGATAGAAATATGAACACCAGGAATGTGATATCTAGATTTAGCACCTAAATTGTGTTCAAACCAGTTTTCATTTAATTTAAAGATAATTTGAGAGTTGGTATCCCATCTTTCTAAATAGAAAGGACCAACACATAACATATTTCTTCTAAACCAATCAGTATCATCTTCAGCGGATGGTTTTTTACCATATTCACCATAGTTTTTAGCAGCGCTAATCCAACTATTGTTATTTTCTGGAAGATTAACCATGAATGATTCTGGAAGAGGAGAATATAAGTTACTACTTAAAGTATACATTGCGGTGAAATCATCAATTGGGTTGATTAATTCGAATTCAATGTATTCACCATTACCGAGTTCATCAGATTTACCAGTGGTAATACCTAATTCACCACCGAATTTTCTAACACCGGTTTCAGAATCATAGTTAGTAACTCTATTAAATTCAGCATCAGCTTTTTCAGGAGTGCTGTCTTTAGTATTTCTAAAGTAGGTGTAACCACCTTTAATACCGTAAGAAGTATCAGAAGCTAATTCAGCACCACGGAAAGTACCACAGGCTTGAGTTAAGAGCATTTTGAATGGGAAGACATAGTCTTCTAATTGAACAGCTCTTCCATCATATCCATTAGGAGCCATAGTGCGGTATTGAACTTCGCTAGTTTTAACGTAAACTCTCCATCTACGATATAAACCCTTTTCATTTTTGGTTTTGTGGGTAATTAATTTACCATCATCACCGACTGGGATAGGTCTATTGTTATAAACAGTTTGAGTAGAAGTGGCTTCTCCTTCAGCATCTAGATCATATCTAGTAACTTGATCTTTTGCTAAACATGGATACCATTCATAGGTATTTCCAGTATCATCAAGTCTAGTACTCCAGAAACCAGAAGTAATGTAACCATTTAAATCACTGATTTGGCTACCTTCAGCGTTCCAAGCATTAATAGAATATGTTTCTGAGCTTGTTGCACTTCTTAAATAGGACTTCCATTCATCAGTAATTCCTGGAAGATTTCCATTTAATGAACCTTCTGATAATAAACCAAAGCCATAACCAGGAACATAAGTTTCAGTTCCTAATTTGACACGGTTAGCGTATCTCACCCAACCACCATTTTCAAATAAGGTGATACCAGTGAGGAAGTTATTCATTGCAAAGGATTCTAATTCACCAAGAATAATGTTCTTTTCTTCTTTGCTAGAAGAATAGTTTGCACCTGTATTCGCAGATGGGTTTCTATTGGTGATTTGGAAGGAAATGGTACGAGTGATATCAGAAACTTCTTCGTAAACTTGAATCTTAACTGTTGGCATTAAATCATCAGTTAATTTTTTAGGGGTAATATAACCACTTTTATCAACTGAAACATATTCAGAACTGCCACCAGACTTCACTCTATAGGTGTAGTTATAATTTACGCCAGGAAGTTTATTAGATTCATGAACGACGATATGATCATCGAATCCTTCAGGATCCTTTTCGTACTCATTTAAATAAACCTTTGTTCTTTTTGTGTTTAATTCGATTGTAAAATCGAAGTCTGCTTGTGGGCTGCTAGGTGCATCACCACAGCTAGCGAGGCCAAACATTATTGATAAGGCGGACGCTGTTAAGAATAAATAACGAACTTTTTTCATATTATTTACCTCCTATTTTTTTCTTTTTTCTAGCAATTGCTAATAAGACAATTGCGCTTAATGATAATGCGGATAAGATGACACTAGTTGCTACAACATTACCACCACAACCACCAGTGACGATAGTGTGATATTCGATATGTTCAACAACTTCGTTGTTTTTCATGAATTCGGTGAATTTGGAGATATCTCCGTCCTCCACGACTTCATAACCATCTTTACCAACTTCAATGACTGAGATATATAATCCGCGGTCGATTAAGTCATGATTGGCTTTGAGTTTTGCGTGTTGACCCATGATATAATCATCGAAATCGTATTCGTCAGTCTTAAACACGTATTTGAATCTAACAATAACACCGGTTTGTCCGAAGGCTTTATCCATTAAGGAGATGTAAAGTCTTCCAGAATCATCAGTGAATTCGTTTGGATTATCATTGAGAAGTTGGACTAATTTGTCTTCAGTGACTTCAATATATTGTTGTCCATCACCATCAGTCTTCACTTCTTGCATACCACCGTGAATGCCACCAAATGCTGCGTAAGCGAGATTAGATTCTTCAAGATTGAATCTCACTGTCGCTTTTTCGCTATCATGGATAACCTTGCTCACTTTTGGTGCGGTGCTATCAATATGCAATGTGTATTTATAAACATCACGTGTTGCAGCATAATCACTTGTCCAAGTGTTCGTGCCCGCGAGTAAATAATTAAAGGTTATATCATAAATTCCATCTTGGAACGCTTCACCTGTGGTGGTGTCGTATAATGGAACGACCGCTAAGGCTTTATCAGCAATATAGCTACCTAATCTATCACCATTAACGTGTGATTTATATAGTGGCCATTTGCCCATATAACCATAAGCATTAGCTGCGTCAATCATACAGGATTTATAAACTAGTTTACCGGTTTCGCGGTTTCTAATTTCGAAATAATTATCAGCGGCAGAACGTAACACGAATTGTTGAATAATCATCGTATTAGATGTGTGTGGATTACCAACATATAAATTGTGTTTAGCGTCATCCATCATTTCTCCACTTAATGGATCTTCACCAACGAAGTGCCAATCAGTAGAAGTTTTGGCTAAGTTACTTAATGAATTGTCATTATATTCGAATGGTTCAGTATCATAAGCTTTACCTGGTTCGAGATAACCAACAATCCATGTACTTCCAAAGTCACAAGTTCCTTTACCAACAAGGGTCTTAGCAACGTCATTGACTAAATCACTTGGGTAAACTTTATTTGGATCTTTTTCAAAGTTAAATGGTTCCACTACTGGAGCATCTTGGTAGCTACTACCTTCTCCAGCAAAGAATCCAACATAGACTAAGTTAAGATCTTCAACACCACTTTGTTTGGCTTCTAAGGTTAAATAACCTTCGATATAACATCCATATTCATAGAATTTAAGAATTTCAGATTTCACTTCATTACTAATAACATATGGATCTAATACGTTGAGTTGTTCACCTTTAGCGAATGTTAATTCTCCAAGGCTAACTTTTTCAGCGATATAGACATCTTGAGTGGATTGATAATCATATCCAGGTAGGACGTCCCATTCACCACTAGCAGCATCATATGAATATTTTTCTGCTTTAATTGTGGTAAGGAAGTCATCGGTATGGTGTTCTTTATCAGCACCACAATGTGGACATAATTCAGTAGCACCATCGATATGTAATTCGCCACACTCGCTGCAACTCCATGTATGATGTTCGTCATCATAGTTGGCGTTAAGAGCAGCATCTCCAGTAGCGTAATAGGTAATATCTCTACTAACTTTATAGAAATCTTTATCACTAACTTCTCCTGGAGCAACTCTTTCAACAGCGACATCTTCTTTAAGTTCAGTATCATAAGATACAGTCCAATAATGTCTTCCTGCCCATAAGGTGATGTCATCAATTTCTCCACGATATGTGTAGTCTTTAGTAACAACACCATTATCGTTTTTAATTGCAGGTCTCATCACTGTGAGATAAGCGTCATAGATACGCTCTTCATTACTTTCGTTATGAGAATAGAAGCTTAAAGCGACTTTACCTTGATTGATATCATCGTTATTCTTTAATGAAAGTTTTGCTTTACCGGTCTTTTGACCTAATTCATCAACGCCTTCTAAATAGACATCAGTTCTATAAGCGCCACCTAAGTCCACTAAGCCAGCACCTTGAATTCTTGGAGAAGTTAAGGTCTTAGTACCAGGAACTTCTGGATTATCTTCAAAGTCTAACATTGGATCTGCGGTAGATAACATACGCATATCAATGGTTTGACGATAACTCTTTAGTTGCGCTTCAGTTAATGCGCCTGGCTCTTTTCCATATGTTCCTTTTGCGTATTTAGAATATAAAACGGATTGAGCGCCAGCATAGTTAGGAGCTGCCATTGATGTACCACTTAAGAAAGCATAAGAGGTATATGGTCTACTTTGTTTGTCTTCTTTATTTTGTGGTGGGACAGCACCTCTAATTAAATCACCAGGACTAGAAATGTCTGGTTTTAATTCGAGGTCAAAGGCAATACCATCAGAAGTAAATGTTGATGAGGTCTTAGCTTTTTCATTATCTTTAAGTTGATTTTCAATAAGAGCTAAGTCACTACCTTTCTTAGGTAAACCTAAGGAACCATCAACGATTGCCTTGTCCTTAAATAACATTAAGACGACAGGAATTTCAGGTTGAGTGTCACCAAAGGAACAGTGGAAGTTAAAGTCGTTTGCAGTTGGGTCATTATTAATAATGACAAGAGCAACAGCACCCATGTTCTTAGCAACTGTATATTTATCAGCGAAGGATGAACTACCACGATTAACAATAGCAATCTTTCCACGGACATCAATTCCAGTATAATCAGCGGATGTACCAAATCCTGGGATATAGGCCCATCCATATTTTTCAGTTCCAGTTGGGAATAAGTCCTCTTTTAATTCGTGTTCAACTTTATAATCTTTTGGATAACCTTCTCTATTTTTGACTTGGTCTTCAAAGGCCACAAAGTTGTCATTAATATTTAAGGCTTGAGTATAGAAGATTTGAGTTGGTTGAGCAGAGGCTACAGAGGTTGTGGAATGGTTATTAACATAACTAGAAATAATTCCAGTTTCCACCATTTCACTCGTCCAGTTAGCATATCCACCTAAAGATGCGAATGAGGTTTTACCAGCATTACCAGCGGAAATTGCACTTAAGATACCTTCATTTGATAATCTAGTTAATGTTCTTAAGGTAATAGAATTACTATCAAAGTCATCGAGGTTGCTACCTAATGACATGTTAATTCCATCAACACCTAAGTTAATTGCATCTTCTAAGGCGTTTAAGATTGGCATTTCAAACGCACCAGAGAAAGATGTTAATCCCATTTGATCAGTAAAGGTTGTACTTCTAAATTCTGTAAAGACCTTCATACAGACAAGTTGAGCTTTAGGAGCAATACCTTTATAGAACTCAGCATGTCCAGAAGCGGTAGAAGCAACGTGGCTACCATGATAATCGGAAAGACTAGAAACGTCTAAGTCTGCGACATAATTATCACCATAGGTAGGAGTTTCTCCACCATAGTCGAAATAAAATGGAACTTTAGTGTTGAAATATAAAGAACCTTCTTCACCACACTCTTTTTTGTTATCAACAAGTTCATAAGCGTGTTTAGCTTTAGAATATTCTGTTGGTGTAAAGTAATGTGTAACACCTTGAACAACTTTTTTCCTAGGAACAAATCTTTGAACAACGGTTTCACCTAATTCTTCAAACGAAGTGAAGGTTTCATGATTCCAAGCAGGAACGACAACTTCTTCACCAGCTTCATTCTTTTCGGTGTGTTTCCCACGGAAGAAGAATTCGTTATCCAAAATAGCAATAAGTGTACCTTCACCATCATTAGTGTTGTCTGGTTTATTCATGGTCTCAGCGGAGATGTTATTTTTTCCACCGTAATCATGTTCAGGATCAGCAGTAATAGTTTGTACGCTATTACTTTGTTGGAACCAGTGAAGTTTATCTCTGGTTACACTTTTAACACCGGATAAATTGGTAATTTGACTAACATATTGTTCATTCACAGAAATACCGATAGCGTTATTTAAAACTGTGTAATTACTTAATACTTTGAAGTTGCTTGTCACTTCACTACGAATGCGATTTAGCAAACTGTTTTGGACATTAGTAATTCCTTCTTCAGTCAATGAGTCTAAAGAACGATCTAACTCAATGATGATTCTAGTATCTAATGGAGCTTTCTTAATTTGAGGAATGTTTCCTGCAGTATTAGCGCCCAAGAATAGTCCAGCAGTGAGTGATGCAAGCATCGCTAGTTTAATCATAATCTTACCTCCTTTTCTCGTACATATAAGCACGTGTATTTTTATTTGCGTACTAGTATATATTAATATGCGTATATAATGCAAAGTATTTTTTAATATTGGAAGCAATAAAAAATGACCAATTTGGCCAAGTTTTTTCTAGATTAAACTAAAGTTTATTTAGTGAATATGGTACACAATTTCTAAAGCAATAATCGCTAAAGCAAAAACCGCGGCGGCAAAAAGAATCGCAAAAAAAGTTTTTGGAGAAGATTCTCTTTTTTCAATCTTTGCTTGTTTATAGGAATACATATCATTGTACTTATTTGGAGTTTTTGAGAAAAAGCTAGAGAACATTTGTCGAAATCCATAGGATATAGTATCAAACGCTCCTTGAGATTGAACCCACATTAAGCCTCCTAAAGCAACTAAAACAACAGCAGCAATACTCACTCCATTTAAAGCAGAAATTACAAAATAACCATTCAAGAAAAAGTATAAACAAAAGACGGCAATACCCACTAAAAGGGAGATCACAAAAGTAAAAATATAGGTTTTACGATATTTACGGAAATTGTCTTTAAATTTACTCATCTTTTTTGTTCAATACACTCTTTCAAATATTTTAAATCTTCGTCTGTGGTAACTTTAAAGTTAAATTTGTCACCATGATAATATTTTACCATAGACTCATCCACTAAAGATATATCATCACTAACTGCGACGTCTTTATTAATAATATGCTTATTTTTGATTAATCCAAACCTAAATGCTTGAGGGGTTTGAATATGGATTTCCTCTCCATTATAAACATGTCTTCTACCTAAATTAGATATCTGGGGAATTTGTTCTTTAACATAAATAAACGGACAAGCAGCCTCATATTCATCTAAATAACTAATCGCTTGATTAATAAGAGCATCACTAACTAAAGGACGATCTCCATCATGAATTAATATCTTATCGTTTTCTTGTAAATTTATAGTCTCTAACCCTAGTCTTACAGAGGCTTGTCTAGAGTCTCCTCCTTCAATCACTTTATTAATTTTCTCTAGGTGATATTTCTCTTTAAAACATTCAACATAAGGAATATATTCCTTAGATGTCACTAAATCAATCTCATCAATAAGCGGATTTTCATTAAACTTTTTAATAGAATAAATGACCATTTCTAGGCCATTAATTTTAATGAATTGTTTAGGAATATCAGAGTGAATTCTTGACCCAGTTCCCGCAAAGACAATAAGCGCTACATTCATGTGTTAATAATAATCTCTTTAATAATAATTAGCAAAATAAAATAGGCAATAGTATAATAAACAAATAAAACCCAGGAGGTAAATATCAATGGCGAAAAAGAAAGTCAGAATCGATCAAAGCTTATGCATTGGTTGTGGATGTTGCGCAGGTACATACCCAGATGACTTTGCAATCGGTGATAGCGGATTA
Organism: Caryophanales bacterium UBA3835; assembly: GCA_002392945.1. Taxonomy (GTDB): domain Bacteria; phylum Bacillota_I; class Bacilli_A; order RFN20; family CAG-826; genus UBA2450. The sequence continues at coordinate 5,694 of DGHZ01000004.1, read as the reverse complement.
GCAGAAGTCGTTTCTGGAGAAGGCGAAGAAGAAGCCGTTAGTGTCTGCCCAGTTGGTGCAATCTCTGTAGAAGAGTAATGATATAGAAAAACCAGATCCTCAAAAAATCTGGTTTTTTTATGCTTTGCATAACAAAGTTTTTGAGATAATCTCAGAAACTTTTTTTCGCAACTTTAGCGATTTTTTCACTCTGTATATAGTGAGAGGGTACTCTTATTTTTGTGGGAAGTAAGACGCTCTCTAACTCTTAGATCGATATCCGCTGGTATCGACTAAGTCCTATCTTTTAGTGGTTTCTCTTGGACTATTTCGTCCCGTGGATGAAATCTAAGGGGTTACTGGAAGGGAGGTACATTTATGAGTGAAATCGTATTTGTTCTCATTTTACTATGTTACCTTGTGTACATAATAAAAGACCAAAGCCGTTAGGCTGAGGTCCAACCGTAATTATAGAGTAAACCGCTACAAGGGAAAAGTCAAGATTGCCCACTATATGTGTTATCGTTTCTTTGACCAATTCTATTTATTAATAGATGTAGTCTCTTATATAAGAGAAGGACAACCACAAATACAATTGCGTCTTTGATTAAGTTCATTGGAGCAACCATAATTAAAGCGTACATCCATACCCAGTTCTCCCCGCTAACAGCAGGAACAATTTTTGAACACATTGTCTCAAGCGCCACAAGAGGATATCCCATAACATTAGAGTAAAATGGCACTAATACATATACATTAAAGATCATGGCAAAAACAATATGTGCTAAGGTTGATATACCAACTCCAATAAATACCGATGAAAGTTTTCTTCTTTTTTCATAAAGAATGACAGCGGGAATAACAAATATCAAAGAAAAGACAAAGTCGCCCAGTTCGCCAACAGCTGCAGTTGTAGTCATAGGTAATTTAATTAAAGTTTTAACAAGATCAACCATAATTGCCGATAATGGTCCATACATATACCCTGCTAAAAACATCGGAATTTCATCTAAGTGAACTTTTAACCAAGGTGGAGTAAAACCTAAACCAAAATCTGGAATCACTACATATAGCAATACAGATATCGCTGCAAATATACCAGTTATTGAAATAAACTTAACTGGATTAATTCTTTTCTTTTTAAAATTTCTAATGGAAAAGAACACTAAAAACGCCACCGCAGCAATCATCAGTGCAAATAATACCCATTTAAACCAGCCCATAAAGGCTTTTACTTCTTCTGGTGTCATAAAAATAGCCCTCTACTTCAGGGGCTACTAATAGAAATAAATCCTATAAACTTCTCTCATCCAGACTTTACTGTCGCCACTAGAATTTCACTAGTTCATGCTTATTAGCTTGCGGGGTATACCGCCGGTCGCGTTAATTCGCTGCCCTGAAGTATCTATATAATAAATAAACTAAATTTACTTATCAAATATAACGCATAAAAATTTTTAACAACTTTTGCAAATATCATATTTGTTAAATAATAAATTATTTAATTATCTCAGAATATTCTCTAGGATACTTTTTTGGTGTTTCTTTAATCTTTTTAATTATTATATTCACGCGTTGTTCATGAGATTCAGGAAGTTCATATTTATCTAACAAATAAATTTCTCCACCTAATTTTTCTAATGCTTTTTTAGATGCTTTTAATTCATCTTGACCCCTTGATCCTTTTAGCGCGATAAAGCATCCACCAACCTTGAGCAAAGGAAGAATTAATTCAATTAAAACAGGAAGTTCTGCTACTGCTCTAGCAACCGCAAAATCATATTCTTCTCTATGCTTTCGAGCAAAGTTTTCAGCTCGATCACAAACAAAATTTACGTTAAAATATCCTGTTTTTGATGCAAAATTACGTAAAAACTCCACTTTTTTATTTGTTGAGTCTAATAATGTAAACTGACCCTTTGAAAGAGTTGCCATCACTAATCCAGGATAGCCAGCGCCAGTTCCAATATCGATAATTTTCTTATTCTCAAAATCAAAATATTTTAGAGGATATGCACTATCTAAAATCATTAATTCACGAAATTTTTCTTCATCTTTTATCGCCGTTAAATTAAAAGATTCATTAACCTTCAAAGTCGCTTTCATATGCTCTTCTAATAAATCAACTTTTGAAGCATCTAGATGAAGTTTTTCTAACTCTAAAACTAGTAATTCTTTATTCATGATTTAAGATCTTCTTTATATTTAATATTAGCATAGATACATCGCTAGGGTTGACTCCACTAATTCTACTAGCCTGCCCCACTGTTAAAGGTCTAACTTTATTGAGTTTTTCTCTTGCTTCTAATCTAATTCCTGACATATTTAAATAATCGATATCACTAGGAATCTTCAACTCTTCTAATTTTTGATGATTCTCCGCGTCTCGTTTTTGCTTAATAATATAGCCTTCATATTTTTCAATGATTTCAATTTCTTCAATAGTTTGTTCATCTAATTCATATTTATCTAATTCAGGAATGAATTTTGTGAGTTCACTTAATGTGACACCTGGTCTTTTTAATAATTCAGAAGCTAATATTCCACCTTTAAGTTCGTTAAAACCTAAAGACATGATATATTCTTCAACGTCTTTTCTTTTTCCTAGATAAGTAGATTCTAAAATTTCACAGACTTCCTTGATATTTTGTTTTTTCTTTAAGAAGTAGTTATATCTATTTTCACTAATTAAACCAATTTGATGACCAATCTCCGTTAATCTTAAATCTGCATTATCATGTCTTAATAAAAGACGAAACTCCGCTCTAGAAGAAAGCAACCTATAAGGTTCTTCAGTTCCTTTAGTGACTAAATCATCAATCATCACTCCAATATAGGATTGATCTCTTCTTAAAATTAATGGCTCCTTACCTTGAATTTTTAAAGAAGCATTAATACCAGCTAATAAACCAAGTCCAGCAGCCTCTTCATATCCAGATGTACCGCATATTTGACCCGCTATATATAATCCTGGCCACTTCTTAAGTTCTAGAGTTGGTCCATATTCTGTAGTTTTAATCGCGTCATATTCAATCGCATATGCATATTTTAAAAATTCGGCATGCTCAAATCCTGGTAAAGATCTTACCATTAACTCTTGTACTTCTTCACTCATACTAGTGGAGAAACCTTGTAAATAAATTGAGTCTGTATATCTAGATTCTGGTTCTAAGAATAATTGATGTCTTTCCTTATCTTTAAAAGTCATGATTTTAGATTCGATAGAAGGACAATATCTTGGACCCACTCCGACAATATTCCCACTATATAATGCAGTCTCATCTAAGTGTTCTTTAATAATGTTATGAGTATTTTGATTTGTATAGATTAAATAGCAGACTTCTTGTTCTTCTAAAGGAATAAATTCCTTTGTGGTATAGCTAAACGCTAAATGTCCTTTAGTGCCTGGTTCTATTTTAGCTTTAGAAAAATCAATGGAATCTTTTTTAATTCTTGGAGGAGTACCAGTTTTAAGCCTATAGGTTTCTATACCCATGCTCCTTAAATAAGGTGATAGACCTAAAGAAGGTTTCTCTCCATCAGGACCTTGTTGAATCTTTTTATGGCCTCTAAAGATATAAGATTCCATATATGTTCCTGTAGATAAAATCACTGCCTCAGAAGTAAAAGATCTTCCATCAGTAAGCTTAACTCCAAAAACACGATAGTCGTCATGAATTAATTCATTAACAATTCCTTCTATAACAGTGAGGTTTTTAGTATTTAACGCTAAATCTTGTAAATATTTTGGATATTCTAATTTATCTTGTTGGGCTCTTAAACATTGCACTCCTGGACCTTTACCAGTATTTAACATTTTCATTTGTAAATAGTGATGGTCGGCAGCAATACCCATCATTCCCCCTAAAGCATCTATTTCACGGACCACTATTCCTTTTGCAGATCCACCAATAGAAGGATTACATGGCATATTGCCCATCATCTTGATGTTAATAGACACTAAAAGTGTCTTCATACCCATATGAGCACTACTAAAAGCAGCTTCTAAGCCAGCATGTCCACCACCAACAACAATCACTTGATAGTCCATATTAGCCAACACTACCTTCCATATCCATCTTGATAAGTTGATTTAATTCAACTGCGTATTCCATAGGAAGTTCTCTAGAGAAAGGTTCAATAAATCCCATAATAATCATCTGGGTAGCATCTTTTTCAGAGATACCTCTACTCATTAAATAAAATAATTGGTCTTCATTTATCTTACTAACAGTGGCTTCATGTTCAATATAAGAAGTATTGTTATGTACCTCATTAGTAGGAATGGTGTCACTCTTGGATAAATGGTCTAAAATAAGCGTGTCACATTCAACGTGACTTCGACAATTTTTGGCATTTGCTTTATGTCTTACCGTTCCACGGTAATTAGCCACTCCACCGTTTTTGACAATAGATTTAGAAATGATTGTAGAAGTTGTATCTTCAGCCTCATGAATCATTCTGGCTCCTGCATCTTGATATTGACCTTCTCCAGCAACAGCAATAGAAATACAAGTTCCTTTAGCGCCCCTACCTTTTAATATACAAGCAGGATATTTCATATTTACTTGGCTACCGATATTACCGTCGATCCATTCCATAGTAGCATCTTCATAGCAGACTGCTCTTTTAGTAACTAAATTAATAATATTTGTAGACCAGTTTTGAACTGTGGAATATCGACATTTACCGCCTTTAAGAACAATAATCTCTACTACAGCAGCGTGAAGCGATTCTTTAGAATAAGTAGGCGCAGTACAGCCTTCTACATAATGGACATACGCTCCTTCATCGACAATAATTAATGTTCTTTCAAATTGACCAGACTTCTCATTATTAATTCTAAAATAAGATTGAAGCGGCTTATCTAGATGTACTCCTTTAGGAACATAGATAAAAGATCCACCAGACCACACTGCTCCATTAAGCGCAGAGAATTTATTATCCGCTACCGGAATAACTGTGGAGAAATATTTTTTAAATAAGTCAGGATATAGTTTCAAAGCCATATCAGTCGATAAGAAAATAACTCCCTTATCTTCAATTTCTTTAAGCATATTATGATAGACCACTTCTGATTCATATTGAGTAGAAACACCTGCTAAATATTTTTGTTCAGCTTCAGGAATACCTAATTTATCAAAAGTGTTTTTAATCGTATCTGGAACTTCATCCCAATTTTTCACTTCTTTTTCACTTGGTCTAATAAAGTAAGTAAAAGAATCAAAATCTAAACCTTTTAAATCTGGTCCATAATTTGGAAGTGGCATGGCTTTAAAGCTTTTTAAAGCTTTTAAGCGAAATTCAAGCATCCATTCTGGTTCATTTTTATAGGCCGAAATTTTTCTTACTATTTCTTCGTTAAGACCTTTTTCCGTCTTTAAAATAGAGACATCTTCGTCTTTAAAACCAAACTTATAATCATTTTGAAATTTGATATCTTTTGGCATTATTTCTTTTCCTCTAATAGTTGACTAGCTGCGTTCCAGCCAATTGTGGCGCATCTAATACGTGCAGCTTGTTTAGAAGTATTAATAAAAACAATCGCATCTTCTAAAACATCCGCATCAAAATCTTCTTCATGCATCATATGTTGATATTGGCTAATCATATATTCTGCTTCTTTTTTAGACTTTCCTTTAATTAAATCACACATAATATCTGTGCTACTTAAAGAGATTGTGCATGCCACACCTTCAAAACAAGCGTCGACAA
>DGHZ01000016.1:1569-10898 GCA_002392945.1 Caryophanales bacterium UBA3835 | reverse complement strand
AAAGTGGAGTTTTAAGTAAAACCGCATTAATTTTTGGTCAAATGAACGAACCTCCAGGAGCGAGAATGAGAGTTGGTCTATCCGGACTTACTATGGCGGAATATTTTAGAGACTACGAACACACTGATGTCTTATTATTTATTGATAACATCTTTAGATTTACTCAAGCTGGTAGTGAAGTTTCTGCTTTATTAGGTAGAATGCCTTCTGCTGTTGGCTATCAACCAACTTTAGCTACTGAAATGGGTCAACTTCAAGAAAGAATCACCTCTACTAAAGATGGCTCTATTACCTCAGTTCAAGCGATTTATGTTCCTGCTGATGACTTAACTGACCCAGCTCCTGCAACAGCCTTTAGCCATCTTGACGCGAAAACGGTTTTAGATAGATCAACAGCAGCCTTAGGAATTTATCCAGCGGTTGATCCACTTAATTCTACTTCCACAGCTCTAGATCCTCAAATCGTCGGCAAAGAACATTATGAAGTCGCTCGTGGAGTCATTGAGATATTAGAAAGATATAAAGAATTAAGCGATATTATCGCTATTCTTGGTATGGATGAATTATCTGCTGAAGATAAAAAGATTGTCGAAAGAGCTAGAAGAATTAGAAACTTCCTCTCTCAACCATTCCACGTTGCTTCTCATTTTAACGGCATTCCGGGAATCTATGTTAAAGTTGAAGACACAGTTAGAAGCTTCAAAGCTATTCTTAACGGAGAAGCTGATGACCTTCCAGAAGTTGCCTTCTTATATGTTGGCACAATCGAGGAAGCAAGAAAAAAAGCGGAGTCACTTAAATAATGAATAAAACTATTCATCTTGATATTTATACTCCAACTGGAAAATACTTATCCACAGAAGTTGACTTTATTAAAGTCACTAGTAGTGTGGCAGTTTTAGGTATTCTTCCGGGTCACGCTCCATTAGTTACTACTTTAGAGATTTGTAAACTTACTCTTAAGAGCAATTCTAAAGAAAGTGTTTATGCTATTGGTGGTGGTGTTTTAAATATTAAAAAGGACCATTCGGTGGTGATGTTACTTAATTCTATCGAACGGGCCGATGAAATTGATTTTAAGCGTGCAGAAGACGCTAGACAGCGTGCAGAAGAAAGATTAATTGCGCGTCATGAAGAATTAGACATCTTAAGAGCGAAAGCAGCCTTAAGTAGAGCGCTTAATCGTTTGTCGCTTAAAGAAGAATAAAGCTATAATAAATTTATAAAGGAGAACAATTTATGCATTCATGGCATGATGTCAAGGCGTGTAGGGTTACACCTGATAAATTCTTAGCCCTCATCGAGATTTCTAAGGGAAGTAAAAATAAATATGAACTAGATAAAGAGACTGGACACTTAATCTTAGACCGTGTCTTGTTTACTAGTACTCACTATCCACAAAACTATGGATTTATTCCTCGAACCTACGCTAGAGACTATGACCCTCTTGATGTCTTAGTTCTTTGTAGCGAATCCATTATTCCTATGTCATTTGTAGAATGTAAGCCAATTGGAGTTCTTATTATGAAAGATAATGGTTTATTTGATGAAAAGATTATTGCTGTTCCTTTAAATGACCCATTTTATTCTCCATATAATTCTATTAAAGACATCCCTGCTCATATCATGGATGAAATTAAACACTTCTTTGCAGTCTATAAGACATTAGAAAATAAAGCGACCGCGATTGATGAAGTTAAAGATGTTGATGTCGCTAAAGAGATTATTAGAGATTGTATTAAAGCTTATAAAACCACAATTGAGCCAAAACATTTAGCGGAAAAACACGCTAGAGGTATATGATTCATATTGTTTTATATCAACCAGAAAAACCACAAAACACAGGGAATATTATGAGAACTTGTGTTGCTATCAATGCAACACTAGATATCATTGGTCCTCTGTCTTTTTCTTTAGATGCTAAGGACCTTAAACGAGCGGGTTTAGATTATATTGATTCATTAAAATATCATTATTTTTCAACTTACGAAGAATATTTAAAAGAATATCCTCACGCTGATACTTATTACATTACTAGATATAGCGATAAAGTTTATTCAGAATTTTCTTTTAAAGACATTACTCATGATATCTTTTTGATGTTTGGAAAAGAATCAACTGGTATACCTCATGATATTTTAAGAAATCATCCTGATAAATTGCTTAGAATTCCGATGGTTCCAGAAGCTCGAAGTTTAAATTTATCTAATTCAGTAGCGATCGTGGTCTATGAAGTTTTAAGACAATTAAAATACCCTAATCTATCAACTCATGAGGCGATTAAGGGCGAAGATTTTTTATTTAACGAAAAAGATTAGAACCTTTTTTGAGTCAATAATAATTTCTTAGTAGAGTCTCTAACTTCTCTTAAGTTATAAGTCTCGTATTTATTAAGTAGAACTTGGCCAACTGTTTGGCCTTTTTTAATATCTTTGATTTTACTAACCTGTAGTTCGGCGTCATCTTTTCCAGAAAGTAGGAGGGCAATTTCTAACCCTACTAGTAATAAGTCTTTATTTATGTTATTAGAAAAGATCACAACATGAGAGGCGCTAATATTAGAAACATGAATAAATGTATCTTCTTTATTAGCTTTTTTAAAAGTTAGATTATTATTCTGATCTTTATTTTTCCCAAATCCAATTCTAACCCCTTTATATTCTATATAATATGGACTATTACTTGGTGGAACCTGTTTATTTTTTCTACTTGTTTGTTTTGGCAAGTATTTTTGGCTTAATTCTAAAATCTCTTCTTCACTTAAATAATCAAAAATATTTAACAATCTTTCATATTCATTGATTTCTTTATTAGCAATATCGATTTCTCTTATATCGTTTTCGATAGTGCGTTTATATTTCTTATATTTATTAAATAAAGATGTAGCGTTTTCTTCTACTGATATATCAGCATCATAAATAGAAATAGATTTGATTAAAGAGTCTAATTCTTCTTTATCATCTTTATATGTTAATAGAGCTTCTCCATATTCTTTATAGACTAATTTCTTTTTAGCGTCTTCTAACTCTATATTTAATACTTTAATTTTCCTTTTTAATGATTTGATTTTTGTTTTGAAGTGATTATATAAAGGAAGGGCTTTTTCTTTTTGCTTTAAATTTAAAGAGTCTAATACGTATTTAGATACGCCTTGATTATATTTAATATAATCAAATGTTCCTCTTTCTAATTCTTTATTTTTACTTAAAGAGACATATTTCATCTTTTGAATAACTGGTCTAGAGGCGGTTAAATCTGAATAGTGTTTGGCAAAGATGATGTTTTCTTTAGAATCAAGGAAAATTAGATTAGAAATAGTAGGGATTAATTCTAGTACTAAATAATATGTTTCTTTTTCATAAAATTCATTTGATTTATGAAGGGCGAATTTTAATACACGGTCATTATTTAGCACTTCAATAGAAACTATATAAGAACCTTTTAAATATTTTCTTAAATTGTCATTAAGTTGACATAAAACAGTGTGGGAATTAAAGTCCATAGGTACAAACCCAAGAAATGGAGCTGAGTGGTTTAAACTGATTAATAATTTCTCTTTATTATAAAAAGAAAACGTTAACAAGATATCATAAGAATTAACTACAACAACATTGGTTATGAAGCTATTTAAGATTTTCTTGTCTAAATCATCTTTTATTTGAAAAATGCCTTCTAAATTTAGTTTTTCCATTGTAGTACAATTATTTCATAATTTCTTATTTGATAAAAGATAAATAGACCCTTATAATATAAAAAATGAAAAAAGGATTACTCATTATTTTATCAGGACCTTCCGGTGTAGGTAAGGGCACAATAAGAAGATACATCATGGATAATTTTAATATCCAACTTTCTTATTCCATTTCTATGACCACCAGACTTCAAAGAGAAAAAGAAGTTGAAGGTGTTGATTATTATTTCGTATCTAACGAAGAATTTGATCGTAACATTAAAGAAAATAACTTCTTAGAATGGGAAGAATTTGTTGGTAATAGATACGGCACTCCTAAAGACAAAGTGGAAGAGTTAAGAAAGCAAGGCAAAAATGTCTTCTTAGAAATCGAAGTTAATGGAGCGGCAGAAGTGATGAGTAAAGTCAAAGATGACCGCGTTATTACCTTCTTCTTAATGCCACCAAACATTCAAGCGTTGGAGCAAAGAATTAGAAGAAGAAAAACCGAAAGCGAAGAAGTCATTCAAGCTAGATTAAATAAAGGCAAATCAGAGATGACTAAAGCTGGACAATATGACTACGTCATTCTAAATGACGATGTTGCAAGAGCTAGTAGAGAAATAGTTGATTGCATCAAAAGAAAATTAAAAAGTTAAGGACGAACATGAAAATAATTGAGCTACTCATTGAGCATAATAATTATTCGTTGAATCGTCCTTTTTCTTATATCTATAAAGGTGATAAAAATGTCGAACGTGGTTATCGAGTGTTAGTAAATTTTAATCACCAAGAATTAGTGGGCTACGTCACGAGTGTCAAAAAGACTAATAAATCTAAAAAAGAATTAGAAGAAGAACTCGGTTTTAATATTGATGAAGTTATTGATATTATTGATTCTTCTCCATTGTTAAATGAAGATTTAATGTCATTATCAGATGAAGTTAGTAATTATTATTTAGCTAGTAAAATTTCAGTTTTACAAACAATGCTTCCCCCTTCTTTAAGCCCTAGAAGAAGTTCTTTAAAAGCACCAAAAATTGCTTATGATCAATATTTAATTATTAAAGATTATAATGAAAGCGATTTAACCTCTAAACAAATAGAATTATTAAGATTAATTCAAAAGAATCAGCCGGTCTTAAAAAGAGAAATTAAACAGGCTTCTATATTAAATAAATTGCTCGAATATGGGCGTGTGGAAATAGTTAAAAAAGAAAAAAGAAGACTACAAATTCCTAACTATGAAAAAGCAGAAATTCCTTCTTTAACTGTTGAGCAGCAAAAAGTTGTGAATGAGTTTAATAACTCTAGTGATCAAGCCTATTTATTAGAAGGGGTAACTGGGAGTGGGAAAAGCGAAGTATATTTACATTTATCTAAACAAATATTAGCTAAAGGCAAATCCGTATTAATGTTAGTTCCCGAAATTTCTTTAACTCCAATGATGATGAGGAACTTCATTTCTCGATTCGGGGAAGATGTCGCTATTTTACATAGTGAACTTACACCCGCAGAAAAATATGATGAATACCGTAAGATTGCTTCTGGGAAATGTAAAATTGTTGTTGGCGCACGTAGTGCGATTTTTGCTCCTTTAAGTAATATAGGCTTAATTATATTAGATGAAGAACATGTAGAAAGTTATAAGCAAGATGTTCCTCCTTTTTATCACGCTAGAGAAGTAGCCATTATTAGAAGTAAGATGCATCAGTGCAAAGTTCTTCTAGGAAGTGCAACCCCATCTTTAGAAAGCAGAGCTAGAGCTGGTAAAGGGATATATCACTTATTAACATTATCTAAAAGAATAAATGAAAAAGAGTTACCAAAAACCACAATTGTAAATATGACTGATTATCATAATATTGATCGAGATAGTTATATCTTTTCTTTGAAACTTAAAGAGGCCATACAAAAAACTTTAGATAACTTTAATCAGATTATTCTTCTTATAAATAAAAGAGGTTTTTCTTCAAGTGTATATTGTCGAAGTTGTGGGCATATATTTAAGTGTCCAACTTGTAATATTCCTTTAACCTATCATAAGAGTGATAGAATGCTTAAATGCCATCATTGCAATTATTGCGAAGTCGATCATGAAATATGTCCAGAATGTGGCTCTAAATACTTAATGAGAGTGGGATATGGAACCGAAAGAATTGAAGAAGAGATTCATAAATTGTTCCCAGAAGCAAGAACCCTTAGACTTGATAGTGATTCTGCTAAAATCAGAACGAAAATCCCTCAAATAATTGAAGCCTTTAGAAATAAAGAAGCCGATATTTTAATCGGTACCCAAATGATTGCTAAGGGACATGATTTCCCTGATGTTACTTTAGTAGGTGTGGTGAACGCTGATATTGGATTATCTTTGCCAAGTTATAGAAGTAGTGAGCGTGTTTTTGAATTAATTACTCAAGCAGTTGGAAGAAGTGGAAGAAGCGATAAAAAAGGCGAAGCTATTATTCAAACTTATTCTCCAACGCATTATGCAATTACTATGGCAGCTAGACAAGACTATGAACTTTTCTATAGAAAAGAAATGGAAATTAGAAAGCTTCAATTTTATCCACCATATTCATATATTGCTAGCATTGCAGTGGCCTCTAAAAACGAGGAACTTACTATTGATACTGTTTATCGAATAATCGATAGCTTAGTTGATGAATTAAAAAGTGAGGCTGTAATATTAGGTCCAACCACCCCATATGTTCCGTATGAAAATAATAAACATATCCGTTCTATAATGGTTAAATATCGTAATAGCGATATAGTTAAACCAGCCTTAGAAAAATTATTAAAAAGTAGTCTTAATAAAAGCGGAATATCTTTAACAGTAAATATTGACCCTTACAATTTATAATCAAATTGTAGTATAGTATTAGCCGAGGTAAATTTATGATTAGTGTATTTGTGTATGGTTTAGATCAATTCTTAGTCGGAGATTTAAGTGTCCAATTAGGTAAAGATTTAGCTAAAATATATGAAGTTGATGAAGATGATGTGAATTTTGTTGCTCCTAACACGATGGTGTTCCACAAAAGAGCGGAGCAAACTTCTTGGAGAGTAATTGTTGAGGTGAATGTTCCAAAGAAGTTAGAAGTATTACAAGAACAAGCTGTTCAAGTTATTACACATCACATTAAACAAATCGCTATTCATATCGAAATCTTGTTTAAATATTATTCAAGCGACCATCATCACTTAGAAATTAATGAAGAATATCCACTTTATTTAGAAGAACAACATGATGTAGAGATTGATACAGAATATCCTGATGACATCGAAGAAGGCGAAGGGGAAGACGAGATTTATACCGGAGATATTTTTGAAGGATTAAAATAAATAGAAGAACGACTAAGTCGTTTTTTCTTTATATATACGCGAATTTAGGTATAATATTCACATGAACGTTTTCGAAGTATCTAAATCAATTCTATTAAAATTAGTCAACGAAGATGTCCCTTTTGCGGTTGTGCTTAAAAACACATTTAAAAAAACTAATCTTGATCCAGCCTTTAAAAATAATGTTGCAGCAATCGTCGGATGTGAATTAAGACATCACTATATTTTTGATAATTTGGTGAATAGATTTTTTGAAGGCGTTGAATTTGAAAAAACCATTTATTTAAGATTTGCTTTGGCTAATGGCTTATTCTTAAGAAGATTTTCTGACACTGAGATAATCGCTCTAGTGGAACAAGAATTAGATAAAGAAACAATCTATCAGTTATATAATTTTGTGAAATCCACCAATGAGATTATCCCTAATGAATTAGATAAAGCTTCTCCAGAATATTTATCTTATCGATATAACACCCCAGCCTGGGTCATTAGAATGTGGCAAAAACAATATGGTAAAGGTGTGGTATTTAAAACACTGAAGGTGAATTATCGTCAAAGTGTCCCTTCTATTAGAGTGAATGAGAAAAATATTGATATTGATGAATTCTTAGGAAAACATCCAGATTTCTCTAAAGCTCCAATTGATAATATGATTATTTATCAAGGTAGAGGCACCCCTAAAAAGTTACCAGAATTTGAAAGTGGCGATCTCTTCTTTATGAAGATGGCCACTAAATATATCTTAGATATTTTAGATTTAGATGTATTAAAAGGCATTGCAATCTACACCGAAGTTCCTAATAACATCTATTTAGATTTATTAACTAGATTTAGCGAAGATACTAAGCTAGACTTAGTTATTAATAACACTTTCTATTATTATGAAGTTAAAAGAAACTTAGAGAAAGTTGCTAAACATCATATCTTTGTTTATGAAGCAGAATATTCAAGTTTATTAACTTGTTTATCTAAAAAAGTGCATACATTGATCTGTATGCCAAAAAGCTCTACCTTTGACTTACTTAGAAGTACACCTGATTATTTCTTAAGAATTAAGCAAGACAAATTAGATGAGATTATCGCTAATGAAAGCGCTTGCTTATTAGAGTGTTCTAAGTATGTTGAAGAAGGTGGGGAATTAGTTTATATGATTCCTACATTGTCGAGAAAAGAAAGCAATAACGTCATCGCCAAATTCCTTGTTGAAAATAATGAATTTGAGCTTGTGGAAGAAAGACAATTCTTCCCATTTGAAGTATATGACTCATGTTTATATTTTGCTCGATTAAAGAAAGTCGAGAAATAAAGTGATTAATCTATACGGTTTAGAATTAAAGAAATTACAAGAATTAATGGTGAAATATGGTCAAAAGCCATATCGCGCTATCCAACTATATACTTGGATCTACGAAAAAAGAGCAGCATCTTTTGATGAGATGAGTGATATCTCTATCAAGTTCAGAGATGTTTTAAAGTCCGATTTTTGTTTATCAATTCCTAAAATTCATACTAAACAAATTTCTAGTGATGGCACTATTAAACTCTTATTAGAGTTAGAAGATGGCTACAAAGTAGAAACTGTTTTAATGCGTTATAACTATGGCAATGCCGTATGTGTTTCTAGCCAAGTTGGCTGTAATATGGCCTGTAGTTTCTGCTCTAGTGGAATCCTTGGAAAACAAAGAAATCTCGAACCTCATGAAATGGTGGGACAAATCTTAGTGATGAACAATCTTCTCAAAGAAGAAGGAAGAGGAGAAAGAGTGACCCATATTGTAGTAATGGGTACTGGAGAACCATTTGACAATTATGATAATGTTATGGACTTTATTAGAATTGTTAACGCTCAAAAAGGATTAGCCATTGGCGCTAGACACATCACTGTTTCGACGTGTGGACTTCCAGATAAAATAAGAGAATATTCTAAAGAAGGATTACAAACTAATTTAGCGATTTCTCTTCACGCTCCTAATAACGAATTAAGAAATAAATTAATGAGAATTAATAAAGCGTATCCTTTAGAAGTTTTAATGCCTGCTATAAAAGATTATGAAAAAGAAGCGGGAAGAAGAGTGACTTATGAGTACCTTCTTTTAGAAGGTATCAATGACACTAAAGAGTGTGCTCAAGAGTTAATTGATTTGATCAAAGGGACTAATGGATATGTGAATTTAATCCCATACAATGAGACAAATAAAAATGATTATAAACGTAGTAGTGGTAACCGCGTCCATACATTCTTAGATATCTTAATCAAAGGTGGAGTTAAAGCTACTATTAGAAAAGAATTTGGTAGCGATATTGATGCCGCGTG
>DGHZ01000016.1:0-1432 GCA_002392945.1 Caryophanales bacterium UBA3835 | reverse complement strand
ATTAATGAAGACTACGCTAGTGCTCTTATTAATCCTTTTGGTAATGTCTTAATGGTTGTTGCTGATGGCATGGGTGGTGCGAATAAAGGTGAAGTCGCTTCTTCTAATCTAGTTAAGCACATTACTAACTCCTTTATTTCATTAGAAAAAGAATTTAAAAACGAAAAAGCGATGTATAAATGGGTTTATAAAGTTGTAAAAGAAGCGAATAGTAAAATCTATCTTAAAGCAAATAGTGATGAGAAATTTAAAGGTATGGGAACGACCCTTTCTTTAGTCTTATTAGTGAAAGACAAATTATTAACCGCTCAAGTGGGAGATAGTAGAGTTTATCTACTTGTAGATAATAAGCTCACCCAAATCACTGAAGATCAAACTTATGTGAATTTTTTAATTAAGTCTAAAGGGATGCCTAAAGAAATTGCTAATACCCATCCAAAAAGACACGAACTCACTAATGCTATTGGAACTAAAAGTAGTCTTAATGTTGATATTAACATTAGAGAATATCATAAAGAAAGAATATTAATTTGTAGTGATGGCTTATATAATAACGTCCCTGAAAATGATTTAGCCTCCATTATTAGAGGTAATGACTCACTAGATAAAAAAGCCAACCAATTAATTGCCTTTGGCAATTTTAATGGTGGCAGCGATAATATGGCTCTTATTCTTTGGGAGAGCGAAAATTAATGAACTTAGAACTCAATAAATTAATTGACTCTCGATATATTTTATTTCGTCATGTCGCTAGTGGCGGTATGGCGGATATTTATGAAGCCCAAGATGTGGTTTTAAATAAACCAGTAGCCTTGAAATTTCTAAAAGAAAAATTTCTTGAAGATGTTGACTCATTAGAGCAATTTAAAAATGAATCTAGATTCATTTCTATTTTTAATCATCCTAATATTCTTCATATTTATAATGTTGGAGAATATGGCAATAGACCATATGTCTCTTATGAATTATTAAAAGGTAAAACCTTAAAAGATAGTTTAGATAGTCGAGGTAAGTTATCTATTGATGAAGCTTTAGATTATATGGGCCAAGTGCTTTTAGGAGTTAAAGAGATGCACGAATTAGGTGTTCTTCATAATGACTTAAAGCCAGATAACTTATATTTACTATATGATGGGACGATTAGAATAGTGGATTTTGGGGCAGCTTCTCACATTTCTGGAAAAGCTGAAAAACATATTTTAGGGACTATTAATTATCTTGCCCCAGAAGTAGTAAATAGTAAAAAATATTCTGTTGGATCTGATATTTATTCTTTAGGAATCATTCTTTATGAATTATTAACAGGCGAAGTTCCTTTTGTGGGTGAAGATTCTCAAAGCGTATTAAAGGCTCACTCTAAAGGGGAAATAGTAAGAGTTAAAGAGCAATTTATTAGCGCTAATATTAATGATATTAATTATATAATTAATAA
>DGHZ01000001.1 GCA_002392945.1 Caryophanales bacterium UBA3835 | reverse complement strand
AACACCATTTGTGTAGCTTTTACAGTCGATGAAGAGATCGGAGAAGGACCAAAACATTTTAACTATAGAAAATTTGATGCTAAATACGCCTACACAATCGATGGAAGTGACATTAATGTCGTAGAAGCTGAAAATTTTAACGCCTACGCTGTTAGCGTCAATATTACAGGCGTATCTATACACCCAGGCGAAGCAAAAGGAAAATTAATTAACGCTTTGCTTTTAGCAAAAGAGTTAATAACTTATCTTCCAGAAAAAGAAACTCCATTTGATAGCGAAGGCAAAGAAGGCTATTGGCATCTTAATGAAATTGTTGGAGATTCTGAAAAAGCATCAATGCATCTTATTTTAAGAGATTTTGATGATGAAGGTATTCTTAAAAGAATCGAAGTTGTAAAAGAAGCAATTAAAAAATTACAAAATAAGTACCCAACCGCCAAAGTTGAAGTTACATTCAAAGAGCAATATCGTAATATGAAAAAATATGTTGCTAAAAAGCCTATTGCTCTTAAACGTATCCGTTCCGTTATGCGTAAAAATGGCATCGAACCTATTAGTGGAGCTATTAGAGGCGGAACAGATGGAGCAACCTTCTCTAGATATGGTCTAGTGACCCCAAATTTAGGTACCGGAAGTTATAATCACCACGGACGCTTTGAATTCCTTGATTTATATGAATTTAACAAGATGATATCAGTGGTTATCGACTTAATGAAAAAGTAGACTATTTAAATATATTTAAACTACAAGCCTATATAACTAATAAATAAAGCACAAAAACGTTAATTTTAGACAGTGTCCCATTTTTAACAAAAAAGTGCTTTTTTTAGTTGCGAATATTACATATTTTGATATGCTTTTTTCAAAGCACTATAAATCAATTAGTGAGAAAGAGGAAAGCAAATGTTAAGTATCCGAAAAAGAGATGGTTCTTTACAAGACTTCAACCTTGAAAAGATTTCCAAAGCTATTGAAAAAGCCTTCATGGCAGATCACAAATTCTATAACGATGACATCATCAATATGTTATCTCTTAGAGTAGTTGCCCAAATGAACTCCAAAATCAATAACGACGTCATTGATATTGAAGATGTTCAAGACGCAGTCGAAGTTACTTTAATTCAAGCTGGTTACGTCGATGTCGCCCGTAGTTATATTTTATATAGAAAGGCGCGCGCGAACTTACGTGAACAAAAACAAACAGACTTAGACTATAAGAAAACAGTCGATAATTATTTAAAAATTAACGACTGGAGAGTGAAAGAAAACTCCACAGTTACCTATTCTGTTGGCGGATTAATTCTTTCTAACTCTGGTGCAGTTACTGCTAATTACTGGTTAAGTGAAGTTTATGATCAAGAAATTGGTCAAGCCCATAAAAACGCTGATATTCACATTCATGATTTAAGCATGTTAACCGGTTACTGCGCTGGTTGGTCACTCAAACAATTAATTCAAGAAGGTTTAGGAGGAGTTGTTGGAAAAATAACCTCTGCTCCAGCTAATCACTTATCTACCTTATGCAACCAAATGGTCAACTTCTTAGGCATCATGCAAAATGAATGGGCTGGCGCTCAAGCCTTCTCATCCTTTGATACATATTTAGCCCCATTTGTGAAAAAGGATCACTTAACATATAAAGAAGTTAAACAATGCATTCAATCTTTCATCTATGGTGTTAATACCCCATCTAGATGGGGTACTCAAGCTCCATTTACCAATATTACTTTAGACTGGGTTGTGCCAAATGATATGGCCGAACTTAACGCTATCGTTGGTGGAAAAGAATGCGACTTCAAATATAAAGACTGTGTTGAAGAAATGGCAATGGTCAATAAAGCCTTCATCGAAGTGATGATTGAAGGTGACGCCAACGGAAGAGGATTCCAATATCCAATCCCAACCTATTCCATTACTCGTACCTTTGACTGGTCAGAAACCGAAAATAACAAGTTATTATTCGAAATGACTGCAAAATACGGTACTCCATATTTCTCGAACTACATCAATAGTGATATGGAACCAAGTGATGTTAGAAGTATGTGTTGCCGTTTAAGACTTGACTTAAGAGAATTAAGAAAGAAATCTGGTGGATTCTTCGGTTCTGGTGAATCTACTGGTTCTGTCGGTGTTGTCACAATTAATATGCCACGTATTGCCTATTTAGCAGTTGATAAAGCTGATTTCTACGATCGTTTAGATAAAATCATGGATATCGCCGCGAGATCTTTAAAGGTCAAAAGAAACACTATTACTAAATTATTAGACGCTGGATTATATCCATATACCAAGAGATATCTTGGTACATTCAATAACCACTTCTCCACCATTGGTTTAGTGGGTATGAATGAATGCTGCTTAAATGCTAGATGGATTAGACAAGATTTAACTCATAAAGAAGCTCAAGAATTTACCAAAGAAGTTCTTAACCACATGAGAGAAAAATTATCTGATTATCAAGAATTATATGGTGACTTATATAACTTAGAAGCCACTCCAGCAGAATCCACTGCCTATCGTTTAGCTAAACACGATAAAGAAAAATATCCAGATATCATTACTGCAAGTGAAGAAGGAAGAACTCCATATTACACTAACTCCTCTCATTTACCAGTAGGTTTCACTGATGATATTTTCACTGCTTTAGATATCCAAGATGAATTACAAACATTATATACATCTGGAACTGTTTTCCATGCTTTCTTAGGTGAAAAACTTCCAACTTGGAAATCTTGTATGAATTTAGTAAGAAAAATCGCAGAAAATTATCACTTACCATATTACACAATGTCTCCTACATACTCTGTATGTAAAGAACATGGCTATTTAGTTGGTGAACAATATGTTTGTCCAAAATGTGGTTCTAGAACAGAAGTCTATTCCCGTATTACTGGTTACTATAGACCAATTCAAAACTGGAATGACGGTAAGAGTGAAGAATTCTTAAATAGAAAGACATATAACATCAAAACTTCTAAACTCACTCACGGAATCAAAGATGAGGCATGCGAAGAAGAAAAACCACAAACATTATCAGAAACCTTACTCTTTGGAACAAAGACCTGTCCAAACTGTAAAATGGCTAAAATGCTTTTAGAAAAAGCAGGTGTTAAATATAAATGGGTTGACGCTGAAGAAAATGTTGAATTAACAACCTCTATGGGAGTTAAAAAAGCGCCTACCTTATTAGTTCCTGAAAACGGAGAAGTTAGAGTGTTTGAAAATGCCTCAAACATCAAGGGTTATATCGAAAGCAAGAAATAATTATGCATGACATTATTGTTATAGGCGGTGGCCCAGCTGGAATGACTGCTGCCTTATATGCTTTAAGAAATAATAAGTCTGTTCTTGTTCTTGAAAAAGAAGCGTTTGGAGGGCAAATTGCTACTTCTCCTAGACTAGAAAATTATCCAACCATTGAATCTATTTCTGGTAGTGAATGGGCGGATAGATTATTCGAACAAATCACTAACTTAGGTGCCGAATTTGAACTAGAAGATGTGGAATCTGTCGAGAAAATCGATAATATCTTCCATGTTAAAACAAATTATGGAGAGCATGAATCTTTAGCGGTTATTATCGCTAATGGAGTAAAGCCAAGAAAAATGGGTTTACCTAATGAAGATGATTTAGTAGGACACGGTGTTAGCTATTGTGCTGTATGTGATGGACCATTTTATAAAGGTAAAGAAATTTATTTAATTGGAGACGCAAATACCGCACTTCAATATGCCTTATTATTAAGTGGATATTGTCCTCGTGTTCATATGCTCACTTTGTTTGATAAGTTATTTGGTGATCAAATCCTTATCGATAGAGTTCTCCAAACTGAAAACATTGATATTAGACATAACTTATTACTCAAAAAACTAGTGGAAGAAAACGGTGAACTAGTTGCTATTGAATTAGAAGACACTATTTCCAAAGAAAAAGTGAAATTCGAAACTAATAACTGTTTCATCGCTATTGGCCAAGTTCCTCAAAACGAATTCTTAGAAGACTTAATTAAGTTAAATAAAGGATTTATTGAAACTGACGAAGCTATGAGAACTTCTATTCCAGGATTATTCGCTGCTGGAGACACTAGAGTAAAAGAAAACAAGCAAGTTATTACTGCTTGTAGTGACGGGGCAACTGCCGCAATGAGTGCAGTTAAATATATTAATACCCTCTAAGTTCTACTGTTTCTACACTTTGAGATAAAATCTCAACAAATTTATTAGCAAGACCTTCATCAACAGCGTGGAGGTCTTTATTTATTACTCCATCAGAGACTTTAAATTGTTGTAAATATAATCTTTTACTGCCTTTTAAAGTGTCTTTAGCTTTATTAATCGCTTCTAAAGAATGATACTCTTCAATTAGAGTCATTCTAAATTCATAATCCACTATTCCTGATTTTAATAATTCGATAGATTCTTTGACCTTTTCAATTAAAGCATCATTATTACAAAATCTATGATAATCATCTAATGATGATTTGATGTCCATAGCAATATAATCAATTAAACCTTTAGACACTAAATCCTTAATAACTTCTGGATGAGTACCATTTGTGTCTAATTTAATAGAGTAGCCTAATTCTTTGATGGCTCTAATTTTTTCTTCTAAATTAGGCATTAGAGTTGGTTCACCTCCAGAGATGACAACTCCATCTAAAATACCCACTCTTTTCTTTAAAAAAGAAAGGATATCATTAAAAATAAGGTCTTCATTATCATCACAGGCAATTAAAGTATTCCAGTTATGACAATACTCACACTTAAAATTACATTTATCGATATATAAAATAGCTGCGATCTTACCAGGATAATCTAATAAAGACAACTTATTGATACCTTGAAATTCCATGAGGATATTATATCACTTTTTATTCATTTATTTATGTGTTTCTTTGAATCACTAAATAACTTTGGTAAAATAAAGTGCGAGCGAGGTCTATATTATGAAAAAATATGACAATATTTCTTGGGATGAATATTTTATGGGTATGGCGGTCTTATCTTCTTTAAGAAGTAAAGATCCATCTACTAAAGTAGGGGCAGTTATCGTTTCTCCAGAAAACAAAGTTATTTCAATTGGCTATAACGGTATGCCATCTAAATTAGATGAAGAAAAATTAACTTGGAATAAAGGCGAAGGCTTAGATAGTAAATATTTATATGTCTGCCACGCTGAATTTAACGCTATTTTAAATACCCAAGTTGGTGGTTCTTTAAAAGACGCTAGAGTCTATGTCACTTTATTTCCATGTAATGAATGTACTAAAGCTATTATTCAAACCGGAATTAAAGAAATTATCTATCTCTCAGATAAATATGCAGATACCACTATGATTAAAGCTAGTAAAAAGATGCTTGATCTTGCCGGAATCCCATATCGTCAATTTAGTGTAGACACTCTTGAAATTAGGAAAAAATAATGACCATTAAAGAGTATATTAAAGTTAGAAAAGAAGAGATTAAAAATGAAGTTTCTAAACTCGAAAAGAGACCATTTTTAGTCGTCATTCAAGTCAATGAAGACGCTGGAAGTAATGCCTATGTTAAGGGTAAATTAAAGGACTGTGATGAATTAGGAATTAGAGCAGAGCTTATCAAGCTTCCAATCGACACAAGTGAACAAAATTTGCTAAAAATAATTGAAAACTGCAATAAAAATCCAGAAATTACAGGATTTATTGTCCAAATGCCTCTTCCAAAACATATCAATGAAGAAACTATCAAATTAGCGATTTCTCCAGAAAAAGATGTGGACGGATTTCACCCACTTTCTAAGCTCAATCCATGTACCCCACAAGGCATTATTGACTACTTAAAATCAGAAGGGACAAATTTCGTTGGTAAGAACGCTTTAGTTATTGGAAGAAGCAATATTGTTGGTAAGCCAATGGCAAAACTCTTACTCGCAGAACACTGTAATGTCACTGTGACCCACTCTAGAACCAAGTTTGAAGACATGAATTGGTATATCAATCACGCTGATATTATTGTTATTGCGATTGGTAAACAACACTATTTAGATAATAAATATGATTACAAGCCAGATTCAATCGTCGTGGACGTCGGTATTTCAAGAGACGAAACCGGATTACACGGGGATGCTCTTCCTGGTTTACCAGTAAAACTACAAACACCAGTTCCAGGTGGAGTTGGTTTATTAACTAGATTATCTTTAATTGAGAATTTACTTAAAATCTATAAAGGGCTTTAAATGACTAAACAAAAAATCATAATAGACTGCGATCCAGGGCATGACGATGCAATCGGTCTTTTAGTTGCCTATTATTCAGATGAATTAGATTTAATAGGAGTATCTACTTGTGCAGGTAATCAAACTATAGATAAAACAAGTAGAAATGCGAATAACTTATTAAGATTCTTTAATAGTGACATCAAAGTCGCTAAAGGGGAAACAGACCCAATTAAAAGAAAAGTTAAAACTTGTCCTGAGATACATGGAGAATCTGGATTAGACGGCTATGATTTTCCAATATATAAAGAAGAATATGATTCTAGACCAGCATATCAATTTATAATTGATACAGTTTTAGCAAATAAGGATATTATCGTGGTTACTACAGGACCAATGACTAATCTTGCTATAGCGATATCTAAATGTCCAAGTATCACTAAAAATATTAAAGAAATTGTCCTAATGGGTGGATCCACTACCAAAGGTAATATCACACCTGAAGCAGAATTTAATATAATCGTAGATCCAGAAGCTGCGGATATTTGTTTTAAATCAGGTGTTCCTTTAAGAATGTTAGGCTTAAATGTCACTAGAAAAATCTTAGTGAATAACGAAGTGATAAAAGAGGCAAGCAAGATAAACACTAGAGGTAGTGATTTATTTGTAAAACTTATGAAAGTCTTTAATGAAAACCAAAGAACATTTTTTGGTTTAGAATTTGGACCACTACATGACCCTGCTACAGTGGTATCTATGATTAATCCAAAAGCTTTCGAATTTACTCCAATGCATGTAGAAATAGATACAAGTGATACAATATATTTAGGCAAAACTAGATGTAGTAAAGATGGTCCAATTAACTGTATGGTCGCTACTAAAGTCAATTTAGAAGAATATTGGTCTACTATATTTGAGAGTTTGAGGAGATGTAAGTAATGAAAAAGAAGATATTAGTTATTGGAAGTATATCTATAGATAACACTATATTTACTAAGCAACTCCCAAGTGCTGGAACCACTACTGTGGCAGATAGCTATTTTCAAAATATTGGTGGTAAAGGCGCTAATCAAGCTTGTGCCTCACTCTTTTTAGGAGGAGATGTCTCTTTTATTGGTGCTATTGGCAAAGACCATAATGGAGATTTAGTAGAATCATTCCTTAAGGAGCAAGGTCTACACGCTAGACTTAAAAGAAGTGATAAACCTACAGGTATTGCTTTTATCATTTTAGAAGAAGAGACTGCAGAAAATAGAATCTTAATTGTTCAAGGGGCTAACACTGATTTAACTAAAGAAGATATCGATAAAAATTTAGATCTATTCACCGAAGGAGATATCTTATTAACTCAATTTGAAAACGATATGGAAACTGTAAGCCATGTTATTAAAAAAGCATATGAAAAACATATGTTATTGGTTGTTAATCCTGCTCCTATAAAAGAGTTAAAAGAAGAATACTATCAATATATTGATTATTTAGTGCCGAATGAGCACGAATTAGAAGCATTAAGCCAGAAAACAGATATTTTATTAGGCGCTAAAGAATTACTCTCTAGAGGGGCTAAAAATGTCATTGTCACTTTAGGAGAAAAAGGTAGTGTTCTTATTAATAAGGATGAATATATCAAAGTCGAACCACATAAAGTTAACGCGGTTGATACTACTGCAGCAGGAGATTCTTATTTAGGAGCGTTAGTGACTAAATTATCTGAAGGTAAATCTATAAAAGATTCTATGGAATTTGCTTCCCTTTGTAGTAGTAAAACAGTCACTAAAAAAGGAGCGATTGTCTCACTCCCTCATTTATCTGATTTATAAAACTATTCAATAAGCATTAAGTCATCGGTGTGGCTTAACACAAATATATCAATTAAATTAAGCAAAAGTGCCCATCCCAAAATAATAAATATCACTAACCCAGCAATATTTTTAGCGCTGTGTTTTCTAATAACAACAAAAACTCTTACTCCGATTTCAATTAAATAACCGATAAAAGGAAGTATTAATAGGATTGCTTGAGTTAAAAAGTCTAATTTAGAGAACCACTTTTCCATAAATATGTTTGTATTATACAAAAATAATACGATTCAGTTAATTAAAAATGCTATAATGCATAATGCTTATGAAAAAGATAATAACTCCAATTATATTGTCGACATTATTGTTTTCGACATTTGTTTTAACTAACTCTAATAAAGAAATAAAGCCTACTGAAGCAGCAGCGCCCACTAACTACTATAGTTCAATTACTTCTTCTATGAAGGGTGACACTTTAAAGGTAGCGTTATATAACATTATTAAAAATCACACTAAGAGAAGTTACGATTCATTAGAAGATGATATGAAGGTGACTGATAGAGATTACACACTATCTCCTTTAGGTACTGATGATGATAATCCATATATGAATCTTTTATATGCTGACTACAATTTTAATGCAAGTACAGCCAGATATTGGGGAGACTCTGACGGTAGCTTTAATACTAGCGGGGTTAAGGTTTGGAACAAAGAACATATTTGGGCTAAATCAAATGGTTTTAACACTAAAGGCCTTCCTGCTTATAGCGATTTACACCATCTAAGAGCAAGTGACTGGAAATGTAATAACATTAGAAGCAATAACCCGTTTGCTAATGTTGCTTCTCATACTAGCTCAACAGCGGTACAAGATTATACACAAAGTAGAAAAACCGACAATTATTCTGGCGGAGGCGTTTTTGAACCACGCGACAAAGATAAAGGTGATGTTGCTAGAGCCTTATTTTATATGGCAACACGTTATTATAACGGCGATGGATCTGGCGGTACTAATTTATCTTTAACAACCGGTACTGATTCTTCTGGAGGTAAATGGGGTTATTTAGATACTCTTCTTGCCTGGCATGAAGCCGATCCAGTAGATGAATTTGAAGCACATAGAAACGATTTAATTTATGAACAATTTCAACATAATAGAAATCCATATATTGATCACCCAGAATACGCTCGAGCGGTCTTTAAAAATGAACCAATTGTCCAACCTGATACATTAATAAATTTAACTTATTCTGGTAGTCCAACTAAAACTTCCTATAGAGAAGGCGAATCATTTGATTCTACCGGATTAACTGTTACCGCTACATTTAAAAAAGAAGACACTACTACATATACTTCTAACGTTACTGAATTTGTTTCTTGGACTCCAAGCCCATTGACTAAAAACACTACTTCTGTTACTGGATCATATTCACACGGAAGCGTGACAAAATACGTTTATGTTAGCAACATAACCGTTTCATCTTTAGATAGTATTAGAATCTCTGGTAACCCAACTAAATCTATCTATGATGTTGGTGATATTTTTGTTTCAACCGGTATAAGTGTTTATGCTACTTACGGAAACGAAGAAGTTGATGTAACAAGTTCTGCTACTTGGAGTAGCACTCCTTTAGTTAAAGGACAAACTAGTGTCAGTGTTTCCTTCGGAAACAAGCAAGCAACATATTATGGTATATTAGTAAAAGAAAAAGCCGAAACAAGTAAATCTATTGTCTTTGCAGATTCATCTAGCGACGGTTCATCCGCAATTGATAAAAATGCAATTCAGGGAAAAATGACAAGCGGCACTGATATTGCTAGTATCAATGCAACAAGTAATATCTATGCTGGTAAAACCGGATTAAAGTTCTCATCCGGCAGTAAATCTGGTTCACTAACAATTTCTTTAAAGCAGTCAACACAAGTTACTAAGCTAGTTATTAAAGCTAAAAAATATGGTAGTGACAGCACTACTGTAACAGTAGCGACAAATGGATCAACTTCATCTACGTTTAATCCAACTTCTAGTCTTGATGATTATGAAATAACTGTTGGCAAAAGTATCAGCACTATTACAATTAGTTCTCCTTCAGGACAAAGATTTTATTTAAAATCTATTGATGTCTGTTCTGGTTCAGGTTCTTCAACTTCCTCATTAACTGAGTGGGGAGTTACATACTTACATATTGGAGATTCATCTTTCGATGGACCAGGAACTGGCTTATGTAAATCTAATGATTTATATAAATACGCAAAAGTAGCCTTATTAAATATTGAATCTAGTGAATCAGGTTCAATAAACACTCTTAAAACAGACTCGAAATATTCTAGTGAATATGCTAGATACATGGCCTGGGCAAAAGCATGTGAAGATGACTCTCCATTTATTAATACTTTTGAATTTGTCTCTAATAGATTAGTTAACTCATTAAATAATAAATCTAGTTCCACTACGATTATTATCATCGTTATAAGCACTATCAGTGTTTTAGCGTTAACTAGTTTATTAATTATCAAGAAACGTAACCATTAATGAAAAAAGAATTTGTAATATTAATTCCATCATATGAACCAGATGAACAACTAATTAAAGTTGTGGATTCTTTAATTAACGAACAATTCCCTGTTTTAGTGGTTAATGATGGATCTAGTGAACAATATGATGAAGTATTTAATAAAATTAAAGATAAAGTTCAATATATAAAGCTAAACAATAATCAAGGTAAAGGTGCAGCCTTAAAGGAAGGATATAGAAATATTTCTACTTTATTTCCTGACGCTAAATATGTCATAACTGCGGATGGAGACGGGCAACACTCTACTAAAGATATTGTTAAAATGTCTAAGTTGTTATTAGAAAAAGATGAATGTGTATTAGGCATTAGACCTTTTGATAAGTCTGTTCCCTTTAGAAGTAGATTTGGAAATTATTTCTCTCAAACCACTAGAGGGTTAGCCACTAAAACATATCTAGAGGACGATCAATGTGGATTAAGAGGATTCCCTATCAGATATTTAGATGAGTTATCTAAAATCAAAGGAAATAGATATGATTATGAGATCAATCAATTAACTTCATTTCAACTTAGAGATTATCCAATTATTCCAATGAAAATAGAGTTAATCTATCCAAAAGATAATAATAAGAAAACTCATTTTAAAAATGTAAAAGATACTTGGAAAATTCAGTGTATTATTGCTTTCCAAGGATTACCTTCTTTAATTTCGTTATCCTTATTAATTGCAGGACTATTAGTCTTATATCATTTTAATTATTCATTCCATCATTTAATAATCTTCCCTGTTTATCTAGCTAGTGCATGTTTAACATTATTAATGTGGACCATATTAGAACCATCTCAAAAGCCACTTAATAGAGTTTTAAAAGAATTACTATTCACCATAATAAAAATGACATCAGTTTTCGCACTCATGTATTTATTTACAGATGCCTTTAAGATGTCATTTTTTATCGCGATCCCGATTTTAGTTGTCTTAGCGTGTTTTTATAATTTGCTATTATCTAGAATTTTTAAATAAGATTTTTTCTAATTTCTACGAATGATTGTCTAAGTGAAGGTAAATCATTTTTTACTGTCCAATAGACTGGTTCATGTTTTACCTTGTTATAGACATGTACTATTAAGTTCCTCATACCAATTGCTTTATTCCATGGAACTTGTGGATAATCTTTTGATAATGTTTCCTCAAGATTATTCATTTGTTCTCCAATTTGCATTAAACAGAAGCATGTGCCACGAACTAATAAGTCGGATTTACCAAAGTCTTCTAGGCTCATTGTTCCAACATCATTTTCTGCGGCATCAATAAACTTAATAATTGTATCAACTCGTAGAATTAAAGTTTCTTTTTTCATAAATCTTAATGCCTTCTACCAAAATACTTTCGATTAATGAAACGCTTCCTTCTAACTGTTCAACAGTCTGAAGATCAACTTCCTTACCTAAGTCTTTTGACAACTCGTTGGCCATTCCAAAGAATGAAAGACCCATTTTGTGACACACAACAAGGATATCTACATCGCTTTGTCCTGTGGCCTCTTTTCTAGCATAGCTACCATATAAATACGCGCATCTAACTTCGGGATAGTTTTTGAAAATTTTAGCGCAAGTAAATTTGATAAATTGTAAACCTAAGATTCTATTTTTCTCTGCATTATCTAATATCTCTAATATTTTTCTTCTTAGTTCTTCATATTCATCATTTTCTTCATAATATTGAAAAGAACGTCTAGAAACACCACATATCTTAGCAGCTTCTACTTGAGTTAAACCTAATTCTTTTCTTTTTTGTCTAAGTTCATTCATAATGTTACCTCACTAAACAATTAAGTTTATAAATATTATAATTGCGCAAAATGGAAGGCGCAAGAAGTTACATATTTCACCTAAAACAAAACAGAAGCGGTTTTCACCACTTCTGCCTGTATTAAATTAGTTGATTGCTAATTAATTATTTTTGTTTCTTCTTTTTGAAGACTAATAACATTGTGAATGCTAATGCACTAACAGCAGCGATAGAAATCACAATAATCATTATATTGTTGTCTTCTAGACTATTTTGGCTCACTCTTAATAAAGAAGATGAAACCCCAAGTTGCATAAAATCATTTAACTCAGTGTTGCTTACAATTCTAGTATAACGGTCAACCCAATTTTGAATGGCTTCGCCATAGTTAGAAATATCATCAGCTGTTAATTTAACTTTTGCATTTGCATCAATACCGTCAAATTCGCCAGCTAATGTTTCCCATTGAGTAGATGTTACTGCATCAACGCCAACATTACATGCTTCTTGTAAGCTTTGATAAGCAGAAGTAGCAAATTCGATAGCTTCATCGGTATATGAAATAAGTGTTAGATCTTTAACTTCATATGTGCCTTTGTAATTTTGGATATGTCCTCTGAATTCAACAAAACCATTGAGTACAGCGTATGTTCTAAGAACATCAGAACTATAAACACCATAAATCATAATGTTATTTTCAGTAGAATTTTTAACATCACAAATATTAAACGCTCTAATTTTAGTATCGGCGTCTAAACTTGTAATATATCCTTTAACATTAACAAAATATTCAGTTGATTCTTGTGCGTCACCATCTAAAGATGCAGCGATTTCTCTGGCTTCCGTGACTGTAAGTGTGTGATCTGGAGTAACATTAATGACAGCAAATCTTGAATCAGATCCTTCATCACAAGTCATAGTAACAGTAACTGTCGCCTTACCTGG
This sequence comes from Caryophanales bacterium UBA3835, assembly GCA_002392945.1. Taxonomy (GTDB): domain Bacteria; phylum Bacillota_I; class Bacilli_A; order RFN20; family CAG-826; genus UBA2450. The sequence continues at coordinate 5,690 of DGHZ01000001.1, read as the reverse complement.
TTTTAATGCTTCATATTCGCCTGTAGATGCATTAATGGTTAAAACTTGGGTGTTGTCTGAAGACCAAGAATATGAAGGGTTAGTTGCGTACTGAGAAGATGCAGTTAATGTTCCAACGTCACCTTGGGCAACAATCGAACTATGCTCATCAATGTTCACAACTGGATCTGGAACAGATGAAGCTTTTAAAGCAACGGTGAATCCCCAAAGTGATTGATCATAGGTTGATTTATTGACAAGAGAGAACGACTTTGCTTTGATATCAACTTCAAATGATCTATGATTATCTCCTTTGCCAGAAACTGGTTGAGACACTTCTACACCACCCACTTCAACAACCGCATTAACATATTGATATAAATCAAAAGTAACTGATTCAATTACAGCATTAGATTCTGAAGTGACAGTAATTCTAGAGTTAGGGGTCTTGCTTTTTTCCAATGTGTATTCATTACTAAATTTTTGTGCAACACTAGAGTACTCAACCTTTAAATTTTTGTAATAAGTATCTCCAACTGGTTGTTTGATTTCGAAATATTCGGATGTAGGAACGCTGCTTCTTCCCGAATAAGAAACCTCTACATTATATTCTCCGTCAGGCAAGTCAACTCTAACAATATCCTTCCAAAGAGCTGTAACAGTTTTGTCTTCTTCGACAACAATGATTTCTCCAGGTGCTTTTTCTTCATCGTCTATAGACCATGCATCAAAAACTTTACCAGCAGGTGCTGTAAATGTGCAGGATGGTAATTCATAATCATCACCATCTTCAACTTTGACTGAAGGCATAGATCCACTTCCATCACCAGCAGCAAATGAAATAGTATGTTTTAAGACAGCTGCTCCAGTAGTGACAGTAATTGCAGTAAATCTCCATTGAGAAGAACCTGTATTGGAGAATTTAACACTAGTAGATTCACCAGTCCAAGTACCAGAAGCGTAAGTTCCAGAATCGACGGTAATTGTTCCAGAATAAGTGCCTGAAATAGTATAAGTAATTTCAGTAATTGTTTCATCAGCTGAAACAACTAGATAATTGTTGGCATAAATTCTAACAGCAGTACCATTCGTGAAATACTTTGGATCATTGGAGCCAGTACCTTTGTTAAATGTCATTGAAAACCCGTCTTGTTCAATTGAACTTAATACTGTGTCAGCAGAGTATAAACTACTAAATGTTAAACTATAATCGTCAGCCTTAGCAACCTTTGCTTCTTTAGAACCTACAGCAACTCCAACTCCGATTGCCATAGCTAGACCAACGCTTAACGAAGCTATTTTTGAAATAAGTTTCATTTTATAATTTTCCTTTCTGTCTTTTTATAGACACATAAGTAATGCCTACAATGGATAAATAAGATATTCTGCGTACAAATATCTTTTGTATCTCACCTATAGGCATTACACATATAGTGTACTAAGAAGAAGAAGAAGAAGAAGCAAGCACAAAAGTGCTGAGTCTGCTATCACTTATGTTTGAGAGTGCTAATACATATCATTTAATGATATGTGCATACAAAAACAGGGATGCAAGCACCCCTGTAGTTGTTAATTGATATTAACTATTATTAGTTATGTTTTCTCTTTTTGAAGACTAATAATAATGTGAACGCTAAAGTACTAGCAGTAGCAATAGCGATAACGATTAAGATTGTTGAATTGCCTTCTAAAGCCATGTTGGAATAAGCGCCAACATGAACGATTGGAGTACGACCTTCAACAAAATTGTCTAATTGATATTTGCCTGTTAAGAAGTCGTATCTTGCCATAGCTTGTTCAACGACAGAACCACCTTCATCTCTATCAGCATCAGCTAAAACAGCTTTCTCTGCTTCAGACAAAGTATTGTATTTTGATTCTAATGATTCCCAAATGCTTTCCAAAGCTTCTTTTTGATAATCATATGACGTTACACCATCCTCATATGCATCACATGTACCTTTTGTTTCAGATAACAACGCATTTGAGAATGTAATAGAGTCATATTTAATAACCTGGATTTCTGGGTAATCGCTTCCTGATCTAGTTAATTCATATGTAGTGCTATAAATTTGTCCATATCCATAGCAAACAACTTCTAACCCAGCTAACGCATTTGCAGATGTATAATCAGTTTTATAAGATTCACTAATTGTAGTCGCATATAACTCAAAATATTTATTTTCAGTTCCGGCACTATTTTTTAGCCAAATAGTGAAATTTTTATGTGTTGAATCATATGAAGAAGAATAGACCACTCCTTTAACATAGAGTTTTTGTTCCGATAAGCTTGATCCTGTAACATCTAAAACGTCTCTAGCTTCTTCAACTGATAATGGTGATTCTAAAGTACCGTACGATATTGTTTTAACTGTAGCTGAGAATGTAGCTGTTAATCCGCCGTCAGTTGTCGTAGCGGTAATATTAGCAGAGCCTGCGGCAACACCAGTGACAAGTCCGGCATCACTGACTGTGGCAACAGCTGTATTACTAGATGACCAAGACACTGTTTTGTCGTCCGCGTCTACAGGTAAGACTGTAGCTGATAATTGTTTGGTTTTTCCGATATAAACAAAGCCTGATTCAGCATTTAATTCAACTGAACTTGGATGTATTACTTCTGATCCAACTTTCATTGACACTTCAAATCCGTAGAAAGATTGAGATCTGGAGCCATTATTTCCACCATTACATTTAATTTCAACTGTATTTTCTGCGTTGACTTTGAGTTCAATTTTTGTATGATCACCAATATCTGACCCATCTCCATGATGCATATACTCTGTATTTCCGTCTACAAATACATCAATGTTGTCGTATTTATATACTTCAAATGACACGACTGTAATAACAGCATTCGAATGATTCTTAATTGTGAGTGATTTATTCGCGGCAATATCAAACTCACTATAATTTGTTTTATAAGTCACATTACTTGTATCAACTTCAAGCAAGCCAACTTTATTTAAATTGCTATCTTTTACATCAAGTTCTTTTGGCATTGGATTGACATAAGAAACTGCCGAACTATAACTTCCATTTGAAAGTGTGACATCTTTTATATTCCATTGAGCGTAAAGAGTTGTATTTTTTGTAATAGAGAATTGACCGCCTCCTAGGTATCTAGTTCCAGAACCGTCAGCCATGGTGTTAAAGGAATCAAATTCATGGAATGAGTCAGCAGGTGCAAAAGTGCAGTATCTAACTGTAACAGTATCTCCGCTACTGTATTCAGTCTCATCGCTCATGGAGCCTGTTCCACCATTAGCGTTGTATGTAACAGTATAGGTTTGTTCACCTTGACTCTCGCCTTCAACTAGTGTAATCGAATTAATTGTTAAAGTACCTTTCTTTGTCCCGGACATACCATTAGCCCAAGTAATTTCAATATCTCCAGACAATGATGTTGAGCCACTTCCAATTGTGGTTGTAGTAGTTGTACTTTGTCCACCAACTTTGCCAGAACCAAGCGAATCACCACCAATACTAACACTAGCAGTAACGCCGTCATTAGATTTGTTATGAGTCCATCCAATGATGACCTGCTTAACAGAATAGCCAGGATCTGCTATAGAAATGGTTTCTGGAGTAGCGCCGTTATTAATAACTGTGCCTACACCTTTTCCGGTAAAATCAGAAATCTCATGAGTGTCATCTTCAGCAGCTCTAACAACTTTTGCACTTCTTGAACCAACAGCAACCCCAACTCCGATTGCCATAGCTAGACCAATGCTTAACGCGGCAACCTTTGAAAAAAGTTTGTTCATTTTTCTTTTCCTTTCTGCCATATAAAATGGCTAATTGAACAAATGAACAAATTAAAGAATAAATTGATTGCTCCGTAAATATTTTGCGCATTAACATTTACCAAGTATATTTATTTCTTAAATTTGTTAACACGTATATTTTACTTTTATATTGAAATATAAGCAACATAGAAATCACTCTTTAGTAATAATCTTATAGAAATCAGTTTTATAATATTGTTTAAGGATATATATATGGGATACGTAAGAGAAGATATCCACAATCTAGTGGAGAAACAAAGATCATTTTTTAATACTGGAATTACTTTAGACGTTAAATATCGAATCGAACAGTTAAAGAAACTTAAAAATATGCTTAAAGATAATCAAGATAAGATTATTGAAGCATTACATATCGATTTAGGTAGATCACCAATGGAGTCATATCTCGTAGATATTGGTGACACTATTATGGAAATCGATGAATATATCAAAGGCGTGAAGAAATGGAATAAACCAGAAAAACATTTCTCTGGATTAGCGTGCTTCCCTTCTATTCGCACCCATGTTTATAAATTGCCTTATGGAGTAACTTTAATCATCTCCCCATTTAACTTCCCAGTGATGTTATCTATTGGAGTGGTAGCGGCTTCAATCGCAGGAGGAAACACTGCGTTAATTAAATGTTCCTCTAAAAGCGCGGCCACTACTGCAGTATTAAAAGAATTAGTCAGTAAAACATTTAACGAAGAATATCTCACTGTTATAGATGGAGGCCATGATGTTGCAGACTTCTGTTTACAAGAGAGAGTAGACAAAATATTCTATACTGGTTCGCCTAAAGTCGCTAAACACGTCATGGAACTCGCAAGTAAAAACTTAACTCCTGTCGCTTTAGAATTAGGTGGAGAAACTGGTAACTGGTGTATCGTAAGAAAAGACGCTAACTTAAAAGATGCAGCGAGAAAAATTGCTTTCTTTAAGATTCTTAATTCTGGACAAATCTGTATTAATATCAATCAAGTTGCAGTAGCTAGTGAAGTCGCTGATGAATTTATTAAAGAATTAAAACTAGCAATCACAAAACAAATTGGAGAAAAAGCATATCTAAATGAAGAATATCCAAAAATGATTACTGATAGAGCCTGGCAGGGTATTGCCGAAGAAGCAGAGCAATATAAAGATAGAATTGTCTTTGGAGGAGAAGGAGACAAATCTACACAAAAATACTCTCCTACTATTATCTATCCAGTTGATATTAATGAACCAATTGTTCAACATGAAATCTTTGGACCACTACTACCAGTGGTGAAATTTGATGATGATAAAGTTAATGACTTGTTAGATGTTATTGCTTCTAGAGAACATGGACTAGCCTTATATATCTTTACTAAAAATAAGAAATGGGCCAAAAAAGTAATGCGAACTCAGCAATATGGAGGAGGCTGTGTTAATGAAGTCTGTCTCCATATTATGGTTAAAGGAGTTCCATTTAACGGAGTGGGCCACTCTGGCATGGGAGCATACCACGGCAAATGGGGATTTAACGAATTTACTCACCCAAGTACAGTCTTATACGGCAAAACCAAAATGAACTTATCTTTAAGAGAACATCCTTACACTAATAAGAAAAAGAAATTATTATCTAAATTCTTAAAATAGGGGGTATACATATGCTTGTTCCAAGTATTTTATTATCAGTGAGCTTTGTATTTGTCACTTGGTTTTCTTATGAAAAATGTAAAGCTTACTCTATTAAAGCAGTCATTATTAAATCTATCTGTTCACTACTATTTATCGCTTTAGCAGCCTACTCCTTTTCTCAAAGCGGATATCATAAATTTTCAATAGCCGCGATCATCGCATTAGTACTTGGAATGATTGGAGATATCGCTTTAGAACTCAAATGTGTTTATAAAAATAACGACCGAAAATATACATATATCGGCTTTGTTGCTTTTGCTT
>DGHZ01000026.1 GCA_002392945.1 Caryophanales bacterium UBA3835 | reverse complement strand
ATATCGAGTTCATAATATGTTGGTTTACTTCCGTAATATGGAACTGAGGTTGCATAACCTGTGGTTTTAGTATATTTAGATATGCATCTAGCGTCATCACCAAATAAATCATTAACTTCATCAACGGATGGGATAGTTTTTCCATCTCTAAGTGGGTCAAATGATGATTTAGTGCCATAATTAGCAGGAGCACATCCAAATGCTTCAAAATAGTTACATACATCAACTGGAGAAGTTATTGTCGCGTTACTTACATATTCAGGATGTTCATAAACATATTGATAAGAATAATATGTATATCTTTTTTTGGATAAAACTGTACAAGTTGAAGTATCAAATGAAGTTGGAACATCAACATAACTCACTCCATCAACTAGAGTGCCACTATAAGTGGTAGGAGCGATACGATATTCACCTGCACCAGTCGTGTGATAATTAAAATCAGAACCATGCGTGGTGTTTAATCCAGAATAATAAACTTTAATACTTTCTAATAACAAAGTTAAATCTCCAGAATCAAACTTAAAGTAGTTAACTTTTTTACTTGATAAGTTAATTGTTCTTTCGGTAGTAAAAGAAGAAGACGTGATCGCATATTCATATTCATCGTAAGTATTTTCTCCACAATAGAATTTCGCACTTCTAGATCCACTTCCACTAGTTTTGTATTTAAAGGTGATATGATCAATATCTTTAATTGGCTCAACGTTATATAACGCTCCACCTAAAGTTTCTTCACATCCGCTTTGTCTAACTAAAGGAATTAATTTACAAATATAGCCATATTCTCTAACTGCACGATAATATTCAAAGTCACCACTAGCTCCATAGTTACCAGTAGCATAAGTTCCTATTCCACTAATGGAGACTTCATATTCATATAAAGTGGCAGGAGTTTTATCGATAATCTCCACTTCGTAGCTATTTAGATGGCTACCTAAATTCATATAGACTGTAACTTTTCCAGCAGTAGAAGAGTCAAATCCAGTAAAGGTCACTCTATTAGTTACATCATAAGTTGTGTAAGGGTTATATGAGAATGAAGCTTTAACAGTTGGATAATCAAAAGCTTCTCCTATTTCGAATTCTAATTTAGGGGATACTGCTTCTAAAGAAACAACATCACTAACGTAATATAAATAGGAACTAGAAATAATTTTACCTGCACTATTAGTGTATTTAGCGCTTATAGATCCTATATATTCACTACTTAAAGCAGATTCAAAGCCTGAAAACTCTACTTCGCTAGTAACATCAGCGCTATATAAGCAAGAGTTTCCTGTAACAGTTGGAGCAATAAATTCTTCGTTAAATGTATAATACTGAACAGGATTTTCTATAGTTAAAGTAGCAATAGTATCAATAACATTTATATACATTAAATCATTAAAAATTAGTCCATTATGTTCATAAGCAAAACGTAATTCGTGACTACCTAAAGTAGAAGTATCTACTGTATTAGTAATATAAGCGTCATCCACTATTGAATGTGTTTCATCATCATAATAAACAGTGGCAGTGAAATCAGACATCTTCACTTCATCCATATAGTAGAATTGTTTGTCGGTTGTGACTACCAAAGATGTTATTGTTTTTTCTGGAGCAGCCTCAGTTATATCACTGGTGTGTCTAATTAATACTTGTAGGGAATTTGAGCCACTATAATAGGTAACAAAACCTCTAACATCAGCCTTTGATCCATTATTTTTAATACTTGTTATTTTGTTATTAATCGCTGTTTGTTCACTAATGCTATTAAAGAATAATAAAACTTGTTTACTATTTTCTAATGTTGCGTAGCATTGTCTAGATGAAGTTATTTCGCCAAGAGTGACATTAGTTAAGTTAACTTCTCTAGTTCCCATATAGCGGTAACTAGTAAAATTAGAATCAGTACTAGTTGGTAAACCATTTATCTTCATAGATTCAACTGGAGAAGGATTAGAATCATAATCTTTTGTAACTACACAATTTTTCATCTCGCTCATCCCGTTGAATAATGTCATAGTGCCGCTAGTTATACTAACAACTGAACCAATAGGGAAAACTTGTGCACTATCAATACCGTATAAGCATGTCGCTCCAACATTACCGTTTTTATCAGTGCTTTGAATAAATTGTTGAGCAACAGTACCAGCTTTATTATAGAAAATATCAGTAACTGTACCCCATGTTTTAACTTTAGTTAAATCATTACTGCTATTGATTCTAGAAACGTTTAATTCATATAAAGATGTATATCCATTAGCCTCATCAAAATAATATGAACAATCTAAGCTAACTGGTTTAGCTCTACTAGCAAATGCTAAATTTGTAAGATTGTTACTAGCGATAAAAATAGTCGAGGCACATAAGCTTAAAGACATTATAGACGCTAAGAGTAATTTTGTTTTCTTATTCATAAAGGCAAAAAAGATTCTATCATGGTTTTTCTAAAAAGAAAAAGATGAAAACTCAATAAATCTGGTTCTATAGAATCTAAGGTGGGATGCAAAAATTAAGTTTCCACTCCAAAATCTATAGATATTGAACTTTCAAAGGAAAAGACCTCTTATAATTTAGGTGTTGAATCTATTTACAAGGAGGTCTTTTCATATGGATTTTAACACATTCTTTGTAAGGTTTGGTCTAGATAGTTCAAACTTTACCCATAAACAGAAGAATAATTAAATACAATTTTATTTTGTATATATAATCAATAGAGATTTTAAACAAATAATATGTTTTAACTCTGGCCATCGATTTTATATTCGAAGGTTTATTAATATTGGCTATTGATATCAAAACTTTGACAGATTCAGAGCTAGAGTAATGCTTATTTTGGCCTATAAAAAGCAAAGGTGATACATCTTCGCGGGTGTACCACCATAAACTTTATAGATTTTGAGATATTTTTCGAGTATCCCACTCTAGACCACTCTAGATTCTAGAGAGCCTATAAAAACAGGGATGAAAACCATCCCTGTAGTTATATTAATCAAAGATTAATTATTTTTGTTTCTTCTTTTTAAAGACTAATAACATTGTGAACGCTAAAGTACTAACAGTAGCAATAGAAATCACAATAACGATTATACTGTTATTTGCTGAAGCTAATTCACCGTAATTCATCATTCCTGAAGGAACGATTGGAGTACGACCTGTTATGAAATTATCTAAACTATATTTTCCGGTTAAGAAGTCATATCTCTTCATTGCTCTTGAAATGATAGATTCCCCTTCTCTACTAGCTGCCGCTAAAATATCTTTTTGCTCTTGTGGAAGAGCTGGATATTTATCTTCGGAATTTAAATCAGTCCACACAGCAACAAGTGCGTCGTGATTATTCACTCCCTCTTCCCAACCATCACAAACTATATCAGTTTGATCAAGTAAATCTTGAGCAAATTGTTCGGCTGTATAATCAGCTTTAGATTCGACAAATTTTAAAAATCTTAATTGGAATTGTTGAGTGGTTTGATAATTATAAATGCTAGTAAATGCCGCAACTGTAACACTAGCTTCTGATTTAAGGTTAGACAACAATGTTGTTACAAGTTCTGTTGTTTGATCGCCTTTTTTCAAGAATACAATAGTAGAGTTATTAATATTAACAGTAATATCTTTTTGTCCAACTGCAGCAAGAATAGCAGTTTCTTCGTCTTCGGTAATTGTCTTAGTATAAGTGACGTTATTATGGACAATAGATGTAACAACGCCATTAATATGTGTTCTTCTACTAGCAAGTGTCTCATTTTCATAAGTTTCAGAACCAGTTAATGTATATAACTGAACTGGATCAATTTCTAATGTAGAATCAATAGATGCAGTAGAATCTTTGATTTGATGTAAACCTCTAAAATAAGCCTTAGTACCTGTAACTGTTAAAAGGCTTTCACCTTCTTCGGCACCTTCAGGAACTGAGCCTTGGTAGATGAACATACCGTATACACCATTCATAATGTAATAGCCATCATTTACTTTTCCCATGTATTTTCCGGTTACAGTAACATTCTTTGTGTCAGTTGCAACAGAATATGCTTTTTGAATTAAGTTTTCTTTAGTAACAGTTATACCTGTAACAGAAACACTATTACTTGTGAGTTCTTGATATTTAGCTACATAAGATATTGATGTTGTGGTGAGAGCAACAATAGAAGGATCAATCTCAAATAAAGCTGATGCAGTTACATCGTTATGTGATTCATCATCATAATAAGCAGTAACAGTTAAACCTTCAGTAGAAGGAACCTCTCCAACAACATATGATTTTTTAACACTAGAATCGTCTTTTGTTAAAACAATACTAGTAAGGGTTTTAGCACTACCACCAGTTGTAACTGTAAACGTATTTAATTGCAATTGACCACTGCTGCCTAGAGTAAATACAATTTCATTAGCACTTCCAGTCCATGTTCCGGTACCTGCTGCAGACGGATGAGTATATTCACCAACGTCGGCAGTTACACTTGCAAAAGCTTTGTTTCCTTGTTTTTCCCAGTTGAATGAAACTTCAGTAATCGCATCGCTAGATGAAATTGTAACAGTGTTACTAGCGTATAATCTAAGTCCAGCAGCATACCAAGCTGGAGCGTTATTGCCTGATCCTTTGTCAAAACTTGCTGATACACCTTCAATTACAACATCATCAGCACTCGAAAGTGTAAATTCTAATACATTTTCAGCCTTAGCAACTTTTGCTTCTTTTGAACCAACAGCAACTCCCACTCCGATTGCCATTGCTAGACCAACGCTAAGTGTGGCAACCTTTGAAAAAAGTTTGTTCATTTTTTTCTTTTCCTTTCTGCCATATAAAAATGGCTAATTGAACAAATAAACAAATTAAAGAATGATTAATAAAGTAAATATTTTGCGCATTAACATTTACAATATGTATCCATATCTTTGTTTGTTATGCATATATTCTACTTTTATATTTAAATATAAGCAACATGGAAATTACTCTTTTGTAATAAATTTGCATAAATGAGTTTTATAATATTGCTATAAGGATATATATAT
>DGHZ01000051.1:16302-19986 GCA_002392945.1 Caryophanales bacterium UBA3835 | reverse complement strand
TTGCGGAAGCTTGCTATAACGAAATTATTAGAAGATATTATCAAACTAAAAAGAATGTTTATTTAGGTAGATTAAGCGAAGACTCTATCAAAAAAATGGAGATCTTAATGAATAAGGCAGGAGTCAAAATAAGTGACCGAAAAGTAATTGAAGCTGCTTTAGTTGATTCTAAAAAAGAAAACGAACCTTCTATTGCGTTAGAATTGCCTAATGGCAAGATTGTTGTTGGTCATCGTTCAGAATTATTTGGAGCCTGTGCGGCCTGTTTATTAAACGCTTTAAAAACTCTTGGCAAAATTGATAAAAAGATGTTCTTATTAATGCCAATGGTGATTGAACCATTAAAAGAGATGAAAATTAAATATCTACATCGTAGCAATTCTCGTCTTAGAGCTGAAGAAGTATTACTTGCTCTATCTATTCAATCTAAAACCAACCCTTTAGCGGACCAAGCTTTAAAACAGCTTCCTAAACTAGTAGGGTGTGAGGCTCATTCTTCTACTTTATTAAGCGAAGTAGATTTACAAACTTTGACTAGACTTGGAATTAGAGTTACTGAAGAGCCAGTTTCCTATAAGAAAAAGTTATACACTAAAAATTCATAATTAATGTCTCTTAGGGGACATTTTTATTTGATATATATTTATATATTGCTAAAATAATTACGTATTCCAATAGGGGAGTAGTAAATCTATGAATTCGTCAACACGACTAGAAATAGTCCGGATCATAGACCGATTAGGAACAAGACCTTTGAGAAAATAATATTTTTCGGAGGGCTTATGGAAGAAATAAAAAACACTCAATTTGAAACGAAAACCGATAAGGAGACCGTTTCTTTTTTATTGTCCGATAGTGAAAAAGGATTATCTGAAGCTGAAGCGAAAGCTAGATTAGAAAAATATGGACCTAACAAATTAGAAGAAAAGAAAAAGAAAACTTGGGTTCGTATTTTCTTTGAACAAATGGCTAACCCAATGATCTATGTCCTTTTTGGTGCGGTCGCGATTACTTTAGGTATTTCTATTTATGAAACTGTTAAAGCGGGCCACTTTGATTTCCTTAATATTGGTGACTGGCCAGATATTATTATCATCTTAGCGGTTATTATTCTTAATTCGATTATTGGCACCGTTCAAGAAATTAAAGCTCAAACTTCTTTAGAAGCTTTAAAACAATTATCTTCTCCTGAATCAACAGTTATTAGAGATGGTAAAAGATTTAAAATTAAATCTTCTGAACTAGTTATTGGCGATATTGTGGTTCTAGAAGAAGGAGACACAATTGGTGCAGATTTAAGATTAATTGAGGCTATTAATTTAAAGTGTGATGAATCTTCTTTAACAGGAGAAAGTGTACCAGTAGAAAAAGATGCATCTGTCACTTTTAGTGATAGTGTCGCTATAGGAGATAGAGTTAATATGGCCTATATGTCTACCCCAGTTAGTTATGGTAGAGGTAAAGGTATTGTAGTAGGTACTGGCATGGACACCGAAATTGGTAAGATTGCTAAAGCTCTTGATAATGAAGAAAATGAAGACACTCCACTTCAAAAAGTATTAAATAAATTATCTAAATTCTTAGGCATCTTAACCTTAGTTATTGTTGTTGCAGTTTTAGTAGTTTTAATTATTTGGATGTGCGTTAGAGGTAACGCTAGTAGTGTTGATCACTGGATTGAAGCAGTTTTAGACTCAATCGCTTTAGCGGTTGCCGCAATTCCAGAAGGTTTAGCAGCAGTAGTCACTATTGTTTTATCTATTGGTGTACAAAGAATGGTGAAAGTAAACACTATTGTGAAGAAATTACCTTCCGTGGAAACTTTAGGCGCTGTCTCTGTTGTGTGTAGTGATAAAACAGGAACATTAACTCAAAACAAGATGACTGTATTAGAAGCCTATGTTGATAATACATTCTATAAAAGAGAAGACTTTAAAAAAGACCATGAAAATAAAGATTTAGAGTTACTTGCTATTGGTATGTCACTTTGTAGCAATGCGACAGTAGATGAAGGATTATATGGTGATCCTACCGAAATTGCTTTAGTAGTGTTCGCTAATGATTTTGATTTACATAAAAAAGATTTAGAAACTAGACACCCAAGAGTGGATGAACTTCCATTTGACTCAGTAAGAAAAATGATGTCTACAAAACACACTTGGGATAAAGAAAATATCGTTTTTACTAAAGGAGCTTTAGATTCAATCTTAGCTAATACTTCCTATATCTTAGAAAATGGCAAAGAAAGAAAAATTACTCAAAAAGACATCGACAGAATTTATGAAGTTAACACCGAGTTCTCTCTTAAAGCACTTCGTGTTTTAGCGTTGTCATATTCTAAATCAGATAAGATTAGTGAAAAAGAATTAGTCTTTGTTGGCTTGGTCGCTATGATTGACCCTGCAAGACCAGAAGCTAAACCTGCAGTTGCTAAATTTAAGAGTGCGGGTATTACCACAATTATGATTACTGGTGACCATAAAGATACCGCCTTTGCAATTGCTAAAGAGTTAGGAATTGCTAGTGATATTTCTGAGTGTGTCATGGGTAAAGAAATTGACGATTTGAGCGAAAAAGAACTGCAAAACCTTGTTAAAAAGGTCAGAGTCTTCGCTCGAGTGTCTCCTGAAAATAAGGTGGCAATCGTTAAAGCATTTAAAGCTAACGGACATATTTGTGCAATGACTGGAGACGGGGTTAATGACGCACCAAGCTTAAAGGCTGCTGACATTGGTATTGCTATGGGTATTACTGGTACTGATGTCGCTAAAGGCGCTGCGGATATGGTGCTTGCAGATGATAATTTTGCTTCTATTGAAAAGGCTGTTGAAGAAGGTAGAGGAATATTCACCAACATTAAGAAAACCATTATCTTCTTACTCTCTAGTAATATTGCTGAAGTATTAGTAATGTTCTTTATTATTTTAATTGGATTTGAGACTCCGTTTATTGCTATTCACTTACTTTGGATTAATTTAATTACTGATAGCCTTCCTGCTATTGCCTTAGGCATGGATCCTAAAGATAAAGGCATCATGGAAGAAAAACCTCGTAATCCAAACGAAACTATATTTGCTCGTGGTGGCTTAAGAGATACATTAATGCATGGCGCATTTATTACTTTAGCAGTTATCATCGCTTATTTAAGTGCATTCTGGATTAACGGAATTACATCTTATGAAGCTATTGCTCATATTGGCGCTAAAGGTACAGAATTCTATAGACCTGATGTTTTAGCTCAAGCTCAAACCATGGCCTTCACCGCTTTAGGATTTGCTGAACTTGTCCATATGGTTTGTATGAGTAGCACCGAGCACAGTGCCTTTAAAGTATTTAGAAATAAAAACTACATGATGTTATTAGCCTTTGTTCTTGGCATTGGTTTACAGTTCTTTGTAGTTTTGACTCCTGGTGTACAAGATGTCTTTAAAACTTCTTCTTTAGGCTGGCAAGAATGGTTAATTACTGCTGGAGCGGCATTTGTGCCACTTGTTGCCCATGAAATTGAAGTATTAATCAAACATATTGTTAAAAGACACAAGAAATAATATTTGTTAGTAAATTACCGGCTATTATCAAGTAGTCGGTTTTTTGCTTGATTTGATTAATCAAATAATATATCATTTATTTCGCTAGTTGGTCCCTTAGCTCAGCTGGTAGAGCAACTGACTCTTAATCAGTGGG
>DGHZ01000051.1:0-16236 GCA_002392945.1 Caryophanales bacterium UBA3835 | reverse complement strand
TCCTTTAGGGATCACCAGTTAACAAGTAGAGCCTCGAGAAATCGGGGCTTTATATCTCAAATAGGAGGAATAATCATGCTTATTGATGAAATCAAATCTGCAAATATTGAAGCTATGAAATCTAGAGATAATACTTCTAGAGCAGTCTTATCCATTGTCTTAACAAAATACAAACTTCAAGAAGTGGAATTAAAAAGCCAAGGCAAAGAAATTGGTGACGCGGAATTATTATCTATTATCCAAAAAGTGATCAAAGAACTTGAAGATGAAAAAGCAGGTTATTTAAAAGTTAATAATCAAGAAAGAGCAGATAATGTCTCTAAACAAATGGAAGTTATTTCTTCTTATCTTCCAAAACAATTAAGTGAAGAAGAGATTAAAAAGATTATTGATTCCTTAGAAGACAAGAGTGTTCCTAGTGTAATGAAACATTTTAAGATGAATTACGCTGGTCAAGTTGATATGTCTCTTGTAAATAGAGTTCTTCGTAGTTTATAATCTTTAAGCGGTGAAACTTCACCTGCTTAATAGGGGTATCGTACAAAGGCAGTACTCCGGTCTCCAAAACCGTTAATGTGGGTTCGATTCCTACTACCCCTGCCAAAAATATTGAAAATGCTCCCATAATTTGGACCAAAATTGGTACAATTATAAGGAGCTTTTATTATGCTAGAACAAAAAGAAAAATTAACTAATAAAATATTAGTAAATAAAGATGATTATCAAGACGAATTTAAGTTTGATATTTGTCGAAGTATTGAAGAGCTAAATAAACTTCCTTTTGAATATTATGTGAGTGGGGGAGTTATTTGTAAATACCTTCTAAAAGAACACTCTAGATATGTTAGAGACATTGATATTGTCACAAAGCGCGATTTAAAAGAAGTTGAATCAATTTTTAGACAACATTTGAACGTTATCGAATTCATTTCTAGCCCTATCACCGAATTGTTTTTGGAAGAAACATTTATTTGCTTAATAAAGATTGATGGAAAGATTGTGCAAATCGACGGCATGAGAGTAGATTTCTTTGATGAGATAAAGCCAGAAATATATAAAGTTAACAATAATTCATTCAAAGGAGTTCCTTTTGAATATCTTGTTGCCACAAAGATACTTGCGGTTACAAGTAATGTTGAAAGGCCGTTTAAACATCTTGTTGATACTTATAGTGCTTCTTTAATTAGCCCTTCGGTGGTTGATAAACAAGAAATCAAAAAATATTTGTTAATCATTAACGATTCTGAAAATAAAGCTAGAGAAGTGCTTAAAAAACAAGGAATTGCTTTAAGTTTTTCAATAAAAAAAGAGAAAAGCTTTAGCGGATCAAAAACCCTTAACACTCTTCAAGCAGGATATAACGTTTCAAAGGAAACGATGATTGAAGAAGTTAATAAATGGCTATTAACATTAAATGTTTAATTTTTGTGGCACATCTGTGACAACAACCATGTTAATATAAAAAACAACAAGGAGAACTTTGAACATGAAAAAAGAATTGTTAAAAGGTTTAACAGAAGAACAAATTGCTAAAGCTAGAAAATGTAAAACAAATAAAGAACTTATCGCTCTAGCAAAAGAAGAAGGTTTCACTCTTACCGACGAACAATTAGCCGCTGTTAGTGGTGGTATTTGTAGCGAGTCAACAGTTGCTGTTACCTGCCCAAAATG
Organism: Caryophanales bacterium UBA3835; assembly: GCA_002392945.1. Taxonomy (GTDB): domain Bacteria; phylum Bacillota_I; class Bacilli_A; order RFN20; family CAG-826; genus UBA2450. The sequence continues at coordinate 14,565 of DGHZ01000051.1, read as the reverse complement.
TGGTACAAAATTCAATGGTGAAGTATATAGAGATTCAAGCTTAAAGAATCTCGGTGAATTTACTTGTCCAAATTGTGGCCATACATGGAAAGAACTTGTTTAGTTCTAGAGTCTTGCAAGTGATTACACCTCCTTGCCCTGAACTAAATGTGGTTGATGTATAAAAAGAAGCCTTGTAATAGAGGCTCCTTTTTTAACTAAAATTACATTGCTTTCATCATTGACATACTAATCTTAGCTAATAAACGACAAATCTTTTTACTGTCTTACCAATGAGTTCGGTCAAGCCATATTTATTTGGCTTAGAAGATATGAGAGTTCTCTTAATTCGTAAACAGCAGAATTTCCCATCTTATTCTAATTTTGATTATTTAAAGGATAAGCTTGGTCTCATTAGGTATTACATGATAAGAAATAACGATATCAATAGACGAGAATTCACAAATGAGGACGACATTACTAAAGCTATCTGTGAGAGAAATCGATTTATCTATGCTTATACAGGTTTTAAAGAATTAGGCACTCACACCGAAGGAGATTTTATCGCCTATTGTTCTAGAGGTTTTTCTAAAGAACAGGGTAAAAATCCAGATTATTTCTCCCTTAACCAAAAGATTGTAGGGTTCCCAACAGACTCAAAACGTGAACTTAAATATTATCGTGGCTGGGGCTTAAAAGGTGAATTCAGCGATATTGAAAGTATCATGAATGTTACTGCCTCTGGATATATGAATAGATTTGTCAATTATAATGAAGATCATGGCACCTGGAGAAATCCAGAAAACTGGGGCTTCAGTGAATTTAATAGTGTTGGCGATCTCTCACATCCAAGTAATGTTGAAAGCATTCAGTTCTATTATTGTTTGATTAAGATGTATTAATTTAATTAATACGATTTATAGATTTCCTAACTTTGGTATAGAATTAAATCAAAGATAAAGGGCTAGAAATAGCCTTTTATTTTTTTGTCGTATTTAACATATTTTTCAAAAATGTTAATATAGAACAATAATTATGAATGCTTTAATTTTTTTAATTCCGATATCCTTTCATTCTCCGTATGTTGGTGATGATCTTAATAACTATCAATAACATTAAAATCCCTAAAGAAAAAAATTAATATGTTAGTCTTAAAAAACGTTTCTAAAATCTATACCAGAAAACAATCACAAGAAGATGTTGTGGCTTTAAACAACGTTTCTTTAGATTTGCCTGATAAAGGATTTGTAGCAATTTTAGGCGCCTCTGGAAGTGGCAAGACCACTTTGTTAAATATCATTGGTGGTTTAGATAAAGCGACTAGTGGAAATATGATAGTGGATGGTTTATCCACTTCTGAATTTACTGTTAAAGATTGGGATTCATATCGAAACCAAAAGATTGGTTTTGTTTTACAAAACTGCTATTTATTACCCCATCTAAATGTTAGAGATAATGTCGCAGTTAAATTACAAATGTCACATGACAAATCCCAAGACATTGATTCTTTAGTAGATGAGGCTCTTAATAGAGTGGGCTTATTAGATAAAAAATATGATAAGCCTAAGACTCTTTCCGGTGGACAAAAACAAAGAGTAGCTGTTGCTAGAGCCTTGGTGGGTAATCCTACAGTTATTTTAGCGGATGAGCCTACAGGAGCCTTAGATAGCAAAACTGGCACTTCCATTATGGAATTATTAAAAGAAGCCTCGAAAGACCATCTAGTGGTTATGGTTACTCATAACAATGAGTATGCTTCTAAATATGCAGATCGAGTTATCGAATTAAAAGATGGACAAATCATTAATGATTCTAAACCTATAAAGAATGAAGTTGTTTCTAATCCTAGGAGTTTAGAAAAAGTTTCTATACCAGCAAAGACTACTTTAAAGTGGGGATTTAAGAATTTAATTGCTAAAAAGTTTTCAACTATCTCTATTGTGATTGCTGCCGCACTTGGCTTAACCGGTATTTCTTTAATATTATCTGTTTCCGCTAGTGTGCAACGTGTTTTTGATAGAGTGCAGGCTGAATCATTTTCAAAATATCCAGTGTCTTTTTCAAGCTATACGAACAATGATCCTCAATGGGATGGGAGCAAATATCTTCCTTACTCAGATGAAGAAATAGTAATTGCTGATTATTCTAGTTACAACAAGCAATATCACTATGATTATATGAGTGAGTCATTTTTGGAATATATGCGAGCAATGCCAAAAGAATACTATTATGGTGTTTTTGAGCGTTCAACCACTTATTTCCATTTATTTACTAAACGTAATAATACCACTTATACAGAAGTTCCAGCCTCATATTACTATTTTTATAAAGGATTCAATGACGTCGATTTTATCGACGTACAATATGATTGTTTAAAGGGAAGTTTTCCTAAAAAGGCTAATGAACTAGCTTTAGTAGTGGATGATTGTAATCGTGTTAACGTTAGTTATTTATATTATCTTGGATTTGATGTTAATACATCGGTGGTGTCTGATGTTACATTCTCTTTTGATGACATTTTAAATAAAACTTATAAATATATCCCTACTCAGTCTAACACTAATCCTGACATCTCTTATTTTTTAAAAGATGAAATAACTGGTACATATTATGAGACTCCTAAAAATGCGAAAGAATTATATGATAGTTCTGAATTTGAACTAAAGATTACTGGCATTTTAAGACAAAAAGAAGCATATGACCGTGTGGCATTACGTCAAGGAATTATCTACACCCCAGCCTTTGAAGAGATGATATTAAAAGATGCGAATTCTTCTAATATTGTTATTGATCAAAAAAACGCTGCTGTTGAGCCTAAATTAAGTGTGGATTCTCCTGAATTAAAACCATCTGAATATACACAAATAACTGTTTCTCAAGCTTTAGACAAAATTAATGCTATAGACTTAAGTGCAGCTAGTTCATATTATCCAACTTTATTTGTGGATAATGGTCAGCGTTATGAAATTAAAGGCACTGTTGTTAAAAAAGGTGAATGGGATAATAAGCATCATGTTGGAGAAGTTTGGTTAAGCGATAATCCAATTACAGAGCCAAGCAAAAGAGAAAAAATAGAATCTACTTGTTTACAAGTAACTAGAGTTAGTGATATCAGATTATTTAGTTTGCTTATTGAGAATGAAACTGTACTTAGAGTAGAAGGACCATTATCTGCTCATGTAAAATTCATTGATGATTTTACTAAGACTATTGACGGTTATAGAGTAGGTGATATTAGAAATGTATTAAGTGGTAACGGCTTTAGAGATACCGCTACTAGGTCACAAATTTATTACTATGAATCTCTTTTGCATGAGCTTGGTTCAATAGAACAAGTCACTGAGATTGATTATTACACAACAGATTACATTAGCAGAGTTCGTATAAAGGACTACTTTAAGAAGTATGTATTTGATTATACTGTTGAACCAACAGGTGTTTCTCCATATGACTATTTGCAAAATGCTAGCGTTCAATTTGATGGAGCTTTATCATTAATGACTTCAGTTTTATATGTCTTTGCTATTGCTTCGGTTTTAGTTAGCGCAATTCTAAATGCAATATTAACATTTATATCTATTAGGCAACGAACAAGCGAAATTGGTCTACTTAGATCTCTTGGAGCTAGAAAGAAAGATATAGCTGTTATGGTGGAAACTGAATCTATATTCTGTGGGTTATTTGGTAGCTTACTAAGTATATTGGTTTCTATGGCTATTATTGCCCCAGTTAATGTCGGAGTCACTAACGCTATTTATAGATACAAGTTCTATCTTATCTCTAGCGTCCAATTTGAACTTGAAGGATATCAGTGGTGGGTAGCCCCAATTTGTATAGGAATTGGTATATTAACTGCTGTGATTTCCGCGCTAATCCCGTCTATTTTGGCCGCAAGAAAAGATCCTGCAAAGGCGTTAAGTGAATAAAAAATAAGCTAAAAAAGAGAATAAATATGTTTGATAAAATTAATGGTTACGAGCGATATTTAGGTCAACAAAACACGATAGATTATAGAGCGAAAGTTTACTATAAATACTTTAATATTGATACAAATAATTCATTTACTAATAGGTTAATTAGAGTTTATATTCCATCTACTTATAATTTTAATGACCCTAATCATAGATTTAAGGTCATCTATATGTTTGATGGTAAGAATTTATTTGATGACTATACTTCTTTTGTTGGCGAATGGGGTATTGATGAGTCGATCGAGTCAATGATTGAGCAAAGACTTAATGACGGATATATCGTTGTAGGAATTGATGCTCCTGAAACAGATATTGATCGTTCTTTAGAAATGAGCCCTACTGGAATTAAAAGAAATAAAAAGTGTCCACCTCATGGAGATGGATATGCTCATAAACTTGGTAGGTTTGTGATGAAAGTGGTTAAGCCTGATATTGATCAAACGTTCTTTACTATCCCAGAATATGCTGGAGTAGGCGGATCCTCTATGGGTGGATTAATGGCGTTTTATATGGCGGCGGAATATAAAAAAGAATTTAAATTCTGTTTATCTTTTTCTCCGGCATTCTTTTTATTTAAATGGGATAACTTTAAAGCATATTTAGACCGAACAGTTGATGATAAAATGCCAAAAATCTATTTCTATATTGGAGGGCAAGGATTTGAAAGAGTTTTCGTTGAAACTACTTTAAGAGTCTATAATTATCTTTTAGATAAAGGATATTCACACGAACATATAAAACTCATTTATGATTCCGATAAAGAACATAATGAAAGAGCGTGGAGAGAATATTTTCCTCAAATGCTTTTAAGAATTGATTAATTTTATATTGCTATTAGCAACATAATCTTGTAATATCATTAAGCAAACTTACTTAGGCGAAGAACAGTCCTAGGCGGAAGGAGAAAAGAAAAAAATGAAAAAAGGAATTCACCCAGCATATCATCGTTGCACAGTTACATGCGTTAGCTGTGGCGCAACATTTGAAACTGGATCTACTGAAAAAGAAATTAGAGTTGATACATGCTCTAATTGCCACCCATTCTATACTGGCAAACAAAGATATGTCCAAGCTGACGGACGTGTCGACAGATTTAACCGTAAATACGGACTTAAATAAGAAAATAACCGGCTTGCCGGTTCTTTTTTACAATTATGAAGAAAAGATTTTACATCACTACACCAATTTATTATCCAAGCGCTAAGCTACATATTGGTCACGCATATTGCACAACTTTATGTGATGTTTTAGCGCGTTCTAAAAGAGAAAGAGGATATGAAACCTATTTCCTTACAGGAGCTGATGAACACGGCTTAAAAATTGAAAAAAACGCTGAAGCAAAAGGAGTAACTCCTCAGGCTTTTGTTGATGAAATAGTGGAAGGGTTTTATAAACTTTGGGATTTATTAAAAATCACTAATGATGATTTTATTAGAACTACCCAAACTAGACACGAACACGTTGTGCAAACCGCATTTACAAGAATGCTAAATAAAGGTGATATTTACCTTGGTAAATATGAAGGATGGTATTGCAGATACTGCGAAGCTTTCTGGACTGACACTCAAGTTGGTAAAGATCATATTTGCCCAGATTGTCAAAGAGAAGTTCAAAAAGCGGAAGAAGAAGCATATTTCTTTAAAACTGGTAAATATGTTGATTCACTATTAAAGTTCTATGACGACAATCCAAAATTTTTAATTCCAGAATCTCGTAAAAACGAAATGATTAATACATTCATTAAACCAGGATTAGAAGATTTATGTGTTTCTAGAACATCATTCTCTTGGGGTGTGCCTGTTTTAGAGAATAAAAAACACGTTGTTTATGTTTGGTTAGACGCTTTAACTAACTATATTTCCGCTTTAGGCTATTGCTCTGATAACGATGAGTTATTTAAAAAATTCTGGGAAAGCAAAGACACTGAGATTATTCATATCTTAGGAGCGGATATCACTAGATTCCATGCGATTTATTGGCCAATGTTCCTTGAATCTCTTGGCTTAAGAAAACCTGATCGAGAATTTGTTCATGGTTTACTTATGATGAAAGATTCCAAGATGTCTAAATCTAAAGGCAATGTCGTTGATCCTTATCCACTTGTGGAACGTTATGGAGTTGACGCTGTAAGATATTATCTTACTAGAGAGATTAATTTTGGTAGCGACGGTAGTTTTTCTCCAGAACAATTTGTGGAAAGAATTAACGCAGATTTAGCTAATTCATATGGTAACTTACTAAATAGAACTATCTCTATGATTGGTAAATACTTTGAGGGAGTTATCCCAGAATATAAAGGTGCATTAAATGAATTTGATTCATCTTTAGAAAGCATGATTGATTTAACTATTTCTAGTTATGAAAAAGCGATGGACGATCTTAAAATCACCGACGCTATTATCTATGTAAATGATTTAGTTAATAGAGCGAATAAATATATTGATGAAACTACTCCATGGGCATTAGCTAAAGATGAATCTAAAAAAGATGAGCTTGTTAGTACAATGAATCATCTTGCTAGAGCCATATATGTTGCTAGTAGACTCTATCATCCAGTCTTAGTTACTGCTAGTGATAAAGCCTTTGAACAATTGGGTCTTTCTAATAGCGGTTATGAAAATATTAATGATAAGCATTTATTAGATAATCTTGCTACAAATAAAGGTAATCCATTATTCCCAAGATTAGATCCTAATATTGAAGTTCCGTTTATTAATGAATTAATGGCAAAATAAAAGCACCAGTAGGTGCTTTTTTAATAATCCATTTACTCTACAGATTTTTCTTTTTGCTGATTATAATAAATTACCATTAATGGGAATAAGAAGACATAGGCTAAATAGTGGATTGTTTCAATAAATGAATAAACAACGAAACTTAAATAACCTAAAGAAACAGTTAGAGTTAATCCTGGTTGTTTTTTAATTAACTTAAAGATGACATATCCTGAATAAACTAATAAGGCTAAATACGCAACTAAGAATAAGATTCCGCCTTCTGCTAAAAGTCCAATATAAGAGGAGTGAGATGGGAATACATAATCATTATGAGAAGTGATATTCATTGGCATTAACATTGTATTAAATGTACCGAAGCCTCTGCCGATTACCCACCAACCATTTTGCATTAATTGATAAGAATTATCCCAGATATATGTTCTTGTATCTAAAGTTTTTCCTCCACCAATAATGGAGTCGACGAGGGAATATAATTTTCCAAATATTTTACCTTTGCTAACATAGGCTGTACCAAATAATAATAACGCCACAATTACGACGGAAAAAATCGAAATAAGGGCGGTTTTGTTGCGTTTTTTGTGATCTTTATAAGTGACAATGAGTCGATAGATGACATAGATAAAAATAGAGATTGCAGAGATTAATAGACCAGTTTTACATAAGCTAAAAATCATGTTCAAATAGAAAAATCCTGCTAACAAATAGAAGTACCATTTCTTTGTGAACTCATGACAGATAAGAGCGAAAGTAACTGCAACCATCATCATCATGCCGTATGCGTTTCTATGCAAAATAAAACTTTGAACAGTGAAGTCATAAATAACTGAACCTTCTGGCCTAGAAATATTTAAGACATATTTAAAGAATCCAATATATTTATTAAATTCAGCGATATAGCCATAGATGATTAATACTCCTGCAAAGATAAAGAATAGATATCCTAGATATTTAATAAACGAGACTGATGTGAATCTTCTTGGTAAAACAAATAAACCAATGTATATACATAAGGCTGCCGCAATTAATTCAAAGGTAAAGAATACTTTATGAAATGTGGAAATACTTAATACAACTGGAATTATTTGTCCAATTGCATAAGTGTTTTCTTTAACTTCATAGTCCATCCTTACAATGACGTTTTCAACATGTAAAGATGGTTGAACAAAAATAGTTATTACATTAATTAATACTAAGGTAGTTAACACACAGATAATGATGGAATTTAATTTATTAAATTGGTCTCTTTTATTCCATACTTCTTCATATAAGTAATATCCCCAGCATAGAAGCATAGCAACAAAACAGAGTATTGCTGCCCACAATGGAATGGCGACTTCAGCAGGGTTTTGATGCTGCATTAAAAGTTGACCAAAAATTAATAGGACAGCAAAAGGAATAATACCCACAACAAATGCGAGGTCAGTCCATCTAAGTTCTAACGTTTTAATAAATTTTTTCATTATTTCTCAAATCCAAAAGTCATTTCTAATATTCTTGCTCTTTCGCTAGCATAGCCTTCAATAACTAAACTAGAACTATTTATATCAAACTTACGTTCATTTATTTCTGGAGTTTTTATAAGAATATTCCAATCTTCGTCGTATTCAATTCCTTCTCCGGTACCTCTCCAACTAGTATCGTTAACACCTAATTTAAAATAGCCTTCGAAATAATATCCAGGGTCTTCTTCAATTTCAATATATTCTTGACCATCATAATTTGGATTCACATATGGTGTACCAGTAGCGTAATCCAACTGGGGATTATAATATTGTTGCGCTTTTATTATTACGTAGCTTAACTCTTTAGCAAATGTGAAAGTTATTTTCCCATCTATTTGTTGTCCGCCTATAATTAATCCTTGTGCGCTTCCATAGTCTCCATAAAATTCTTTCTTTTGAATTTTTACTCCATTGGAGCTTGGATCTTCTACTTCAACATCGCTTAAAAAATCTTTGCCTTGATTAATATAACCCATGATCTTGTTTTTAAAAGTACTGTCTGAACTTTGTAATATGCCAGAGGTTCCTAAATCAATAGTTGCAAAATTAACTGAATATTCGTCATATTCTGTTTCTACTTCAGATACCGTAATAGAATAATTATTTGATTTACCTTTATAGGTAACTTTAACAGAAGTGTCGCTAGTTTTTAGTTCTGTTTCTAAAGAAGGAAGAAAACTGAATTCTGCTGGACACTCTTCATAACGAATGCTTATTTCACCTTTTGTGTAATTACATTTAATTAATAGGTTACTTGGATCTAACAAGTCTCCTTCTTTGTAATTTACTTTAGCTAACGAGCAATCGATTTCTATACTATTTAAAATATTTTCAGGCTCTGGATTATCTGTTTTTCCACAACCTGATAAAGCTAGTAAAGTAGCGCATATAAATAATGATGATTTGAATTTCATATTTTAACTTCCTAAATTACTAAATATAATTTACCACAAATAAATGTATAATGTTAGAGCATGGTTAAGAAAAATATAATTCGCGGAAAATGTGCAGATATCTCTAGTGAAGGTAAAGGGGTCATTAAAACAGTCTATGGAGTAGTGTTTGTAGATTCTTTACTTTTAGGAGAAGAAGCAGAAATAGAAATTACTTACGCTGGTAAAGGTGTTTCTTACGGAGTGATTAAAAGATTAATTACAATATCTAAAGATAGAATTCCACCAAAATGCCCAATTGCTACTGCTTGTGGAGGATGTTGCTTTCAGAATGCTTCATATTCATATGAATTAAGATATAAAAAGCATAAAGTCGAAGAAGCTTTAAAACGAATTGGTCATTTAGAAGGAATAAAAGTTAATGATGTTTTAGGAATGGAAAATCCAGAACACTACCGAAATAAAATCCAAGTTCCTTTTTCTAAAGACCACAAAAAAGTTATTTATGGGTTCTATAAATCTAAAACTCACAAAATCATTCCACTTAAGCAGTGCAATATAGAAGATAGTAAAGCTGGACCAATTTTAGAAACCATTGCTAGATTAATGGAACAATATCATGTCGATCCATATAATGAGGATTATCGTACAGGAATTATTAGGCACGTGTTAATTAGAACTAGCAGATCAACAAATGAGGTAATGGTGGTCCTTGTTTCTAATGTTGATACATTTCCAGGTCGTAATAATTTCGTTAAGGATTTAGTAAAAAATAGACCTGAAATTTCTACTGTAATCCAGAACACAAATAAAAGGGACACAAATGTTATTTTAGGTGAGTCAGACAAAGTGCTTTTTGGTAAGGGTTTTATTACCGACGAGATTATTGGTTTGAAGTTCAATATCTCTTGTAGAAGTTTCTTCCAAGTTAACCCAATCCAAGTGGAAATTCTTTACAAAACCGCCTTAAAATTCGCTGATTTAAGCAAAAATGATACTTTGTTAGATGCCTATGCTGGAGTCTGTACCATTGGTCTTTTAGCTGCTCCACACGTAAAAAAAGTAACATCAGTAGAACTGGAAAAAAGTGCGGTAAAAAATGGTATCAATAACGCGAAATTAAATAACATAAACAACATTGAAATTATTGAAGCTGATTGTACTGAATATATTAATAAAGAATTACCAAAATTTGATGTGGTTATTATGGATCCTCCAAGAAAAGGATCGACACCAGAATTCTTATCAGCAATAAAAAAGATTAAACCTTCTAGATTAATTTATATTTCGTGTGATCCTGCCACTTTAGCAAGGGACTTAGAAATATTAAGCGATACTTATATTATTAACGAGGTCCAACCAGTGGACATGTTTAGTCGTAGCTTTCATGTGGAGACTATTGTTAAATTAACTCTGAAGTAATAAAAAGACTGGACTTGCCACTCTTTTCTCATATTTGAAAAACTCCTTTATGGTTACAATTTTTAATATTGTATGCAACAAATGTGCAACAAATCTAAATTTGATGAGATTTTTATTTATTGTAATTATCAAGGTAGGAGTGGTATACGCCTCCCTTTTTGTATCCAAGAATCATATCTAAAGTTACATTATTAGGAGCGTTAAATAAATTCTCTTCTATTTGAGGGATATCTTTCTTTAAAGTTTTAATAAGTTCTTTAATAAATCTTCTTCGACCCACAATTTCATCTTTATTGGCTTCTGTTAATTTACAAGCACATTGAAGAAAATGTAAATCGTGATGTTTGGCGAAACGGATAATGTCCTTTTCTCTAACAAAATACATTGGCCTAATTAATTCCATTCCTTCATAGTTGGTGGAGTGGAGTTTAGGAAGCATGGTTTGAAAAGAACCAGAAGATAACAAATTCATTAATGTAGTTTCAATAACATCGTCATAGTGATGACCTAGAGCAATCTTGTTGCAACCCATACTTTTAGCGATGTTATATAAGGCGCCTCTTCTCATTTTTGCGCATAAGAAACACGGGCTTTTCACTTGCATGTTGGCAATCTCAAAGATATCTGTGTTATGGATTTCAGCAGGGATTTGCAGGGTTTTTAGGTTCTTTTTGATTAATTCTAGGTTTTCTTTGTTATAACCAGGATTCATCACTAAGAACTTTAAATCAAACTTATAATTCATGAATTTTTTTAAGCACATGAATAGCTTAGCGAGCACCATGCTATCCTTGCCACCAGAGATACAAACGCAAACTTTGTCTCCGTCTTTTAATAATTGATAATCATGGAATGCTTTAATAAATTTAGACCAAATAGAGGCTCTAAAAGTAGTGGTTAGGCTATTTTCATAAATATCGACATCACATTTTTTCATGCATATCATTATAACAATCTATTTTCCTTTATATATAATAATAAATATTCATCGGGGGTATTAAAGATGAAAATAGGTAATACACCTTTAAAAGAGTTAAAGGAAATTGAACGTCATTTTAATTTGAAAGCAAAACTATTTGCTAAATATGAAAAATATAACCCTGCAGGAAGCGTTAAAGATCGTATCGCTTTAGAAATGATTGAGGACGCTGAAAAAGATGGATTATTAAAAGATGGTTCAGTAATTATTGAACCAACTAGTGGTAATACCGGTATCGGGCTAGCTTATGTTGGTAAGCTTAAAGGATATCGCGTTATTTTAACGATGCCAGAAAGTATGTCGATTGAAAGACGTAATATTTTAAAATCTTATGGAGCAGAATTAGTGTTAACTGAAGCTTCTAAAGGAATGAAAGGAGCGATTGCTAAAGCAAACGAATTAAAAGAAGAGATTCCTAATTCGATTATCCTAGGTCAATTTGATAATCCCGCTAATCCTTTAGCCCACTATAAAACTACCGGTCCAGAGATTTATTCACAAGCAAATGGCGAAGTTGCCGCATTTGTTGCTGGGGTAGGTACTGGAGGTACTATTTCTGGGGTTGGTAAATATTTAAAAGAACAAGATAAAAATATCCATATTGTGGCGGTGGAGCCAGCTTCTTCTCCGATGATTTCTAAAGGAGAAGCAGGTCCACATCAAATTCAAGGTATTGGAGCAGGATTTATTCCTAATACTTTAAATAGAAGCATCATTGATGAAGTAATTACTGTTAGTAATGATGACGCTTTTGAAATGGGTAGACTTCATAACGAATTAGAAAAAGATGGAGTAGGAATTTCTTCCGGTGCCGCCTTAAGCGCTGCTATTAGACTAGCGCAAAAAGAAGAGTATAATAATAAAGTCATTGTCGTTTTATTCCCTGATGGTATCGATAGATATTTATCAACAAGACTTTGTCAGAAAGAAGAATAATAAATGAAGCAAATACGTTTATACCTTTTAATCACCTTAGGTGCTTTTTTAGCATTATTTATTGTGGGGACATTTTTAGATCTACAAATTAACACTGCTTTATATTCAAATAAAAACACTTTTGGTTTGGTTGTTTCTGTTATTGGAACCACTCCTGGATATGGAATGTTTGCGATTATGGGAGGTGGATTCTTATCCTTATTCCTTAAAAAGGAAGAATACAAAACTTGGATGAGAGTTTTATTTATGGTGGCAGTACTTGGCTGTTTAGGTGCGTCTACTTATTTTGCCGGTCGAGAATTCTTTGGTCCTAACGGTTTTTATTGGGTAGCCAAATCATTCTGGGGTTATTTCATTTCCTTACCTGTAATGGTTTGCTTTACTTATCTTGGCTATCGATTAACGAGAAATGTTGATAATAAAAATTTATGGATCTTGTTATTAGTTGCGATAGCCGCATTTGCTCTTGCTCTTACTGGTGGAGTAACTTTATTTAAAGTTATTTTTCATAGACCAAGATATAGAACTATTGAATATACACCAGTTCCTTATTATACATGGTACGAAAGATGTTCCAATTATAAAAACTACATCGAAATGTATAGCTTAACTTCTGAGGAGTTTAAATCTTTCCCAAGCGGACACGCTGCGGCATCTATGGGTGTGCCTTTAATCGCTGTTTTCTTGCCACTAGTAGATGAAAAATATAGAAAATATAGATTGCCTTTATTTGTTGGTGGATTAATTTTCTCACTCTTAGTTATGTTCTCGCGTTTATTAGTAGGTGCTCATTTCTTAAGCGATGTTTCTATGGGAGCGATGTTAGTGGCCATTTGTATGCTTATTGCTAGTGAAGTGTTGCACGCACTTAAAAAAATTAATCTTTGATTTTTAAATTATTTAATTTATAGTATTTGGGTATTTATCAGAAAGGAAATTTAATATGGTAAAAAGATTTGCTGCTGAAGCTGTTGCCACTATGATCTTAGTTTTACTTGGTTGTGGTACCGCTATGGCCTTCACATTTAGTGAGGAACTCCACTTTGGTGGTGTTGTTGCTGTTGCTGGCGCTTTTGGTATTTCTATTGTCATTTTAGCTTACGCATTAGGTCCTATCTCAGGTGGTCATGCTAACCCTGCAGTTAGCTTTGCTAAAGCTCTTAACAAGGAATTAACTTGGAAAGAATTCTGTATCTATTGCTGCGCTCAAGTTTTAGGTGCTTTTGTTGGTTCCTTATTACTTGCTATGGTTATGTGGGCATGGAAAACAGGCGTTGCTGGAGAGACTCATTTATATGGTCAAGGCGCTTTAGCTGGTCATTTTGCATCCGAAACATTCTGGACCGTTGAAGGCAATGCTACATTCTTAAATGTCTTCCTATCCACAATGTGTGAAATGGGCTTAACATTCTTATTTGTCTTTGCTGTTTTAGGCTTAACAAGCAAGAAAGAATGGTCTAGTTTTGCAGGCATCGGCATTGGCTTAGCTTTATTTGGCGTCCACCTAGTGGGAATTCCATTAACTGGAACTTCCGTTAACCCAGCTAGAGCCTTATCCGCTGAAGTATTTGCTATGTTCAATGGCGAAAATGTCGGACTCAAAGCTCTTAACTTAATCCCAGCTATCGTTGGACCATTCTTAGGTTCATTCGCTGCTTGGAGTGCATGGCACGGATTTTTTGGAAAAAAATCCCAAGAAAAAGCTGCATAATTGATTTTTTAATCAACATAAAGGAGCGGAAACGCTCTTTTTTGTTGCTAATTAGAGGTGTAAATATTACTATTTATACGAAAGGAAATACAAAAAATGAAAAAGGCTTCAAAGGTTTTATTTTTAATTGGTGGTATTGTCGGTATTCTTGCCGCCATTGCCTTCTTGGCAGTTGGTATTGTTTTACTTAGTGTTGGAGTTCTTGCTACTTCACCTGATATTCCTGATTGGGCACAGAAAATCATTAATGAAATTATTGCTGAAAATCCAGGTTATACCATTACACAAGTCGCTAATACCCTTAAAGTATCGGGTGCAGTCTTAATCGTTTTCTTTGTTGTTGCTGTTGCGGCTGTTGTTTTATCATTCATCTGCTCTTCAAAAGAATACAGACCTCTTGCACTTCTTATTGTTGCTACAGCTTTTGCCGTTGC
>DGHZ01000013.1 GCA_002392945.1 Caryophanales bacterium UBA3835 | reverse complement strand
CCTTTTCTTCTTCAGCAGCTTCACTAACAATAGCAGTGGCAGCAACCTCTTCTTTAGGTGTGACCTCTTCTATTGGTTCTTCTTCTTTAACAGGTTCTTTATGATGATAATTGAATTCAACTGGAGTGGCACTTACTGTTTCTTTCTTTGTTAAAACAAAGATAAGAATAGCTAAACCAAGAGTAAGAGTCATTAGAATGATTGATATAATTCCAAATACTGATACTCCAATAGCGTTAGAATCAATAGCTAATCTCACACCGAATAAAGCACCGAGAACTAACGCTAATGCAATCGCACTAAATACGATAGAAAGAACACTTCTACCATCATTTTTCTTTCTTTCATCAATGGCTTTAATAGCGACGCTACTAACAAATGAAAAAGCAATAACAAAGAATACAAATTTAAGTACAGCAACAGAGAGTATTAATGAATCAACTGCCCCACCTGAGACCATTGATTCAATTGTGGTGAATAAGAATAATCCAGGAGCAGCAGGAGCCTTAGACATGGTAATGGTTGGCATTAAAGCGAACATAGAAGCAGTTAAGGCCACTACAACAAAACATATTCTTAAACATTTGTATAATGTTTCTTTTTGGCTTGCCATAAAGTAATTACAAAGAGTAATTAAAGTTGCGGCGATACCTAAACCTAAAGCAAGATATCCTCCAGCGGCGACCGAGGTGGTCATACCGTAATTGAGGAAGATACTTAAACCAAAGAATGATAACAATATGAATGAAAGTCTTAAAGAATCAAAAACAATTCTTTTACTGCTTGGCTCAGTTTTAAATTTTACTAAACTGATGACGCATTTAATTAAGCACACAATAGCGATAACGTAAGTTACCAAATAAACGATAACGTTAATGAATGAAGAAACATATAAAGAGATCGTTGCTGGTTCTATACCACCCATGTTTTTAAATAAGTAAGTAATTTGAGAAATGTAATCTCTTAAAGCAACTGGTCCTCCAGCAATGTTTAATACTGGAAGTACACCAATTAAGACCAAACCAACTACGGAAGCTACTACTGTTAAAATTGAAGCAAGTAGTCGTGGCAATCTAGTATTTACTAAGTTCATATTTTTTTACCTCTGATTTATAAGTTTAACAAAAAAATCATGAAATTATCTACCTATATTCCACATATCGACGATTGTGGCAATCATCTTATCAGGGTGATCTACTATTTCTTCAATTGTCTTTTGTTCTCTTGTGTTAAGCATAGTAGTCCTCCTTGTTTAATTATACAAAATCGCTGTTTAGATTTTAGTACAAGGGTGTCTGCTTTTATCTTACCGGTTCACCTCAAAATGAGGTCTTTTCTTTTTGTGGCAATTTTGTGACAGTTGATGTGATAGATTATTTTTAACTCATTTATAAAAATAAAATAGTAATGACTCAATCAATTAAATATAATATTCTCAATTAGATAATTATCCTTAATTATAGGAGGGAACTTTATATGAATAAAAAATGTATCATTCTTCTTTCATCAATATTATGTTTAGCTTCTGTTAGTGCGGTGGCATTAACTTCGATGTCTAATAGTGAACTTTTATACGCGGATAGTCCTAAAACAGAGGCGCAGTACACAATTAACCAATGGACAATGGTTGGCCAATCAAGCAATTATTATGATGATGGCGAATCTAACGCAGGATTTTTCTTTACACCTGCAACAGGTAGAAAGGACTTTGTCGTAGGAATAATTGTACAAACTCAAAGTCAATGAACTCCAATAGATGAAGAGTTGACATTCGAACAAAATGGCTCAGAAATTTCATATCGTAGTTATAGAAAGTGGTATGAAGATACTGAAGCAACTCCTCATAGATATGTTTATCAGTGGGTAATTAATCACATATATGCTTTTGAGGTTGCAAGAATGACTTATGTCATTGGTACTTATGACGGGGAAAATTACGATTTAAGCAACAGACCAGCGAATTTCTCTGAAATTAGTGTTAGTGTAGATAGTGCTTTTGCTTATACATATATGGATGCACCTGGCGCAACTGGTAGTGATTTTAATAATTATCACGTGTTTGATAGTTATAAAACCAGAACATTTACACCTAATAACCCAGCTGATAGCGATGTAAGTTATGAACACCACGCAGCTTATGGAAATGACGTATGTGTTGGTTTTAAAATCATTTACCCTACTCTTTCTTTAACTTATAGTTGTTCTTATTAGTTAGAACGTATAATGAATCTATAATTACCTTTGATGGCTTTTTCTTTTTTGTGGCATTTTTGTGACAGCTGCTGTGATAACATATTCTATATTAGTGGTGATTCAATCAAGAAAATACACTAATTAGAGGATTTAAAAAATGAATAAAAAGAATTTAGCGTTTGTAACAGGTTTATCATTATTATTAGGTTTAGTGTCTTTAGTAGGCTTTAAAAACACCAGTGTTTTACCAGCTAAAGCAGAAGTAATTGAAAACAAAATTACTGTTGACCCTAATAACTGTTGGGGTGGAGGTAGTGAAAGTTATAAAGTCGCCGCTTATATATTTGATGATAACTCCCATAGTGACTGGACTGATTTAGTAACTATTACCGCTCCTAGTACATATATTGAACTTTCATTTAAGATAGAATTCGAAGCAAAATTTATCAGACTATATCGTTATAATGTTGATTTCTCTAAAGAAAACTGGGAAGTCGATCCAACAGGAGAACATTATACTGATTATGGCTGGACTACGACTCCAGTACTCAACAAGGTGTATGATGTTGAATTTGAAAATTCAAATAATTTGAGCGTTATAAATATTATTTTAGAAAATGACACATATGGATTTAACTCTGTGCCAAATATGGTTCACCAAATATATCTTCCAGATGAATCAACTTGGAGTAGTGAGGATGTATATTTAACAACAGTTAAAGAAAATAGCCTTCATCACACTGAATATAGTGTAGAAGTTGAATTAAAAGAAAATGATCTAATTAGATTAGAAAGATATTTTGATAATATTGATGAATCTAAAATCACTCTCGATGATAGTGTTTCTCCTACTGATTTAGAATATTGGGCTGAAGGATCAAATAAGGGATTTGATTGTAAGAGTGAAGGTATATACACATTAAGATTAGATTATAAAGATCAAACTATTAAAATTTCTAAAGCTCCTATTCCTGCCCCAATCCCAACTCCAGAGAGTAAAACATATATCTATGTTGTGGTTATTGTTTCTAGTCTAACCGGTGTTGCTTTGGTAACAGGACTAGTACTAATCTTAAGAAAACACAAAAAGAATAAAATTAATTAATAAGAAATTTATAAGTTTTATTGTGGCACATCTGTGACAACATATGTATTAATATAAATACATGCTTAATCAAGAAACATTAACTTTAATGTATAAGGACTATGAAGTCTTAACTTTTATTGTCGACTACGTTAATAGACCAATTAGAATTATAAAAGAATTAGAACATTTTGATTTAGCCCCTTATGGTATATCAAAGGGCAATGAAAGTAATAACATGAGATTACTGAGGTTTTTTAATTCTAGAAAAATTAGTGAGAATCGTTGGGACTACGATTTAATTATCAAAAATATCGGCTGTAGAGATTCCTTTGAATTAGCCTTTAAAGGACATGGATTATCATTAAGTAACCATTATTGGTTTAAAAGAGAAGGAGAAGATTTAAAATATGACGATATTAATTTCTTCTCTAATAAATGGGATGACTCTTTTGCTAGAGCGGTCCTTAACGGTAAATACGAAGAACTTAGTAAATGCGACTTAAATGTCCCTGATATCGTCACTCAAGGGTGGTCGGCGAAAGGGTGGATCTATGATAACGGCCCTAAATTAATTAAATTAGGAATCGTTAAAGATCAATATGAAGACTCTTTAGGAGAAGTATTAGCCTCTAGACTCGCCTCACGCATCTTAAAAGAAGATGAAGTTTTAAAATATGATTTAGTAAAAGTTAATGATAAATATGGCTCTATTTGTAAACCACTAGTAGGAATTGATGAAGAATTAGTGCCGTTAAGTGTTGTTCTTCCTACTGATTTATATGAATTATTTTTAGGTAAAAATAATAACAAAGATAAAAATAGAGAATTCTTTAAAAGGGTTTCTAAATTTGGTATGCCTGAGCTCTATGAGCTCTTTGTAAAAATATCTTGTATAAGATCGTTGTGTTTTGTCTCAGATTTACATTTTGACAATATTTGCGTTATTCGTAACATTAAAACTGGTAAATTAAAACCCGCCCCAATTCACGATTTAGCGGGAGCCTTTGGTACTAGTAGAACCGGAAAAGAATTTATTACTAAACTTAATAAAGGCTCATATTTTATTATTTATTTCTTATTTAGTTTTTTGGAATCTAGTTGGGACTATTCGTGGTATGATTCAACTAAACTAGAAGGCTTTGAAAAAGAAATTAGAGATATACTTTCTAAAAGCAATTTTTATACACCAGAACTAATCGACAGAATAATTGATGTTTATAAACATCAATTAGAAGCATTAAATGAAATAAGTAAAAAAAGTGTGACACTTTAGTGGCACCTTGTTTGTTAAAATAAACATGAAAAAAGAAATGGGGTTAGTTATGAGAAAAGAATTATTAAAAGGATTAACCGAAGAACAAATCGCTAAGGTTAGAGAATTTGATGATCCATCAGATTTAATTCAACTCGCTAAAGATGAGGGAGTGGAATTAACCGAAGAACAACTTAACGCGATTAATGGTGGTGGATGCGATAACACCAAACCAAAAAAAAGAATAATTGAAGACTAATATATGTATTATCGCTTAAAAGACAATATTGCTCTAAGAAAATGGAGATATGTTGATCGTGCGATCTATGTTAAAGGCATAGATCATGCTTTAAGCGTGTCACCAAAGGATTTTGAACTTCTTTTACAGTGTGATGGTGAGCATGATATTGCTCCTAATCCACGTTTAGCAACCTTATTAGCGCAAAATTATATTGAGGAATGTCAAAAAGGCGACAAAGTTAATCCATGGTCAATACTTCACGAGTATGACAATTATTATTTCCCAAAAATGAATTTAATGATTACTGGGAAATGTAATTTAAATTGTTTACACTGTTTTAACGCGAAAGATAACGCTCCGCTTAATACAGAATTATCTTATGAAGATGTTATAAACATCTTAGACCAAGCGAAAGATATTGGAATTCATACATTTACTCTTACTGGTGGAGAACCTCTAGTACATCATCGTTTCTTAGATATTGTTAGAGCAATCTATGAGCGAGATATGTATGTCTTTGAATTAAACACTAATGGCTTGTTAATTCATCAAGCAATGCTTGATGAATTTAAAAAACTCGGTTGCAGTCCACTTATTAAAATTTCTTTTGACGGAGTGGGATATCATAACTGGATTAGACAACATCCAAAAGCGGAAGAGATGACTTTAAAGGCTATTGAGTTATGCATTAAAAATGGTTTTAGAGTGAAAGCCCAAGTTCAAGTCAACCGTAAGAACGTTGATGTGATGATGAAAACCGCAAAATTATTAAATGATATGGGAGTAGTGGAAATGCGAATTATTCGCACCACTGAAGCTCCAAGATGGGAGAAAAATTCTCCTCAATCTAGTCTTACCATTGAAGAGTATTATCAAAGGATGTTAGAGTTTGCGAATGAATATATTCATTCAGGTATGAAAATGGTTGTCGATATCTGGCAATTTGTGAGACTCTATCCTAGACAACAAATGTACAATTTAGTCCCAATTGCATGTAACAAAGATGAATTCAATATTCGTATCCCAATGTGTAAAGGAAATAGAGGGATGATTGCAGTGTCTTCGCATGGGGAAGTTGTACCTTGTTTACAAATGTCAGGTTACTTCTTAGAAAAAGGTATTAGTCTTGGTAATTTATTTAAAACTCCTTTAAAAGAATTAGTCAAAGATAGTCCTTATCTTAATCTAGCAATGGCGCCTCTATTTAAACAAATCATTGAGAATGATAAATGTGGAAACTGTAAATACTATAAAGCTTGTACTGGTGGATGTCCTGCTTTAGGATTATTATATTCCGCAAATAGTGATTTCTATCACGAAGATATTACTAAATGCATTTTCTTTGAAAATGGATGGTATAATAAAGTAGTTGATATATTAAAGGATTGGCAATTAGAAAATCCACTTGATATAGACTAAAAAAATCAAATTTATATAGCACTGATTAAGCTCAGTGCTTTTTTATTTTTAGATTGTCTTCTTGTCAATCTAAAATAATGATATAATCATTAAAAATGAGTAAGAAAAATAAAAATATTGGTATCACTAATCCGGATGAATTAAATAAGCATCTTCAATATACATCCATTACAACTTGGATTGTTTTAGGTGCAGTCATCCTTTCTTTAGCGGGTTTATTTACCTGGTCCTTTGTTTATAAGATCCAAGAAAAGATTACTGGTAAGGCTTCTATTTCTTCTGGAGCAGTTACTCTTACTATTGAAGAAAGCCAAAAACCACGTTTAGCAGTCGGCCAAAAAGTATATATTGCTGATAAGGTTGGTGAAATCAAATCTATTGATGATGGAAATCCAGTTGTTTCTCTATTTGATTTAGAAGATGGTAGTAACTATACATATACGATTGTTGTTAAAGAAATGCGACCAATTGATTTTTTAATTAAATAAGATGAAAAAGATAAAGACGCCAAAGACAAAGGGAGTGGCAAACACTCCAATTATCATGCAACTAGAAGCTCTAGAATGTGGAGCGGCATCTTTAGCTATGGTTATGGCCTATTACGATAAATGGGTCGCTTTGGAGCAAGTTAGAGTGGACTGTGGTGTCTCTAGAAACGGATCTAATGCGAAAAATATCACTAGAGCAGCGAATAAATACGGCTTTGAAACCAAAGGTTATGCTTATAATATCCAAAAGTTAAAAGAAAGAGGGAA
>DGHZ01000046.1:2405-3300 GCA_002392945.1 Caryophanales bacterium UBA3835 | reverse complement strand
TATTGGATTAGTACAGTAGAGGAATTTATTCCTCGCTACTTTATTTTTAGACATATTGGTATATTAGCGAAACGTAAATTCTCTAATGATCCTAGAAGCGCTCTTAAATATATGGAAGTACTCCAAAAAAAGAAAAAACCATTAATTATTTATCCAGAAGCGAGATATTCATTTACTGGTGAAAATGAAAGAATTGATAAAAGCCTAGGTAGATTTATCAAAAAGGCAAATGTACCTGTAGTTTTTATTAAGTGTCATGGAGATTATCTCCACCTCCCTCAATGGTCAGATAGAAAGAAAAGAAAAGTTAGACCAATAATCGCCGAAGTCGAAACTATTGTCTATAAATCTGATTTAGAAATAATGACTCCGGAAGAGATTCAAGAAAAGATTGAAGCCCAATACGATATGAGCGAAGAAAAATGGGCGTTAGATCATAACATTATAAATAACTACCCAAATCGAGCGGTTGGGTTAGAAAGAATTCTATATAAATGTCCACATTGTGGAACAGAATTTGAAATGTCTAGTGAAACTCATTACTTAAAATGTAATAAATGTGGAGTCATATATGACTATTTAGAAGACGGACACTTAAAATGTATAAATGGTGACACAAAATTTGATTTCCCGTCCAAATGGTATAAATGGGAAAAAGAATGTGTGAAAAAAGAAGTTTTAGAAGGTAAATATCACTTTGAAGATGATGTTAGAGTCGAGAAACTATTAGGAGCGAAAATTGGCTTTGTTCCTTTAGAAGGTGAATTTCATCTAACTCACTCAATAGATGAAGGAATAGTTGTCAAAGGAAAAAATAATGAAGAATTCTCCTTTGTTAGAACACCACTACATAGCTATGGAATCCACATTGAATATAGTTATTTAGATAGAGGTG
>DGHZ01000046.1:0-2203 GCA_002392945.1 Caryophanales bacterium UBA3835 | reverse complement strand
ATTTTGTAGTGCTTTTAGAAAGCTTCTTTCTAGCTTTTTCAATAGTAATCGGCTTAGCCTGATTATTTTTTCTTCTAAGCCCTATTTCTTCTTCTTTCGTTTTGTCTCTTCGTCAATTTCTTTAAATTCTTCTATGTCTTTTTTACCAGTTGTCTCGTTATAGAAATTAACAATAATAGAGGTGATAACCGCGACAACGACAATACCATATATACCTAATAGCACTGTGATCGCTCTTCCGATTGGAGTGACCATTGGGAAATCACCAAATCCTATTGTGGTGACGGTTGCAAAGCAATGATATAACCCATCCCAGAATGTTTTAATCGAATCTTTTTCATAGATCATTAAGATAATGGAAGAGCCCACCATTAAAGTTGCTAAACCTAAGATAATTTCTAAAGCATAGGTTCTAACAATAATCTTAAATAAGACTTTTGCTCTCATATGAGTGGTCGCATTAGAAATAACTTCAAAGAAGGCACTAATGGCGATTACTGTACATAAAACAGTGACTGGGCTAGAAATTGGATTATCTTCTTTTGGAATAAATAGACCAACGGCGAGTAAAATCGCTAATAAAATGATGATGCTATTTAAAATAATGCTTCTTCGAGAGTGATTCTGTATTAGCTTAAAGACACGAGAAATAATGATAGTCATACAATATAGACCACCCACAAGCGGATAAAAATATGGGTTGCTTTTCGCAAACATCACTATGATTCCTAAAACTACATTAAAAACAAATAAGGTGAGGAATCGAATAAAACTTAACTTCGTTCTTTCTATAAAAAACGTAACAAGTCTAGATAAACCTAAAACCAAAAAAATCACTAATAAATATTTACTGGCAGCGTCTAAGTTGTTAGCTTGAATTTCATTAATCGCTAAAATAGAAAATGCCAATACCAAAGTAGAAATAATGCTTCCTACTACAATAAGAATTACTCTAATAAAATCTTGGTCTAAATTAAATTTATGTTTCATTTTCATAGTTCCCTTAAAAGTATAATTGACATATTTTTTATATTCAACTCTGCTATTAAAATTTAGATTAAATTTTTGAGTTCATTACGTTTTTAAGCAAGTCCCTACTTCTATTAGTGGTACTAGTATGTCATCAAATTAGTTCTATCTATTTTTTAGGTTCGATTTCTACATATCTTTTTTTGATGTGAAGGATTTCAAAAATGATATTCATATAATGACGTCGTTCTTGAGCATTAAATGAAATTAATAAAGTACAGATAATATAAACAACAACTACGATACCGCCATCAACAATAAGTTTAACAATCATATGAGCATCAAGTGGTACGAAGAAGTGCAATAATAAACCAACACCAACAGTGATTAAAGCAGTAATACCAGTTCTTCCATATACTGCTAAGAAATAATGTGATAAAGAAATACCTAGGTATTTCCTGTAAACAATATTATTTAGTAATGCTCCCACTAATCCAGCAATTAAAACTGCTAAAGAAGCACCAAATGCGCCCCAGAAAGAGGATAAAGCAAAGGATAAACCAACATTAATAACCGCTCTAATAATATAGTTAATGGCAATTGGTTTAATATGCCCATGTAAATACATCGCATTTCCTAATGGAATCTGTGGTAAGTCGATTAAATTTAAAAAGCTAATAGCGAGGATTGAATAATAAATAATTGAATACGTTTCTAAAATACTCATGCCTGGAGTTGGCACTAATGGGTGATCTATAGTTGCAGCATCAAACATCCACACTTGCACAAACTCATAACCAACAGAAGCAAAGCCAGCAATGATTAAAGAAACAACACAGAATTGAAGCTTACCAACTTTCTCTACAAGAGACTGCAAATGTGCGCGTTTTTCTTCTTTAGATCCACTAGCCTCAGTTCTAGCAATTTTAGCCATAAATGAGCCTGAGAAAGCTTCGCCAAACATAAAAATATATGTTTCCATCGTAGAAACAAGAGTAAATAAGGTTACTTGGAATGCGTTAGAAACAACACCTAAAATAAAAGGAGTAATGGTAATAGTTAATCGAGCAAATAAGGCGATAATAAATCCCCACCAGGAGAAAGAAATAACTTCTTTTCTTTCGGCTCGGTCCATTCCATTGCGTAAATTTAATCTTATTCTTAAATAAGTGCGCATGTAGATGAATCTTAAAATAATGACAAAGATTCCACTAGCGACATTAACGCAAACAAT
>DGHZ01000035.1:1053-7509 GCA_002392945.1 Caryophanales bacterium UBA3835 | reverse complement strand
TGCAAAGGAAAAACCAAAGAAAAAGAAGATGATTTAGACCATTTGGTTTTTTCTCATGAGAGTGGTTTTTATAATGATGAATTCGACTTAACCATTAAAGGACCAAAAGGATATAACATTTATTACACAACTGATAATAGCGATCCCGACGAACAATCTTATTTATATAACGAACCTATTAAAATCAAGTACGTATCTAATAACCCTAATTTTTATTCGATTAAAGATGGCATTTCATCTCTAGATGTTTATTTTCCAACTGAATTAGTGGATAAATGTCAATTAATTAAAGTTATTGCTATTAATCCAGATAATGGAGATAAAACCCCAATTTCTTATCTGAATTATTTTGTTGATTATCAAAATAAAGATGGATATTTAAATATTCCAGTCATTACATTAAATATCAATGATGATGATTTATTTGACTATGAAAAAGGAATTTATGTGACAGGGAAGATATATGATGAATCAGAACATGTCGGTTATCCAGAAACATATCCTGCAAATTATCACCAAAAAGGAAAATCATGGGAAAGATTCGCTAACTTTAAGTATTTTGATGGTTCTAAAAATTTAGAGTTAGAACAAAACATTGGTGTTAGAATCCATGGTGGTTGGTCTAGAGCTTTTAATCAAAAATCATTTAATCTCTACGCGAGAAAAGATTATAGCGGCACATCGGCATTTGGTTATAAATTTTTTGAAAACATAAACCCTCATTCATTAATGCTTAGAAGTGGCGGATATAGAGATACATTTGCTACCAAAATCAGAGATTCTTTAAATCAAGATTTCAGTGTTAATGAAGGGCTTGATGTTCAAAGAAGTTTTCCAACGATTTTATTTTTAAATGGTGAATATTGGGGAATATATAATTTACAAGAACGCTTTTCTGATAACTATGTTAATGAATACCATAACATTAAAAAAGATAATGTTCTCATCATTAAAAATGATGAAATAGATGAAGGAAACCCAGATAAGATATATTTATATGAAGAATTAATTGGCTTCTTTGAAAATGGTGATTTTTCTAACAATGAACAATATGAAATGGCTAAAACATATATTGACGTAGAAGAATTTGCGTCATATATGTCGACTCAATTATATGTGAATAATGTCGATTGGCCAGGCAATAATGTTAGAGTCTGGAAAGATGTATCTAAAACAGATAGTAAATGGCATTTTATGATGTATGATACGGACGATTCAATGAATATGATTACCTATAAGTGTGGGCCTGACAATGATCCGTTTATTAAATCTACACATTGGAAAAGTGGACCTTTAGAAAGTGATTGTTTACTTGGCTTAATGCTCTGCAAACTAATAAGCAACTCTAACTTCAGAACATTATTTAGAGAAACATTTAAAAGAATTGGAAGCGAAAACTATTCTCCATTAAAAGTCGCTAAATATTTAAATGAAAAAAGTGCCATTTTAAGAACGCCTATGGTGAAGAATTATAAAAGATTTGTTAATAATACTTATAATGAAATGACTTTTGATAATTATGTATCTTTAATTCAATCTTTTTTTGATAATCGATACGAATATGCGGTACAGTTTCTTAACGAACATATACCTGAATAAAAAAAACAGTGCGAGCACTGTTATTTGCTAATTCTGGAGCAGGTGACGGGAATCGGACCCGCATAACTAGCTTGGAAGGCTAGTGTTCTACCACTGAACTACACCTGCGAGTAGCGAATGTTATTTTATAACACCCGCTTAATTATAGCAAATTATTTCTTACAAAAATCTCTAATTTGATCTTCTCTTAAAAAACCGCTAAATCTTCTAACGAGTTTTCCTTCTGAGAAAAAGAATAATGTTGGAATGCTTTCAACTTGGAATGCTCCAGCAAGTTCAGGGGCTTC
Organism: Caryophanales bacterium UBA3835; assembly: GCA_002392945.1. Lineage (GTDB taxonomy): Bacteria > Bacillota_I > Bacilli_A > RFN20 > CAG-826 > UBA2450. The sequence continues at coordinate 5,623 of DGHZ01000035.1, read as the reverse complement.
ATCGGTGTCGACTTTAACAATTTGCACATTAAAGTCATCCTTCTTGTCTAATCCTTCTAAAACTGGTCCTAACATTCTACATGGTCCACACCAAGTGGCAAAGAAGTCTAACAAGACATCTCCTTTAGAAAGTAATTCTTTTAATTCTTCTTGAGTTTCAACGTGTTTAATCATCTTATAATCCTCCGTTTTGAATAATAAATATTATGGCGATAATTAATATATGTAATGGGTAATAGATATAAGTTCCAACTCGGAACCATTTAGCATTATACCCTCTTTTGCCTGAATAAAACAAAAGTAATGCACTAGAAAGTAATGCATATAGTTGAATTCCTGCATCCCAGAATACTCCTTTAGGCCATAAATAGATAAATACGAATTGAAAGGTTAATACGACAACATTAACGAAAATTAAGAATAAGTTAACCGCAAATCTATAGCTGCCGTTTTCAACCCATATACTTTTATCTATTCCTGACTTTTCTTGTAAATAATCTAGGAATATATCTGCGAATGTATACGAGAAATAGAATCCTAATCCCAAAACAATAGACACCCAGTCATATTGCATATTGAGGAAATAATGGAACCAGTGTATCTCCATGGCGTTACCTGTTTCTATAGATTTAACCACAAAAGAGAGAATGGAAAACGCAAGTGGAAGTAGTGTAAGTAATTTAACTTTTATATTTGGGTGTTTAATCAAATATATTGCTAGGGCAGTTAATACTAAATCAATAAAAATATTTCCATGTCTATATATTGGGGTTGCCACTGGGAATAGATTAGTAAATGTAAATAATATAAATGGAATAGAAACAATAGAGCCAATAATTCCTAATCTTAAAATATATTTATTAAAGTTTTTAGTATGTCTTACTCCTTCTGCAATTAAGAAGATAAAAAGTGGTAACGCTAAACGGCCTAATATTCTAAAGATATTTGATAAATCGATCATTGATTGAACAGTTGGATATTGCACGGCAAAATATATCCCAAGATGATCTAAAGTCATAAAGACGATAGCAAGGATTTTAAGCCAAAAAGACGACAAAAAAGTGATTTTTTTCATGAATTAATTACTATAACCTGTCCAACAATAACAAATAAATTATTTGCAATGTGCGCGGTAAGTGAGCACGGTAAATCATATAAATCATACGCTAAAGCTAATAACGCTCCAGGGATGACATAAGTTGGTAAGATGATAAATTCGGTAGCAATATTTCCACTGAAGTCCATATGAATAAAGCCAAAGATTAAACTAGCAAAAATATAAGACGCCACACGATTCCATCTTTTTATCAAATTGAATAAGCCAACTCTATAAGTAAGTTCTTCGCAGGCCGGTCCAATGAATCCAAAAATGATTATTGAAGCAGCTGGATATCTTGCAATAACTTGTCTAATGCTTGTTTCGTTTGAGCCTGGTCCAACTGTATAAAATAGGTTAATTATAGTCATATATAATTGATCAAATGCTAATATGACTCCACCTATTACAATACCTACTACATACGGGAGCCAACTCTTAAACTTTGGGAATAGTTTTTTATAGTCAAGTCCAATAACTGCCACTAAAATAGCGAACAATATCGAATATGTGATTAACGCTTTTGCTCCAGCTTTATCAACTTCATTCATCGAAAATAAGATTGTACCGACTACTGTGGAAATTAAAGATAAGACAAAAACATTACCTATCGCAAATAAAAGAAGTTCTTTCCATATGTCGAGCTGAACGCTCTTAAATGGCGCGTATTTGCCTGTTAATAAGTCACCTCTTTGTTCACTTTTATTGGTTGAATTTTCTTCTTTTGAAAACATTATCTTTATTTTCCTTAAGAAAAATAATACACTAAAAGCACGTTGAAAGGTAGATTTTACTAGTAAAATATGGCTAATTTCACCATCTCAAAAGAAGGACAAGGTTATATTGAATTGCTTAAAAGCAAATTTTATTCCTATGCTTTTCCTGTTTCTGATGTTGAGGAGTTTAAAACTAGGCTTGAGGAAATTAGAAAAGCTAATCCAAAAGCTAAACATGTGGTCTATGCTTATCGAATTGGTGTGAATTCTAAATCCACTGACGATAAAGAACCTAAAGGAACAGCAGGTAGACCTCTACTTGAACTATTAACAAAGAAGAACTTAGTGGATACAGCAATTATCGTAGTCCGCTATTTTGGAGGTAGTGAATTAGGAGCGTCTCGTTTATTAAGAACATATTTAGCTAGTGGAGTCGACGCTATTAATCATTCAACTATTGTTGAAAAATAAGAAAGGCATCATTATGGCAGATTGTAATCATCAATGTGAAGGTTGTCCAAGTAGTGGCAACTGCGAAAGCGAAATTAAAAAAGCAAAATTAAATGAAAGATCTAGTGTAAAACACGTTATCGCGGTTTTATCTGGTAAAGGTGGAGTGGGTAAATCATTTATCACCTCTTATCTTGCTGTTTCTTTAAAAAAGAAAGGATATAGAGTCGGCATATTAGACGCTGACGTTACTGGTCCTAGTATTCCTAAAGCTTTTGGTATTAAAGATAAGGCGGTCGGAGAAGATGGGGTCATCTATCCACTTGAATCTAAAACTGGTATTCAAGTTATTTCCGCTAACTGCTTGTTAGAAGATGACTCTGAACCAATTATTTGGAGAGGCGTCTTATTAGGAAATTTAGTGAAACAGTTCTATGAAGATGTTTTATGGGAAGATTTAGACTATTTATTAATCGATATGCCACCAGGAACTGGTGATATTGCTTTAACAACTTTCCAAATGATTCCTATTGATGACTTAATTATTGTTACATCGCCTCAAGATTTAGTCTCTTTAGTCGTAACCAAAGCTATTAAGATGGCGAGAATGATGAATATCAAGGTTTTGGGTGTTGTAGAAAATATGTCTTATCTTAAATGTCCAAAATGTGAAGAAAAGATTCCTTTATTTGGAGAGTCTCATTTAGATGAGTTTGCTAAAAAGTTAGACTTTAAAGTTTTAGGCAAATTACCTTTAGTCAGTGAAAACGCTACTAGAGTGGACAAAGGGGAAGTGGAATTTATAGAATTCCCTGAATTTGAATGTATTACTGAAGCGGTTATTAAGGAGGAGAAATAATGAAAGAATTTTATTTACGAAGAGAAAAATTATTTGATTCATTACCAGATAATTCTTTGACACTGGTTTTTGCTGGTGCAGCTAAAATTAGAAGCGAAGATGAATTCTATCCATTTCACGCTAATCGTAACTTCTTCTATTTAACTGGTATCGAACAAGAAAATAGTGTCCTCATGTTAGTGAAGTGTCCAGGAGAAAGAAAAGAATACTTATTCTTAGATGAACACAACGAACTTAAAGAGAGATGGACTGGTAAAAGACTATCCTTTGAACAAGCAAGTGAAATCTCTCAAATCACTAATGTTTATTCTAATAATAATTTTGAAGCTATGCTTCAGATGGGATTATCTAAAGAGAATAATGTATATGGAAATATATCTCACTTATATTTAGACTTAAGTGATGAACTTAAAATTAAAAATGGAGTCTCCACTCAAATCTATAAGAAAGAATTAGAAGAAAAATATCCTCATCTTACTTTTAGTAATGTTTATCCACTTATTGTTGAATTACGTTTAGTAAAATCCGATAGCGAAATTGCAGAAATGGTGGAAGCTATTAACTGCACTAGCTTAGGAATTAATGAACTGTTAAACAATATGCATATTGGTGTTTCTGAACACGAACTTAGTGATCGTTTTGAATTTTTTGGTAAAACCCATGGACGTCATGAATTATCTTTTGAAACTATTGTAGGAAGTGGAGTTAATTCGACAACCTTACATCATCCAATCTCACAACAAGATAAACTATTAGAATTTGATGATGTGGTTCTTTTTGACCTTGGTTATAAACACCATGGCTATAGCGCTGATATTTCTAGAACTTTCCCAGTATCTGGAATATTCTCTGCTAAACAAAGAGAAATTTATGAGGCTGTTTTAGCGTGTAACAAAGCGGTTATTAGCTTTGCTAAACCAGGATTAACTTTAAAAGATTTACAACAATTCACCATTGATTTCCTAAAAGGTGAATGTATTAAAAGAAAACTTATTTCTAAAGAAGACGACATCATGAAATATTATATTCATAATGTTTCTCATTATTTAGGACTAGACACTCATGATGTCGGTGATAGAAATCGTCAACTTGTTCCAGGAAACGTTATTACAGTAGAACCAGGATTATATTTTGTTGAAGATAAAATCGGGGTTCGTATTGAAGATGATGTTTTAATTACCGAAGATGGGGCAGTTTGCTTATCTAAAGGTATTAAAAAAGAAGTTGCTGATATTGAGAAAATGCTTAAAGGTCGTAAGTAAATATGGAGAAATATATTTTAACTATTGATCAAGGCACCACTAGTACTAGAGCGATTCTAGTAGATAAAAATGGAAGAGTGGTAAATATGACTCAAGAAGAAGTGGTCTGTAGTTTTCCTCATTCAGGCTGGGTAGAGACTGATGCTTTAAATATTTGGGTCAGTGTTATTAACGTAGTTAATGAACT
>DGHZ01000035.1:0-899 GCA_002392945.1 Caryophanales bacterium UBA3835 | reverse complement strand
GCAATTGTGTGGCAATCTCGTCAATCTGCAGAGATTTGTGACCGCTACGAAAAGGATAAAAAATTTATCCATAAGAAAACAGGATTATTAATTAACCCATATTTCTCGGCTTCTAAAATTAGATTCATTTTAGAACATGTCTCTGGTGCGGAATCACGAGCAAAAAAAGGTGAGCTTCTTTTTGGTACGATTGATTCTTGGATTATTTACCGTATGACTAATGGAGCGGTTCATGCCACTGATGTGAGCAACGCTTCTAGAACGATGCTCCTCAATCTCAAGACTTTGTCTTGGGATAAAGAATTATGCGAATTATTTAAAATTCCAATGAATATGCTTCCTAAGATTCTCCCTAGTTCATATGATTATGGAAAAGCTTCTTTTTTCTCAGAGAAAGTACATATCCATGGAGTGGCGGGAGATCAACAAGCAGCTTTATTTGGACAAACATGTTTTGAAGTTGGTGAATCAAAAAATACATATGGCACAGGTTGCTTTATGTTAATGAATATTGGAGAGAAAATCACTTTAAGTGAAAAAGGTTTATTAACCACGGTTGGTTGGCAAATTGGTAATAAAGTTACTTATGCCTTAGAAGGTTCTGTCTTTATTGGTGGAGCGGTCGTTCAATGGTTAAGAGATAAGATGCATTTAATTGAGCACTCTGCAGATAGTGAAAAACTCGCTACTGATTGTCGTGATACACATGGAGTATATATTGTGCCGGCCTTCGTGGGATTAGGAACCCCATATTGGGATGATGATGCCCGTGGAGCAGTATTTGGCTTAACTCGTAATAGCGATAATCGTCATTTTGTAAGAGCGGCATTAGAATCAATTGCCTATCAATGCAAAGATGTCTTTGAAGTGATGAAAGAAGAATCTAATCTTTCTATTCC
>DGHZ01000029.1:1632-20158 GCA_002392945.1 Caryophanales bacterium UBA3835 | reverse complement strand
TTAATTTCTTCAAGCATAATCATGCCGTTAGGGAGCCAGAATGGGAATCCTGGACCATATTCTGAAAGCATGAATAAACCGAGCTGTCTACCTAAGATACGGTGATCTCTTTTTTTACGTTCTTCTAAAACGTTAAGATGATTTTCTAAATCAGCTTGTGAGAACCAAGAAGTACCATAGATTCTAACAAGCATCTTGTTTTTAGAATCACCTCTCCAATAAGCACCTGCTAAATTTAATAATTTAAAGTATTTAATTTGACCGGTACTTAAGATATGTGGTCCACGGCAAAGATCAGTGAATTTTCCTTGAGTAAAAATAGTGATATCTTCATCAATATCTTTAATCAATTCCACTTTATACGGATTATCTTTAAATCTTTCTAAAGCTTGTTCTTTGCTTAAGACTTCTCTTACGATTCTTTCATCTTTAGATGAAAGTTCGTGCATTTTCTTTTCAATTTTTCTTAAATCTTCTTCTCCGATTTGCTCTTCAAAGTCGATATCATAATAGAAGCCTTCTTCTATAGCTGGGCCAAATCCAAACTTTGCAGTTGGATATAACTCACTAATGGCCTCTGCCATAAGATGGCTAGTGGAATGGTTTAATACTTCGAATGCCTCTTTTGAGGACTTTTCAATTTCAATGATTGAACCATCATGTTGTTGAATTTTCATAATTAATTTCCTCCGCAATACAATAGCGGGCTACCTTTCTATTAATAAATATGATTATTGTAATAAATCGATTAAATCTCTTAAACCATGGGTGTGTTCATGCTTCATTTCAACGGCTTCCGCGATTGGTAAGTCGATGATTTGTCCGCCTTTAACTCCAACTACTTTGCTGGTTGGATCATTACTCATAACGATGTCAACGCTCTTAGCACCCATTCTAGCGGCTAATACTCTATCTTCAGCGGATGGAGAGCCACCTCTTTGTAATCTACCAAGAACTTCAGTTCTTGTATCGAATCCAGTTTCATCTTCAACTTTCTTTGCAAGTTCATGAATATCAAGAAGATTTTCACTGACTAAGATAATGGCATGGTTCTTATTTTGTGCCTTCATCTTACGAAGTTTTCTAAATAAGACATCTTCTTTTAATGGGTGCTCAACACAAATTACACCTTCAGCACCTTCTGCTAGTCCAGCATATAAGGCAAGGTCACCACAATGACGTCCCATAACTTCAATTAAGGAACAACGTTGATGAGACCCAGAAGTATCTTTGAGTTTATCAACACATTCACAGATAGTGTTTAAAGCAGTGGAGAAACCAATAGTTAGTTCAGTGCTTCCAACATCATTATCAATTGTGCCTGGAATACCAACGACTTTAATACCGTTTTTAGCTAAATCGTTTAATCCTCTAAAGGTACCATCTCCTCCGATACCGACTAAAGCATCGATTTCAAAATCTTGAAGAATGTTTGCGGCTCTTTTAGAAACTTTAGGATCTTTAAACTCTGAAAGTCTAGCACTTCTAATAATAGTGCCACCTCTATTAATGATGTCTTGAGTAAAGTCTTTTGTTACTTGTTGAATTCTACCTTCAACTAGACCTTTAAAGCCATCATATACGACGTACATATCTATGCCTCTAGCTAATCCGGCTCTAATGACTGCTCTAACACAAGCATTCATTCCTGGAGCGTCACCTCCACTTGTTAAGACAGCGATTTTTTTAATCATAATTTTTTCCTCGCATTGCTATTTCAATAAAATAGCACGCGTCTATTATAAAACACTTTTAATATATTAAAAATGATTTTGCATTTCTTTTTCCACAAAATGCATTGTGGATAAGTGCGATTTATAGGTTAAAAACTTATTTGATTTATACTTTGTATAAATCTTTTAGTGGTCGATGTGGATAACTTTTTCCACATAAAAATTATAAATTTTTTATATTTACAAGCCCTCATTTTGCTTGGCATAATCATTGTCAAAAGGGGAGGCATAGAGATGGTTGTTTTATCAGAACAAGACATGTTTGAAGTCAGAGTTAGTACGCTTCTAGCGGACTATGACCGTGAAACAATCACTAATCTCTATCAACCTATTATTGGCTATAGTGCTTTAGCGATATATTTCTCATTTTGGAGTGAATCGAAAAACCAAAAGGTCCTTTCTTATTCTTCTCATGAACAGTTTTTAGCAAGAATGAAAATGAATCCTGGAACTTTTTTAGAGGGAAGGAAATTATTAGAGGCAGTTGGACTAGTCAAGACCAGACTTGAAAGAATTAAAAATGTTAAAATTTATCACTATGAGCTCTTAGCACCAAGAACCCCACAAGGCTTCTTTGGTGATACCTTGTTATTTGGTTTGCTCATTCAAGCAATCGGAGAAAACGACGCTCAAAAATTGAAGCGCGTTTATGAAGTCCATCATTTAGAAACAGCGGGTGATGATATCTCTACATCATTTAATGATGTATTCCACCCAAATTTCGAAGATGCAGCCTTTATGCAAGCTAGTAAATCTAGTAATAATATTGCTGGAAGAAATAGGAGTAAAATCGCTACAGAATTTAGCTATGATGACTTCTTTAAATCATTAAAGAGTGAAAGCCAAATATCTGATACTGCCTTCACTAAGAAAGAGATGAAAGAAATCGAAAGATTATCTACCCTTTATGGTGTTAGTGAAGAAGTGGCCGCTCATGTGGTAGCAAACTGTTATTCTCCAGAAAAAGAAAAAGGGAAAAGAGTGGATTTACATCAAGTAAATGAAGACCTCAAAAACGAAGTTAGTTATTCTACAGCGAGTAGAAAATCTAACAGAAGAAGCAAGAATAAAGTCCTTGGTGATGACGGATTAGCCGCAAAGATTCGCTGGTTTGAAGTCACCAGTCCAAAAGAGGTATTATCCGTTTTACAAAATGGAACTAAACCAGCTAGAGCGGACTTAAACATCATTGATAATCTTAGTAAAGATTATAATTTAGCTAATCCTGTGATAAATGTCGTTATTGATTTTGTTCTAACAATGAACAATAACGTCTTCTCAAGATATAGCGCAGAGAAAATTGCTGCCAGTTTATCTAGAGAAGGTATTGAAACCGCAGTGGATGCAATGGAATATTTACGAAATAACTATACGAAAGACAAAAAGAAAGGAGTTAAGAAGGCAACACCAAAAGTAGAGGAAGCATCTACAAATAAACAAGTTGAAGAATCTACTATTGATGATGATGAGTTGATGAATTTCTTCGAGGACCGTTAATATGGAAAGATTAAAAGTTGAACAAAACATCACCATATCTGAAAAGTTTTTAAGACAGATTGAAGAATCTATTTTTGAAAATGAAATAGCGATGCGTTATTTAAGAAAACTTGGACTTAATGATGAGCAAATTAGAGAGAACGCACCAAAAATCTTTGATTTTTCAGAAGATGTAAAAAACTGTAAAAACTGTAAAGGGTTAAAATACTGTAATAAAAATCCTAAATATTTAGTAACCAATATCACCTATGAAGAAGGGGTAGTGGATAGAAACATCCTTCCTTGTAAGAAATATTTAGAACAAGTGAATTTTAAAAAGAGATTTGCGGTAATTGATTTTGGTGAAGAATTCTTTGATAACCACATTAGAAGTGATATTTCTAACTTATCAAGCAAGAGCAAAAAAGAAATTCTTAAGAAGTATAAGGAATCTGCTTTAGATAAAAAATCTAATGCTTGGATCTATATTAAAGGGGATATGTCTACTGGTAAATCTTATTTTGCCGCAACACTTTGTGTTGATGCAGCAAGAAATCAAGCCTATAACTCCATTTCCTTTATTGATGTTCCAGAAAGATTTAAAGAATTAACAGATTTAGCGTTCCAAAAAAGTCCTAGATTTAATGACTTGCTAGAAACTATTAAAAATAGTGAAATGCTAGTTCTAGATGATTTTGGTAATGAATTTAAAAGTGACTTTGTTAGGGAAAATATTCTATTTCCAATTTTATCTTATAGAGCAAAAAATAAATTATTCACTATAATTACAAGTAATTATTCTATGGAAGAAATCTGCACGATGTATCAATCAAACGCAGCTAGTAAACCAAAAATTGAGCAAATTAAGCAATTACTAAAATTGCTTTGTAAGGAAGAAATTACTTTGCCAAGCTTTCTAGCTCAATAATTATCTTATTAATTTTATCTATAAAGGCGGCCTTCGTGCCGTCATTTTTTATGACGTATGTAGCCTTTAGAATATTTTGATCGATTTTATTAGTTTTATTTATTTCTTTTAAATATAAGGCTTTAGTTTTATCTCTATTAGAAATGAGCTCGTCTTGTTTATCTTGAGGTATATCGATGACAATGATGTTATCAAAATATCTATCTAAATTAGATTCAAATAGCAACGGGACTTCAACTATTCTAATTGGGGATTTTGATGTAGATAAGAAATTAGAAATTTCTTTTTCTACTAGAGGATGGACCATTCTTTCTAACTTTCTTTTATCTTTTGGATGAGTTAAAAGATAATCTCTAAGTACGTCTTTATCGACTTCGTTATTATTAAACTTTAAAGAAAATGCTTTTTCGATTTTATTAGTTAATTCACTTACTTTATATAATTCACTTACTACTTTATCGGACGATAAAACAGGATAGCCGTGTTCTTTAAACGCTTCTGATGCTGTGGATTTTCCTGAAGCAATCTTACCAGTGATGGCTACATTAAGAGGTTCACCAACTTTTCTTTGACAACCCGGACAGAAAGTAGTGCCTCTTCCCCCTACTTTAATAAAGCGTAATTCGTGCTTATGACAGGCCGGACATATTTCTCCAGATTTGCCGTACACTTTAAGTCTAGTTTGGAAGTTACCATCAATATCTTTTCCAGGATGGTAACTTTTAATAGTGGAGCCGCCCGATTCAATAGCTTGTAAGAGAATCTCTTTAGCGTTATTAACAATCTTTCTCCATTCCGCTTCTTTGATTTTATTTGCAGGAGTCAACGGATGAATATTAGACGCAAACAAAGTTTCATCAACATAGATATTGCCTAAGCCAGTCATTAAGGTTTGATCTAATAAAGCTGTCTTAATTGGCTTTTTAATGTTTTTCACTTTCTCCATTAGTGATTTAACTTCATTAATATAGAAAGGTTCTGGGCCGAGTTTAGCAATCATTTCATCGGATTTATAAGTTGCTTCACTAGATAATTTCAGAATGCCAAAACATCTTGAATCGTCATAACATAGTTTGTGGTCGTTATCTAGATGAAATACCACTCTTGCATACTTAGAATCTTTATCGCTTTCTAATAGTTCATAATACTTACCTTCCATCCTTAAATGGGAAAGCATTACTAACTCATTAGTGAGGTGAAAAATTAGATATTTGCCGATTCGAGAAATATCTAAAAAAGTTTGACCTTGAAGGTTAGAGATAAACTCTTTTACATCCCCTTCAATTTGACCCGCTCTTAAAACATCAATTTTTATAATCTTTCTATTTTTAACGATTGGTATTAATACATTCTTAACTGTTTCAACTTCTGGTAATTCTGGCATATTTTATTTGCAGTCGTACCACGAATCTCCATATCCTCCATCAACTTCAAGCGGAACTGATAGATCCATTGCTGAAGTCATAGTGGATTTAACGATTTCGTAGGCTTTCTCCTTTTCTTCTTTAGGTACTTTAAAAATTAATTCATCGTGGATTTGTAAAACCATTTTAGTTTTTAAACCAGCCTCTTTTAGCGCTTTTTCCACGCGAATCATCGCTATTTTTATTAAATCTGCAGCACTTCCTTGTATAGGAGCGTTCATAGCAGCACGTTTAGCAAATTCTCTAACTTGATAGTTTGAATCATGTAATTCTCTTAAGTATCTTCGTCTTCCTAACATAGTGGATACATAACCATTTTCCATAGCTTTTGAAACTATATCTTTAAAGAAATCATTTACCTCAGGGAAGGCAGCGTAGAAATTATTAATAATCGCTCTAGACTCTCCTAAAGGAATCTCAAGCTGTTCGCTTAAACCCCAATCAGAAATGCCATATATGATACCAAAATTAACGGCTTTGGCTTTTCTTCTTTGAATGGAGTTTGGTTCGTTATCTAGGTTAAATAATTTCTTTGCAGTAGCGCTATGAATATCCTCGTTTGACTCGAATACTTTTTTTAGAGACTCGCAACCTGATAGATGAGCTAAAATGCGTAGTTCGATTTGTGAGTAATCTAGACTTAAAATCTCATATTCGTGGTTTGGATAATAGAAGGCTTTTCTAATCATTTTTCCTTCTTCATCACGAATAGAAATGTTTTGTAAATTTGGGTTTGAGGAAGATAATCTTCCAGTTTGTGTCAAAGCTTGATTAAAGCAAGCGTGAATTTTTCCATCTTTATAGACATGGGGTTTTAATCCTTCGATATAAGTGGATATCAGTTTTGAGTATTTGCGATACTCTAAAATCTTATTAACGATTGGGTGTTTATCTACTAATTCTTTAAGATTATCAAATGATGTTGAGCCTTTTTTGTTGGATGGTAAACCTAATTTCTCATAAAGAATGACTGCGGTTTGTTTAGAAGATGATATATTGAATTTTTCACCCGCTAAATCAAAGATTTCTTGTTCTATTTCTTTGAGCTTTGTTTTATAGACATCTCCAAATTCATCAAGAACTTTAGTGTCTAATGGGAATCCTTCGATTTCAATATTGGCTAATGTGTCAATTAAAGGAAGTTCTACTGTTTCATATAAATCGTAGACTGCAATCTTAACTAACTCCGCTTTTACTTTGTTTGCTAAGCATAATGATTGATAAGCAACTTTAGCGGTATAATCAGGATTTTCACTAGTGAATAAAGATAAATCTTCATCTTTTTTCTCACTAGAAATATCTACTCCGTATAAGCTAAAGACATTTTGAGGACTATTTTTAATTGATGTATCTAATAAATATGAGGCGATTAAAATATCGAATTCTAATCCATTAATGGCTATGCCATTATTTGATAAAGATACTTTAATGGCTTTATAGTCAAAGCAGTACTTTTTATAGTCATTAGATTGTAATATTTCTAATAATTTTTTATCCGCTTTAGCCTCATTAAGCGAAATATAGTAGTGGTGGTTTTTATCACTAATAGCTAAGCCAAATATTTCACTACGATAATAGTCGTCATAGTCTTCATAGTCTAAGGCGATACCGATTTCTTTTCCTAATGTTAATCCTTCAAAAGAGGAGATTTTTTCTACTTCAATATTGATGCTTTCTTCACTCTTCTTCCATTTAGGAGATACTTTAGCTAAGAATTGTTTTAATCCATATTTTTGGCAGAATGAATTAATGGATTTAAAAGAATATCCTTCATAGATTGTATCTTCTATAGAGAATGGAAGTTCAATATCGGTTTTAATGATCGCAAGATCTCTAGAAATGCGACCGATTTCACTATTTTCTTTGATTGCTTCTCCAACTTTACCTTTAATTTCATTAACATGAGCGATTATGTTATCAAAAGAACCGTATTCTTCGATTAATTTAACCGCGGTTTTTTCTCCAATTCCTGGTATACCAGGAAGATTATCGCTGCTATCGCCTCTAAGTCCTTTGTAGTCAATAATTTGTAGTGGCTCAAAACCATATGTTTCTTTAACTAATTCTGGAGTCATAGGAACAACATCAGAAAGACCTTTTCTAATGATGTTAACAGTGATTTTATCATCGACTAATTGAAGAAAGTCTCTGTCTGAAGTATAGATAGTTACTTCATATCCTGCTTCTTCAGCTTTTTTAGCGATAGTACCAGCAATATCATCACCTTCAAAGCCTTCTTCTTCAAATTGGAAAATACCAAAATTCTTGAGGAAGTCTCTTGCGATTGGGAATTGTTCTACTAATTCTTTCGGAGCAGGTTTTCTGTTAGCTTTATATGTTTCTAAAGCGTCATGACGGAAATTATGTTTTGCTGCATCAAAAGCAACAATGATTCCTTCTTTTTCTTTTAAAGAAGAAACAATTTTATTAATCATATTGCTAAAAGCAAAAATGGCGTTGGTAGGAATACCTTCTTGATTGCGCATAATTTCCATTCCTGGATATGCGGTAGCAAAGTAGGCTCTAAATAATAATGAGTTACCATCAATAATTGTTAATTTCGCCATATATTATTCCTCTAATAGTTTGATTTCGTTTGCAATAAAGCTATCTTTATCATCTTTTTTGTCGTAGCGGCCGTTTATTAATAAAATATTATTTTTCTCTAATAGAGAAAATACTTTTTCATAAGTTTTTGCAAAGACGACTACTTCGATTTCTCCATCTTCATCAAATACTTTCATAAACGCCATCGAGGTGTTGTTCTTTTTGGATTTGATGACTTTGATGGTGGAGACAATACCAGCAATGTTAATATAACCATTACTAGTTGAAATATCTGAGATACTAATTACGTGATAGCGATCAAGTAAGTCTTTTTTATAACGAAGAGGATTATCACTTAACATGATTCCTAACTCTTCATATTCGAGATTTAAATTAGTTAGCGGGTCATCTTTGGCTTCAAAATATTGCTTTTGATGATCTAAGGTATCATCTAAGATTAATTGTCCTTCATTATCTAAAGATAACTCTGCTAATTGATATGCGTAGTGAAGTGTTGCTCTTAATGTCTCTCTATTTTTATTAAAGACATCTAACGCTCCTGAATTAATGATTTTTAAAATCACTAGTTCGGAGACATTATTAGAAAACATTCTACTAACAAAGTTAAAATAGTCGGTGAATTCTCCGTTTAGGTGTCTTTCATCTAATATTTTATTTGTAACATCAATATTCACTCCTCTAATCATATTGATAGGAAATAATAGTCCATCTTTGTCTATAACAAAGTGTATCTCACTTTTATTGATATCTGGGAGTAATACTTTTAATTTTCTTTTTTTGAGTTCGGACACATAATCTCCAAATTTAGCATCTGTTCCTCCAGAAGAGATTGTTAATATAGAATCATAGAATTCGAGCGGGTAGTGATATTTTAAATAGGCCATTCGACAAGCGATAATGGCGTAGACCACAGCGTGAGACTTATTAAAGCCATAATCTGCAAATTTAAGGATGTTATTAAACATCGCCACTGCGTCTTTTTCTAAATACCCATTTTTAATACAGCCAGAAACAAATTGTTTCTTGCTATTTTCTAAAACCGATTTCTCTTTATGAGAAACAGCCCGTCTAAATAAGTCTGCGTCTTCTGGAGAATATCCCGCCATTTTAATTGCAAGAGAAGATATTTGCTCTTGATAGATTAATACTCCATAAGTAGAAGATAATATTTCTTCGACATCTTTAGATAAATATTTCGGTTTAATCTTTCCTGCTTTTCGATCTGCATAGTCTTTAATATTATCCATTGGTCCTGGTCTAAATAAAGCAATTAAGGCAACGATGTCATTAAAACATTCAGGCTTTAAAATCTTCATAGCATTTTTCATACCAGAGCTTTCAAGTTGGAAGATACCGATAGTTTGCAAATTTTTAAATAATTCATAACATTCCTTATCAAGATAAGGAAGATGATAAAAGTCTAAGCTTGTGTCATGGTTTTTATTAACGAGTTCAATACAGTATTCAATTATTGATAATGTTCTAATTGCTAAAAAGTCCATCTTTAAAATACCTTGAGGTTCAAGATAGTCTTTTTCATATTGCACAGTATAGTGGTCTTCATAATCAATAGTGACTGGAATAACACTGGTAAGCTCGTCTTGATTTAAAACAATACCTGCAGCGTGAGTGCCAGCTTGTCTAGGAAGTCCTTCAATTTTAGAGGCTAGAGACACTATTTCTAGGAAATATTTGTCGCTATCGACTAAAGTTTTGAACTGTGGAACCGTTTTATATGCTTCTCTTAAATTAACTTTATCGGGAATTGCTTTAGATAATAAATCGATGTGTCTAGTTGGAATGTCATAGATTCTTCCAATGTCTCTTAGAGCTTGCTTAGCTTGAATGGTTTGAATTGCGACAATACTAGCAACTTTTTCATTGCCATATGTCTGTCTCATATATTCGACCATGTCTTCACGCTTAGTGTCCATAAAATCGACATCAATATCAGGCATGGTTTTTCTAGCTTTATTTAAGAATCTTTCAAATTGTAAATCATAATCTAATGGGTCAACTTCGGTGATATTAAGGCAGTACGACACTAATGATCCAGCTGCGCTTCCTCTACCTGGACCCACTAAAATATCGTGATTTTTAGCATAGCTAACATAATCAGAAACAATTAAGAAATAGTCTTGGAAACCCATTTCAATGATGACATCTAATTCTTTTTTACATCTATCGATATGCTTTTGATCTAAGATGCCTTTATCTTTTAAGCCTTGATGAACTTTTCTTTTAAGAGTGTCAATTGAGTCGCTAACTGGGAAATGATATAACTGTCCACGTTTTTTATTAAATTCAAAAGAAGATGAGTTAAGAATTTTCTCAGTTAATTCAATTTCTTCTTTATTATATAAAGAGTCATATGCTTCTACTGGTTTAAAATAGTTTTCCCCAGACTTTACTTTACTTTCAATTTTCTCGCCCTTATCAATAGCTTTTAAGATGTCTAAAGTAATTGCCTCGTTTTTCTTTTGATATTCAATACGTGGAAAAGCGACGGTTTGATAAGTATGTTCGCTAGCGAATTTTCTCACTCTATCCGCGTAATTAATATCATCTTTATCGCTAACTTCAATTCCGATATAAAACGTGTCTACTAAGTTAGATAATTTTGCGATTTTTTTAGCAAAATCTGGTTGTTCAAATTCTTCAGGAAAAGCATTATAGTAAGACTCTAAAACTCCTAATAAACCTTTGTGATTATCTTTTAGATAATCTTCTGCAGTATCACCTTTAGAAATAAGAGCGGAAACCATGATTAAATTCTTGTATCCTTCTTCGTTTAATGCATATAACACTAAAGAGTAGTCATTAATTAAAATAGAGATTCCAATAATGGCTTTCTTTTTAATTTTATTCATCTGTTCCATGAAGTGAGGAACTCCATATAAATAGTTGAAGTCTGCAAGGCCTGCTCCTATATAACCACTAGAAAGAACACTATGGGAGATTTTATCCATAGTTAATCCGCTTTTTAGAAAGGAATATCCTGATATAACTCTTAGTGGTACAAACATACAAATATATTACTAAATATTATATTAATTATCACGGAAATTTATAAAATAAAAAGCCCTGAATAATAGGGCTTGATATTGGTTTATGATAATTATTTCACTAATGCGTCAAGAGCAGCGATGAATTTTGGTAGTTCATCTAAAGTAGTGATTTTCGCGCCACTAGCTTGTGCGTGTCCGCCTCCACCAAATTCAGTAGCAACTCCGTTAATGACATAATCTCGACTTCTTATAGAAATTCTCCAACATGGTTCTTTTGGGTCGTCATCTTGAGTGATGGAACACCAAATGTTGATTCCGACAATGTTGGAAAATAGGTTAACATTTTCTTTTCCTCTTTCGGTGGTAATCTTAAGTTCTTTTTGAATTTTAGAATCTAAGACATAATAGGCCACACCTTTTGGAGAAATCTTGTAGTTATTAAGAATATAGGCAGTAACCGCTAAGTCGTCGATTTGTTTGACATACATTTTGGAATAGATCTCATTAAGAGAAATTTTTCTTTGGATGAGTTCGCTAGCAATTGCAAATGTATGGGCGCTAGTGGAGGAATATTGGAAACGTCCGCTATCTCCAGCTATACCAACATAGAAATTAGAAGCGCTATCTTTACTTAATACGTATTTATGTTTGAAATTCAATAAAATTGAAACAAGTAATTCACTGGCAGCAGCCATAGTTGTATCAACGATATTATAATGAGCGAAATCTTCAACGTTTGGATGGTGGTCAACTTTAACGATGCATTCTGCTTTTTCAAATCTAGGATCAGCAATTCTGCTTTTATTAGAGACATCAACGATAATCGCTAAAAATGGTTCGTTAAACCAGGAATCGCTAACTTTATCCATTTCTGGGAAAAGTCGTGGAGTAAAGGTGACATGATTATCACCTAAGACTTTAATATCTTTTTCTGGGAAATTTTCTTTTAGAAAATAATATAAACCCATTTGGGTTCCAAGAGCATCAAAGTCAGGCATGATGTGTCTGAAAATAGCAATCTTGTTATATTTTCTAATAGAAGCTTCGATGCCGTTAATTTGGGCTTTATATTTTTTACCAATAGCTTTAATTTCTGGTGCTAATTTCATATATCCTCCTAGCAGCACATTTTATATGCATCTCGAGCGATCATCACTTCTTCGTTAGTTGGGATAACCGCTACTTTGATCTTACTATTTGGGGTTGAGATCAAGCATTCTTTACCGTGAATAGTGCTATTGAGTTCTTCATCAATTTCCACACCC
Organism: Caryophanales bacterium UBA3835; assembly: GCA_002392945.1. Lineage (GTDB taxonomy): Bacteria > Bacillota_I > Bacilli_A > RFN20 > CAG-826 > UBA2450. The sequence goes on along the minus strand of DGHZ01000029.1, from coordinate 7,756 downwards.
AAAGCGTCTTTAATTAATTTACAAACATCTCTTCTAGTTCTTGGCTCGTTTTCACCGATTCCAGCAGAGAAAATAATTAAATCAGCTCCACCTAATCTCACATAATATTGACCGATGAAATCAGCAATTCTTCTATTGAAGACTTTGTTGGCTAAAATAGCGTGTTCATTACCTTCTTCAACTGCTTTCAAGACATCTCTAGAGTCTGGTCCAACAGTGGACATACCAGCAAAGCCGCTTTTCTTATTGAACATTTGATAAACTTCTTCAGCGGATTTGCCAGTTACTTTACAAACATAATTGAAAACACTTGGATCCATATCACCTGTACGTGTACCCATCATGATACCGCCTAAAGGTGTTAGACCCATTGAAGTAGCTACACATTTACCGTCTTTAATAGCGGTAATAGAAGCACCAGAACCGATGTGGCAAGAGATAATTCTTTTACCCTTGGTGTCTTTTAAATATTTCTCACCTTCAATAGCGAGGTAGTTATGGGATGTACCATGGGCTCCATAACGTCTAATATCATATTTTTCTGTTAATTCATATGGAATAGGGAAGACATAGTCTTGAGGTTCCATAGATTGATGGAAAGCAGTATCAAAGACCGCAATCATTGGACAATTTGGTAATACTTCTTTAAACGCTCTAAAGCAAGTTAAGTGAGCAGCGTTATGAAGTGGGGCAAGAGGAATAAGAGATTCAATCTTTTCTTCGGTGTCCTTATCAAACATTGCTGACTTAGAGAAATATTTACCACCTTGAACGATACGGTGTCCTGCTGCGGATATTTCATCATAAGAAGAAATAATTCCTTTTTCTAAAAGTGCATCCACAACCATCTTTGCGGCTGCAGAGTGGTTAGGGAATACTGGATATGATTCATCCTTTTTGCCGTTATATTTAATTCTAAAAATGCCTTCGCTCAAACCGATTTTTTCACAGTTTCCAGAGCAAAGCTCTATTTCTTCTGGCATTTCATAGAGTTTGAATTTCAAACTCGAACTACCAGAATTAATTGTTAATACTTTTGCCATAATATGACTCCTTTAAATTTCGCTACTATTATCTCACATCTTCAATATAATTGAAAAGAAAAGAATAAAAAGATAATTCAAAAACTGGTATGATATTAAATATGAGAAAAATTGACTTATCGTATCAAAAGAATGTTAGAGATCTCGGTGGACTAGTGGGATTTAACGGAAAGAAGGTTAAAGAAGGTAGAATCTATCGAGGTGGTTTTTTAGGAAAGGTTAGTCAAAAAGATATCGAGACTATTAACTCATTACATCTTACTGATATTATCGATTTTCGCGGAGAAGATGAATTTGTCGGACGCCCTGATTATCGTTTTGACGGGGTGACTTATCATAACATTCCATCAATGAAAGCGGACGTCAAAAAAGAAGACAGTAAAACCGAAGATAGCAATTTACTTTGGTTTTTAGGAGATAACACAGATGGCTTCGCCCATATGTATAATTTATATCCGGAACTTTTAACTCACGATATTGGAATTAATGCTTTAAAAAAGTTCTTTGAACTTTTAGTTAGTAAGGATGATGGAGTGTTTTATTATCATTGTTCTCAAGGAAAAGATCGAGCTGGCTTGGCCTCTTATTTATTAGAGATAGCCTTAGGAGTGTCAGAAACTGACGCTAGAGAAGATTATTTACTTACTAACGAAGCGATGGAAATCAAGATTAAAAATCTTAAATATATGTTAAGAAACGAACCTTTTTATAATGAAGCTTATGAAAAAGCATTAGAAGAAGTATTTTCCGCAAAAGAAGAATATCTAGATCATGCTTTAGAAACAGTTAAAGCAATATATGGGACATTAGAAAATTATTTAATTGATGTATTAAAAGTTGATGTCGAGAAGTTACGCGCATTATATTTAGAATAATAGAAGGAACAATTTATGATTTGTGTACTTAAAAGTATGTATCAAAAGCAATTAGAGTTAGATAACGAAATTGCTAATAATCACCATATATCTTACGAAGAAACTAAAGATAAAAGGCTTTTAGCCTTATTGGTGGAACTAGGTGAATTTGCTAACGCTACTAGAACTTTTAAATTCTGGTCATTTAAACCAAGCGAATCTAAGGAAAGAATATTAGACGAATTTGCGGATGGACTCCATTTTTTATTATCTTTAGGACTAGCCTATAAATATGAAATTGATTCTATTGAAGTTGATAATGTAGAAGCGGATTTAACTACTGTTATCTTAAATAGTTATCACTATATCAATGAATTCTATATTGATAGAAGCTTTGTGAAATATGTGAAAATGTTCGAAAGCTATTTAAAAATCCTAGCTAAGCTAGGATATTCATGGTCTGATGCTTATGATGCCTATTTCTTAAAATTAGAAGAGAATCATCATCGACAGGAAACCAATTATTAAAGAACAGTCTCAATTTCGTCTTCAGAAATAACTTTGATTCCGTTTTGAGTTAATAGGGATGCGGTGATACCCATCCCTTTTATTTTTCTCCCGTTAAAATGTCCATCATGAATTTGATGAACTCCACAGGCAGGAGAGCCGTCTTTTAAAATAGCGATTTTGATATTACAGTACTTACAAATATTTAAAGCAAGTTCCGCACCAGCTTTATAGTTTTTAGTGACATCTATTCCATCTATATTAATGACTTTATCTTTGATAATTTCACTAGGTTTACGAGGAGTTTTCAGTCCTCCTTCAACCTCACTACAAAATGGAACTAGTTCGTATTTTTGAAGTAATTCTTTAATTAAAGGATGATAGTTACTCTTCCCATCGTAGCGGGTCTTATCACCAACTAAGCAAGCACTAATCAAGATTTTTTCCATATCTTAATCATTTTATATATCTATAAATATTCTTTCAAGGTATAATTAGCCCATGGGAAATTTCTTTTACAAAGTAAATGATATCGATTATGAAGTGGAAGTAATCTATAAAAGGATTAAAAATGTCCATTATCGTTTTAAAGATAATAAATTTGTCGTTACTTGTAATAGATGGACGAGTAAACATTTTATAGTTAAAGGTTTAGATAAATTTGCGGAAAAGTTAATTAAAACTAGCGCGAAAGAATCTCCAATCAACGATAAATATATTTATCTATTTGGCTATAAATATGATTTATCATATCCAGGGAGAATTTCGATATCTAATTATCCAGAAATTATCTATAATTCTCTTGATGAACTTAAGAAGAAATTAAAACCAATTTTCACTAAAATTATTACTGAAAGAGTTAAGTATTATGAATCATTAATGAATCTCCCATCTTATAAAGAAGGGGTTAGAGAGATGAAGTCTCGATATGGAAGTAATTCTAGATACACCAAACACTTGAATTTTGCATTCTCACTTATTCATTATTCTATGCCTATTATTGATTCAGTTGTGGTTCATGAACTTGCCCATATCTTAGTATATGACCACTCTAAAAAGTTCTATGATGTAGTATATAAATATTGTCCAAATTATGATGCCTATCGTAAAATGTTAATTAAAGGAATTTACCATGATTAAAGTGATCACTTCTAAAAACAATGAGAGAGTGAAATTTGCTTGCTCTTTAAAAGAAAATAAAAACCGTAAAATTCATAAGATGTTTTTAGCGGAGACTTTTAAGTCTTTACAAATGGCATTAAAGAATAATTTGGTGGTCGAAATTTTTGCTTTAGAATATGTCGACGCTCCTAGTGAGATACCACAAAATCTAGTTAGTGAAGATGTGCTAAAAAAGTTATCAAGTAATGTAAATCCTGAAGGTGTAGTTTTCATTGCGAAAATGCCGGAATATCAGGTTAATAATCCTTCTAAAGTTTTATATCTTGATGATATATCTGATCCTGGCAACATGGGGACACTAATTAGAACCGCTTTAGCTTTTGATTATGACTTAGTGGTGACAAGTGAAAATTCTGTCTCTATTTATAATGAAAAAGTTATTAACTCTTCTAAAGGCGCAATATTTCAGATTCCTGTAGTTGTTGGAAAACTTGTAGACTTTGTTGGGACTCATGAGATATTAGTGACTAACTTATCTAAAAAAGCAATTGACTTTAACTCTATTACAATAGCAGATAAATTTGTTCTTGTATTAGGCAACGAATCTCATGGAGTTAATAAAGAAACTATCAAGTTGGCGTCGAAAGAAATTGTGATTCCGATTAAGAACATTGATTCTCTTAATGTGGCAATAGCAGGCGGTATCTTAATGAATAAAATTCATTAATATAGACCACTTAAGTGGTCTTTTTTATATATTAATAAAAGAATTGCTGAAATATAATTTCAAAGTGTCTTTTTTAGTGTTATACTTTATGCGATTTAATTAGTAGGAAATATTAGCTATGGACAAAGAAAAAGAAAAAATAAGTATTGGCGAAGTATACTCTGAGGCGATGAAGGATATTAAAAGTGTCTTTGGTTTAGATAAACTTCAAGAATTAAAAGTTAAATATCTCGCCAAAAAAAGCATCATTATGACTCTTTTATCAGGGCTTGGTGCTCTTCCACCAGAAGAAAGAAAAGAAGCTGGTCAAAAACTTAATCAAACACGTAATGAAATTACGAAGATGATTGAGCAAAAAGAAAGTGAACTCCAAAAAGAAGAACTTCAAAAGAAATTGCAAAAAGAACAAATTGATATTTCTTTACCTGCCAAAAACATGGATGTTGGTGGAGTTAATCCTTTTTATGTCGTCAAAGACGAAATTACTGATATTTTCTTAAATATGGGTTTTGAAGTCGCTGATGGACCAGAAGTGGAAACCGACTTATTTAACTTTGAACTTTTAAATATTCCTAAAGATCATCCTGCTAGAGATATGCAAGATACTTTCTATATTTCCGAAAACGTTTTATTGAGAACTCATACTTCTCCTGTTCAGGCTCACACCATGCAACAAGCAGAAGGAAAACCAATTAGAATTATCTGTCCAGGTAAAACCTATAGAAGAGATGATGACGATGCGACTCATAGCCATCAATTCGCTCAGATTGAAGGACTTGTTATTGATAAAAATATCAATATTGGTCATTTAAAAGCAACTTTAGAACTCTTTGTGAAAAAGATGTTTGGTGAAAAAAGAGAAATTAGATTAAGACCATCTTATTTCCCATTTACTGAACCTAGTGTAGAAGTGGATATCACTTGCGCTAACTGTAACGGTAAAGGCTGCTCCATGTGTAAAGGAACAGGTTATATTGAAATCCTTGGTGGTGGCATGGTCCATCCAAACGTTTTAAAAATGAACGGATATGACCCGGATGTATATAGCGGCTTTGCCTTTGGTATCGGCATTGAACGTGTCGCTATTTTAAGATACGGGATTGATGATATCCGTAAGTTCTATCAAAATGATGTGAGATTCCTCCATCAATACCGTAAGAAAGCATAATAAGGAGGGAGATAACTATGTTAGTTAGTTTAAAAAGTGTTAAAAAATATGTTGATTTAGGTAATCTCTCTGCTGACGAGGTCGCTAATGGCTTAACTTTTGCCGGTATAGAAGTAGAAGAAGTAGTAAAACTTGCCAGTGGCACGGATTTAGTTGTTGGTCACATTCTTGAATGTGAAAAGCATCCTGATAGCGACCACTTACATGTTTTAAAAGTGGATTTAGGTCCAAAATATGGAGTGGAACAAATTGTCTGCGGCGCTCCTAATGCAAGAGTTGGTTTAAAAGTTATAGTCGCTAGAGTTGGCGCTAAACTTCCTGGTGGAGAAATTAAAAAAGGTGTCATCCGTGGAGTGGAATCTAACGGAATGTGCTGTTCTCTACTTGAATTAGGCGTTGATCCAAAATATTTAAGAAAAGAACAAACAGAAGGCATTGAAGAATTACCTAGTGACGCTGAAGTTGGAAATGAAGATGTCTTAGGCTATTTAGGCTTAGATGATGAAGTATTGAACTTAAAAGTTCTTGCGAATCGTCCTGACTTATTATCCTTATATAATGTCGCTAGAGAAATTGGGGCTATCTTTGCTAAAGAAGTGAAGATCCCTACTTTTGAAGTAAAAGATACATTTAAAACTAATTTAAAAGTTGGCAGTGAATCCTGGAGATGTAGCCAATTCTCAGGTAGAGAAATTAAAGGCAT
>DGHZ01000029.1:0-1534 GCA_002392945.1 Caryophanales bacterium UBA3835 | reverse complement strand
ATCAATAATATCGTAGATATTGGTAACTATGTAATGTTGCTTACTGGTCAACCACTTCATATGTATGATGCCGATAAACTCGATAAAGCTGAATTAATCGCTAAAGATGATTTATCTTGTGACTTTGTCGCTTTAGATGAAGGGACTTATAAAGTAGAAAAAGATGATATCGTTATTACTTGTAATAATAAGGCGATGTGTTTAGGTGGAGTGATGGGATCGTTAGCCTGTGCGGTTGATGAAAAGAGCACTCATATTTATATCGAGGCCGCAAGCTTTGATGGAGCTAGTATCCGTCACACTTCTAATAGACTTGGTTTATCTAGTGAATCGAGCCAAAGATTTGTGAAAGGCACTAATCACTATCAATCAGAAGAAGTTATTAACTTCGCTTCTTATTTAATTAAGGAGTATTGCGAAGGTAAAGAATTCTCTGATATCGTCAAATATCAAAATGAAGAAAAACCTGTTTCTATATTAAAATGTCATCATTCTTATATTAATAATAGGCTTGGAACAAGCTTCTCTAAAGAAGAGATTAAGAATGTCTTAAATAGACTCTATTTCAATGTTAACAAAGAAAATGGAGATGAATTTGAAGTCTCTATTCCTTCTTTTAGACTTGATGTGACTTGCGAAGCTGATATCTCTGAAGAAGTAATTAGAGTGCTTGGCTTTGAAAATGTTAAAAGTGAACTTCCTCTACTTGACGCAAAAGTCGGAGGATTATCTTTAAGACAATCTCGATTAAGAAAAATAAGAGAATTCTTGTCTCTTAACGGATTAGATGAATGTTTAACTTATTCTTTAGTTTCTAAAGAAAACTCCACTAAATTCAATCTTTTGCATGAAGAAGAGCATTATAAGTTATTAAATCCATTAACTGATGAAAGGGAATATTTTAGAACCCATATCTTATATTCTTTACTTGAATCCGCCTTATATAACGTTAATAGACAAAACAAAGACTTAAAATTATTTGAAACCTCAAATATGATGTCGACTTCTAGTAGAAGCGAACATTTAGCGGTTGTCTTACTTGGCGCTGATTATACTAGAGATTTAATGGAAAAAACTCCATTTGATTTCTATCATATGAAGGGAATTGTTGAAGGAATATTCGCCCTTCTTGGTATAGAAGCTTCTAGATATAGATTTGAACGTTATTCTTCTAATAAAGAAGAATTACACCCAGGAAAATCGGCAAAAATCATTTTCCAAAATACCTCAATTGGTGTTTTTGGTGAGCTACATCCAAATGCATTAAAAGCACTTGGACTTAAAGGTAGTGCCGTCGCTTTAGAAATGAATTTAGAACCACTTCTTAATGCGAAAGTTTCTTTAGCTAAGATGACACCGATTTCTAAATTCCCTACCGTTAGTAGAGACTTAGCAATGCTTGTTAATAAGAGTGTTTCTGCTAGTGAAATTATTAAAGTTATTAAAACTAGTGGTAAAGGTTTAGTTAAAGAAGCTAGAATCTTTGATGTCTATGAAGGTAGTAATATCGATGACGAACTTAAGAGTGTCGCTG
>DGHZ01000049.1 GCA_002392945.1 Caryophanales bacterium UBA3835 | reverse complement strand
AAAGACGAAACAAAAAACTTCCAGTTATATGGAAGTTTTTTTATTACGAATGACACACCTAGTTTTTTTATTAAAAGAGATCGCTATGAGTTCCTGTTCGCATTAAGTATAAGATCACTTCGTTACTATAGTATCTATATACTAGCAGCCAATCAGGCTTGATGTGAAGTTCACGACAATCTTTATATTCTTCGCTATTTTTTAGAGGATGATCTTTGTATTTTTCTGGAATCACAGAACCATTTGATAATAGTTCTACAATTATATCCAGTTCATTCAATTCATAGCCTCTTTTTATAATTTTTTTAAGATCTTTTACAAATCGTGAAGTTCTAACTACATCATATTTCAAGTTTTAATATCCTTTAATAATTCTTTGAAAGAACTATAGCGTTTCAATTTTTCTGGATGTCTCATTGATTTATCTGCTTCTTTAATTGCTTTTATTGTTGTTTTATTAGGCACTTCATATAACTCAAATGGCAGTTTTCTTTCTCTTACAGATTGAAACAAAAATAAAGTGATAGCAGTGGATAAATCTAATCCCATAGAGTGGAATAAGTCTACTGCCTCTTTTTTAAGTTTTGGATCTAAAGAAATATTGGTGTTTACTTTTGCCATAATGTATACCTTAGCTACATGGTAGCAAAATATAAAAGCGCATTCAACAATTATGTGTATATTGTGCGCATAATCTTATTTATATTTCCATTTATATCCAAACGCTGTTTCGTAATTACCTTTTAAACATTCGGATATTCCTCTGTTATTTACTGATTTATTTAATGCCGTTAATGCTGCAGAAATCGAAGGATATGATTTAATATATTTTCCATCTAAAGTTAACTGAATTATTGCCTTAGTTTTGTTATTGATTTTTTGACCTTTTTTAAAAGCATATTTATCAATTTCATTATCTAATAAATATCTAAATTTGGCTTTGCCAATATAAGCATATTTTTTATTTAATCTATCACGTAAAGTATGCGCATCTATATGATTGTTTTTAGCAGCGTTTCTTATCGATGGATATACTTCAATAATGTTCTCGTTTTCATCTAGTTTTGCAACTGGTCTAATTGATAAAATAGTGGACTCTTTTTTAAGTGGAGAAATATTATCTGGAACCTCTCCAATATTAAAACGTTTCCACTGTAGATTTTTTACTGTAGATATATCTCCTCTAATACAGCGGTCTATAGTACGAGGAAATAAGTGTCTACTACTAGCAGCTTTTTTTGCTGATTCATAAGTTTTCACTAATTTTCCTTCTAAAGTGTAACAAGCCACAACGGTATTTGAATTTCTACTCATATATACACAAATATAACCCCTCGTACTTACGTCACAATTAGGCGCTACACAGGGATTTTTTGAATACTAAAAATCATTCAATTTTGCTTGACATGATAAGGGGTGCATTCTTCAAAAATAGGGCACGCCGAAAGTAGTGGTTTGTAAAACAAATCGCAAGATTGTCATGTTTTGATATAAAATTTTATTTACTTTGTAAATAAGTTAGCACTCTGGCATGGCGAGTGCTTGATTCTTCTTCTTCTTCTTCTTATAATTGTCAGCATAAGAGGCGGCTCCCCAAAGGGAGAGACGCTAATGGTCAAGGCGTCTTGGCTTAATTAAGGATTCGCCTCTTTGTTTGTGATAACGAGACAGTTAAGAATCAACGTGCACATGACTCTTCGTACTCTCTCCGAGTCTCAAACGTCAGCGTAGCTATCATTGGTCCAATAGGGGACATATACAATCGTTAGCGAACTGGCAAAATCTTTTTGTCGATTATTCATTAGTCTGGCTGATATTGGATGCCTTTTGGATTAATGAACAAATTGACTTTACATCAAAAGATTTATTCATACTCACTTGGCTAAATAACCAAAACGGCCTTGGAGACTTTTATCGAAAGGAGAGATATTTATGAATAAATTATTTACAAAAATTGCCGCACTTGCTTTAGGTGCGACAATGGCTGTAGGTGTTGGTGTTGCTGTTGCAAGTAGTACAAAAGAAGCTACTCCAGTACATGCTGCCGAAAGTATAACAAACACAATTACTTTTGGTGGTGGTGCAAAGAATTCTTCATACACTGGCACATTTACCGAAACTGATAGTGCGAGCAAAGGCTGGACAATTCAATATTTCAACAACAATAACTGGGGTTGGTCTAGTTCGGTTTCTGGTGCAAATAAAACAGTTAAATGTGGAAGAAAAAATACTGCTTCAGTTGGTAGTGTGTATAATACTGCAACTTTTGGCACGACAACAAAGTTTACAAAAGTCGATTTATATATATCGGCTTTAACTAGTGGCAAATTGAATAGCATTAAAGTTTATGGTGGTGCATCTTCTGGTACTTCTGGTACTGAGTTAGCTAGTACTACGAGCATTACAGCAAGCACTTCTACGCCAACAACTTTGACTTTATCAAATCAGTCAACATATGCTTATTATACAATTGCCTTTGATATGGCGAGTGGTAGTAGCAATGGTTTATTATCTCTAGATAAAGTTTGTTGGTATCAGAACACCTCGACTCCATTGACTGGAATTACCCTTGGTGGTGCTGCATCTCAAAATGCATTATCAATTGGATCAAGTGACCTTACAGCCAAAACAGTTTCTGTAACTTTAAATCCATCTGGTGCAACTGACCAAAAAGTCAATATTGCTCACCAAAGTGGTACATCTGGCCTCTTTACAGTAAGCAGTTCTGCTACATGCTCAAGTGGTTCAGGTTCATTTACTGTTACAGGAAAAGGCAATACATCCGGAAGTGAAACATTTAGAATTTCCGGAAATACAGAAACTTCCGTCTATGTTGATTTAGTGGTGACCGCACTAGATGATAGCGCTACATATTGGACCGTATCGTTTGATGTAGCTGGGGGTTCGGCCTCTATTGCTGATATGGAAGTAGAAGATGGTGACACATTCGAATTCCCATCTCCAGGCACAAAAGATCACCATTCATTTGATGGTTGGAGTTCAGATGGTGGCAATACTTTATATGATGCAGGAGACGAATCGCCAATAGTGGGTGATGATATCGAATACACTGCATATTGGACCCAAGATGCCCAAACAACCGTTATCTATAAGTCTGGAGATGGTACAGGAAGTGACATTTCATCAACCGAATATGCTGGTTCATATTCGTTAGCATCATTCCCTGGAACTTGGACCGCTCCAAGCGGAAAAGCCTTCTCAAAATGGTCTGATGGTTCAAGTCAGTATTCGGCTGGTGCGAATTATACTTTAGTCGGAAATACAACCGTCACATTTACAGCAGTTTATAAGGCTGTTGATGAATACACCCTATTTAGTGGAGATTTAGTGGAAGGCGACTACGTTATTTATTCAGATGGTGCTGCGTTAAAGAACTCAATTGCATCTAATAGAGCAGAATACACATCTGTTTCACCATCAAATAATAAAATCATTGACCCAGACAACTCTATTGTTTGGAGCATTCAAAAGAGTGGCGAAAGTAGTTGGTTAGTAGTAAGTAAAGATGACGGAAAATATCTTGCTGGAAACGGAACAAAGAATCAAATTGGTTTATTTGATGATACTTCGGCAGATAGAACTTGGTCCATTACCGGTCCAACCGATGGTGCTTATTCGTTAGTAAGCAATCGTAATAACAGTGCTTCTGTAAATGATACCCTTAGAAGAAACGGTACATATGGATTTGCATGTTATGGTTCAGGTACAGGAACAGGTATTAGTCTTTACAAAGCCCCATCAAATGAACTGGATCATGTTACAACTAGTGGTCAAACAACATCATTTACTGCTGGTAATACTTTCTCCTATGGAGGAACATTAACTGCGTATTACACAATTGATGACCCTGTAACAAAAACACCAACATCCTTTAAATTAGATAGTGAAAGTGGTGCGACCATCACAACTTCTACAGTTTTAACTAAAGCTGATCACGATGGACATGAAATTTATGTTCTTTATACCGAAGACAAAATTACTAAATCTGCCCATTATACAATTACAGTTGACTATGCCGCAGTTACAAGTGTTGAAATTGGTACACACACTGCTGAAATCGGTTTAAATGATACGTATGATGATTATCTTGATCCAGATAAAGTTAGCGTAACTATTAATTCACAATATGCTAATCAAGGATATGAATGGATTGTTTCTGCAACTACAGTAGGTGACGATTATGCATTTGATGAATCTGGATTATTATCTGGTGATACAGAAGGTACTATTACATTAAGATGTCGTTCAACTGCCGATAACAGTAAATATGATGAATTAGTCGTTACTGTTACAGGTAATCCAACTGCTGAATTTACTCCAACATCTGTATCAGGTTATGTTGGTAAAAGCGATGATATCGCATTTACCTATGGTAACATGAGTGATACATCATTAATTTCTATTACATCAAGTAACTCATCTATTTTTGAAGTTGATGAATTTGTTGCTGATGCAGGTGAAGGCTTAGTTACAGTTAACTTTGTCGCAGCCGGTAGTGCTACATTATCTGTCTCCTATGATGGAGGATCTACATTAGATTCCATCACAGTTACAGTTTCTACTGATTCGGTTACTGCTTTAACTTGGTCTGCTCCAACTATTAAAGTTTATAGTGGTGCAACCACAACCGTATCTGACGCAAGTTCATGGAATGTACATTACACTATGGCTAGCGGAGATGAAGGTGATCTCTCTTATGGAGAATACACCATCAAATTAGGCGGAAGTTCAATTACTCTTCCACATACATGGGATGCCTCTGAAGACGGTAAAGTTCTCAGTATTGAATATGGTGGATTTGCTTCACCAACAACTTCAACTGTTAATGTCACCCAAACACTTCGAGCTGTTATGGCTCCAGTCGAAGGAGAACCTACTACTTCTACCTTAACATTTACAGAAAAATATGCTACTGGTGGTGCAACCTCTAGTGGTGGCGAAGAATGGGTTGTTGAATCAGATGGAACCGAATCTAATTTTGATGATACAAAAGGTATTCACTATGGAACTGGTAGCGCCGCTGTTCAATACATCAAATTGACAACAGATGATTTTGCTTCTGGCACAATTACCAAAGTTGTTGTCAATGCATCTACTGCAAGTGGCGTTTCTGCAACAGCAGGAGTCACTATTGGCGGCGACCAATTTGGCGGTGATCCACAATCATTATCATCAAGTGCGACAAACTATACATTTACTGGTTCTGCAGCCGCCGGTGAAATTGTTGTTACAATTACCAAACCTTCAAGTGCTACAAAGGCAATTTATTGCTTATCTGTCGCTGTTACATACGCTGAATCAAGCGGTACTCAAAACATCGCTAACGTTGCAGGCCACGAAGCTGCACAAAAAGCAGTTGTTGCATTTGCAAAAGCTATGAATGCCGCATTTGACAATACAGCAAATTGTACAGATGGTGTTGCTGCTGCATGGACAACTGCTAGTAATGCATACTCATCTAATATTGCCGATAATGCTTCACTTAGTGCTGATGAAAAAGCTTATGCAAAGAACTTAATTAAGTATGCTTCTGCTCAATATACAGACGATACCGATAATGATTATAGTTATTGTCTTGAAAGAGCTATGGCAACTTATGAAGCTTGTATCCAAAAACATGGACAAACTGCTTTCATGAGCGATGTTAGACTGGTTTCTGCATCATCTAGAATTACTCCATTATCAATCGTTAATGGTAATGGTAATACAGTAGCAATTATTGTTATCGTTTCAATGATTTCAGTCGCTGCTATTGGTGGATACTTCTTATTTAGAAGACGTAAAGAACAATAATCTTAAAGATTAAAATCTTTATAAGAAAATAAAAGAACCGGATAGATTGACCATCTAACCGGTTCGTTTTCTTTTATATTATTTACCGCGATAATTAACGATAATTGTGCCAGGGCCACTAGAAGCACCAATGATTGGTCCTAGAGGTTCAACAATGATGTTTTTGACTTTAACAGCCTTTAAGATTTCATCTTTAAAAGCTTTAACATCATCATCTTTACAGTCCGCATGCATTAAGTAGATTTCTTGATGTTCTGGATCATCAATATGATCTTTAATCATCTGGGCCATCTTGATATAGGCTTTTCTTCTACCAATGGCCTTATTAACTGCGATGTTACTTCCTTTATCATCAAATTCTAAGATTGGTTTCAAACCAATCATATTGCCCATAAAGGCTTTAGGGCAACTGACTCGTCCCGCTCTTTTTAAGTAGGTAAGAGTTTCTGGAATACCAACTTCTAGATATTTAAGTTTATTTTCTTCAATCCAATTAGATACTTCCTCTATTGATTTACCTTCATCTTTAAGTTTTTGAGCTTCCATGATGATCATACCTAAGGACATGCCTGCTCTAAGGGAGTCGATAACAATAACTTTGTTATTTGGATATTTTTCTTTAACTTCAGTCTCTACTAACTTTTTAGCGATATTAATAGAGTTAGAAAGTCCAGAGCTACAAGCAATATATAAAACATCTTTCTTTTCTTTAAGATATTTCTCAAAGAAATTCATATAGTCTTGTTGAGAAGGCATAGAAGTGTAGAATCTAATTCCTCTTCTAATAATATCGTAGAACTCTTTCATTGAAAGAGTCTCCCAATCTAGATCAGCGATATTTTCGTGTTCTATTCCTTTTTCATCTGTCCAGTTTAAAAGCATTTTCACATATTCAATATTGTGCTTTTGTCTAAACTCTTTAGATAAGTCACAGCAAGAATCCACTAAGATGACATAATCTTTCATATATTGTTAATTATCCCCTTTTAAAAACTTTAACTTTGAATAAATTATAAATTAATCCTAATAATAAAGTACATGTATCAGCAAGGACTATTATTAGAAATACTCCCCAATTTATTTTATATAATGCTCCAAAACACATGACGAAAAATAAATGGAATAAATAGATAAATGTTGGACCAGTAGATCCTAAATAGTGGTAACAACATTCTCCAAGTTTAGTGTCTGGTTTTTGAATGCAGTAAATAAGAACTAACACTGCTAAAGCAATACTAGATAAATAGAATTCGTTTGGTTTATTACTAGTAGCCTCGTGATATATAACTTCTAATAAAGTGGTCCCTATTAAAGCGATAAATATTAACCAAAATGCCGGAGTGTTTATCTTTTTAAATTGAGATTCATGATGATAGATATAGCTACCAATAAGAAAACACGGTAAACCTGTAATTAAGAAGTTTCTTGTTACTTGATAAGTAGAGAAGAATCCCCAATTGTATTGATTACAAAAGATGCGGTATATATAGGCGCATACTAATATAACAATAGGAACAAAAATAGAGTATTTGTTTTCTTTAAACCATTTGATTTTATAGATAAATGGATAAATTAAATAACATAAAATTAAAGCAATAATAAACCATAAGAATGATAATTTTGGAATATATTTATTCCAGAATTCTAAAAAGTTAGGCCAGTTAAAAGATTCACTGAAGAGTTTTGGAGTCCCTAAATTAGCCCAGTTGACTGGTATTAATATCACACAATAAAAAGCAATGGTTATTCCAGCAATAATTAGAAGTCTTAAACATCTTTTTAAAGTAGATTTATATGTATGGCTTTCCTTATTAAGAGTTCTAGTATAAAAATAACTAGATAACATAAAAAAGAATAAAACAGTCACTCTACCAAATGAATCAAAATAAAGCTCTCCAGCTGGGAAATTGGTGTGAGCGAAGATTACTAATAAAGCGAATAATAATTCAAATAGATATAAACGGTAGTTCTTCATTTTTTTTATTAAATCATATCTCCAGCGTTACTTTTTCTGGCTTTTTTAAATAGTTCCTTATCTTTTTTAGAATATTTTATATGTTTTATTCCTTCTTTTGTACAGACTTCTAAATTAATATATCCTGGATTAATTTGAGGATGCCTTAATATCCTAGCTTTACAAGGTATAGTTTCTATTTTACTAATAGCAATGTAACAATATTTTTCATCTTCATAAGGAGCGTCACCTCCCTTGATACTTTTATGTAGTTTACTTCTAGATACTCGAGCGGAGAAGTGACACCAAGTATTTAGACAAATGTCGTTATGTGGGCAAGGAGAAATAATGTGTCCTCCGATAGAAATTAAATAGTCTCTAATTTCTCTAATGAGTTGAAATCCTTCAGGAGTTCCTGGCTCTACGATTAACATTATTTTATTAGTCATATTCCACATCTTATTAATCGCATTAATACGAGAATTATGATCAAGTTCATTTAAGACATAATTAGATAACACTAAATCAGCCTTAATGTCTAAATTATCTATAGATAAATCATAATTAATATAATTAAAATTATGAAGAGACTTACCGACCTCTATCATATATTTATTTCTTTCTAATAAGGTGTAACTTTTGATATTCGCTAATAAGTGAGAGACCGCAATAGAAGCGGAGCCAGATCCCGCTCCTACATCAATAATAGAGCTAATATTATCTTTATATAATTCAAGCGTGTGTTTAAGCGCGTCAGTAAAGGCGGAATATGTCGCTGGTAAACGATATACCGCGTAGACTTTTGAAGCTAATAAAGAATTAATTAAATCATCACCTTTATGAGAATTATTTTTATATTGCTCAATAATATTAGAGGCAATATTTTTTAATTCTTTTAAGGAGCAACCATCTAATAATGATTCTAATTGATTTTTATTGTCTAAAGGTAAATCCATAAGTTCCTAATTAATTTATAATTAACGATTTAATAAAAAGTATTATCGTTTTTATTCTTATCTATGATAACATAATCGCGTTATGTTTTTTAAAAGGAAAAAAGAAAAGATGAAGAAAGTATTCGAATTAGAATTCGAAGGAAAGAAGTTCGTTGTTGAAACTGGCGAGATTGCCAAACAAGCCGACGGTGCTGTGCTTGTAAGATTAAACGAAACTGTAGTTCTTTCCACAGCATGTGCTTCTGATTTACCAAAAGAAGGTGATTTCTTCCCATTAACCGTTGGTTATGAAGAAAAACAATACGCCATTGGTAAAATCCCAGGATCCTTCTTAAGAAGAGAAGGTAGAGCAAGTGAACATGCTACCTTAACAGCCCGATTAATTGATCGTCCTATCAGACCAATGTTCTCTGAAGGATTTAGAAATGAAGTGCAAATCGTTAACACAGTGATGTCTGTGGATTTAGACTGCACTCCAGAAATGACCGCTATGCTTGGTTCAAGTTTAGCTCTTGGAATCTCTGACATTCCATTTGATGGACCAATTGCAGGCGTCTATGTTGGTAGAGTTGATGGTAAATTTATCATTAACCCAACAGTAGAAGAAAGAGCCAAATCTGATATCAACTTAGCTGTTGCCGGTACCAAAGAAGCCATTAACATGGTGGAAGCTGGTGCTGATCAAGTCAGCGAAGAAGATATGTTAGATGCTTTAATGTTTGGTCATGAAGCAATTAAAAAACTTTGTGTGTGGCAAGAAAAAATCATTAAAGAAGTTGGTAAACCAAAACGTGAAATCGAATTATATGTCTGTGATCCAGTCATTGAAAAAGATGTCACTGAAAGAGCAGAAGCTAGATTAGTGAAAGCTATCTCTATCTTTGACAAACTCGAAAGACAAGATGCGATTGACGCGATTGAAAATGAAATTATCGATGACTATGATACTAGAAAGTACGCAGATGAAAAAGAACATCAAAAAGCCGTACACATGGTTAAAGAAACTTTAGAAAAATTAGTCGCTAAAGAAGTTAGAAGACTTATCACTGATGAGAAAATTAGACCAGATGGACGTAAAGTTGATGAAATTAGACCACTTGACGCTCAAGTTGATTTACTCCCAAGAACACACGGCTCCGCGATGTTTACTAGAGGTCAAACTCAAGTTATCGCAGTGACCACTTTAGGAGCTAAGAGCGACGAACAAATTATTGATAATTTGACTGATGAAGAAACTAGACACTGGATGCATCATTATAACTTCCCACCATATTCTGTTGGTGAAGTTGGAAGAATGGGCTCTCCAGGAAGAAGAGAAATCGGTCACGGTGCTTTAGGAGAAAGAGCTCTTTCTTACGTTATTCCTAGCGCTGAAGAATTCCCATACACCATTAGAACAGTGGCGGAAGTTGTCGAATCTAATGGTAGTTCCTCTCAAGCTTCTATTTGTGCATCCTGTATGTCATTAATGGCAGCAGGTGTCCCAATTAAAGCTATGGTTAGCGGTATCGCTATGGGATTAATTAGTAGTGGACCTCTTGACGGTAAACACCCATATACCATTCTTACTGATATCCAAGGCTTAGAAGATCACTTCGGTGATATGGACTTCAAAGTTGCGGGTACTGAAAAAGGTATTACCGCTTTACAAATGGATATCAAAATCAAAGGTGTCACTAAAGAAGTCTTACGTGAAGCCTTAGCCCAAGCTCATGAAGCTAGAGCAAAGATTCGTGAAGTAATGAAAACCGCGATTAGTGAGCCACGTCCAGATGTTGGTAAGTACGCTCCTAAGATGGACACATTCTTCATTGATGTGGACAAGATTAGAGAAGTTATCGGAACAGGCGGCAAAGTCATTAATGAAATCATTGCTCAATGTGACAATGTCAAAATTGACATTGAAGATAACGGACAAGTTACCTTATACCACATGGATAGAGAAGTCATCAACAAGGCTAAACAAATCATTCTTGATATTGTTAGAGAAGCCAAAGTTGGTGAAGAATTCGTTGGAGAAGTCACTCGTGTTGAAGACTATGGAGCATTTGTTAAACTCTTTGGTAATGTCGAAGGCTTATGTCATGTCTCTCGCTTAGGCTGGGGATATGTCTCTAAAGCAAGCGATGTTGTTAAAGTTGGTGACAAACTCAAAGTCAGAGTCATTGAAATTGATGAACACGGAAAAGTTAAAGTCTCCGCGAAAGAATTTATGGAAAAGCCAGAAGGCGTTATTGAGACCGAAGAAAGAAAATTAGAACATCATCATCGTCCTGACAAATCTATCAAAGGTCCACGTAAATTCCGTAAATAATTAAATTAAACAAAAAAACTCTCGATTTATCGGGAGTTTTTATTATAATAAATTTATATGTATGATGTATTAATTATTGGCGCTGGCGTAGTCGGCGCGATGGTAGCTAGAAAGCTTTCACGTTATTCTCTTTCGGTTGCCCTATTAGAAAAAGAAAATGACGTTGGTAATGTCACTAGTAACGCTAATAGTGCCATTGTCCATAGTGGATATGATCCTGTTCCTGGAACTCTTAAAGCCAAACTTAATGTTGAAGGAAATAAGATGTTTGACTTAATTAGTGAAGAATTAGATGTCCACTTTAAGCGTATTGGCTCTATGACTTTAGCCACTAGTGAAGAACAATTTAAAACTTTAAAAGAACTTCAAACTAGAGCTATAGCTAATGGAGTAGAAACTAGACTTTTAGATAAAGAAGAAACTAGAAAACTTGAACCAAATGTATCTAGTGAAGTTATTGGTGCTCTATTAGCTCCAACTGCCGGGATTATTGACCCATTTAATTTAGTGGTCCACGCGGTTGAAAATGCAGTTGATAACGGGGTTAAACTATTCTTAGAACAAGAAGTAAAAGATATTGAATATCTTTCGGACCATTTTGAAGTTAAAACTGATAAAGCTACATTTGAGGCTAAAGTAGTTATTAACTGCGCAGGTTTATATAGTGATGAAATCGCTAAAATGATTGAACCAATTGATTGGAAAATTAATCCAAGAAAAGGTGAATATTTTGTTTTAGATCACTATAAGCTTGGTTTAGTGAATCACACAATATTCCCTCTTCCAAGTGAAAAAGGTAAGGGAGTATTAGTTTCTTTAACTAGCTCTAATAACTATATTGTGGGACCAAGTAGTGAATTTGATGAAGATAAAGATGATGTCTCTACTGATTCAGAAACTTTAGCTAATGTTAGAAGACAAGCAACTGAGATGATTCCTTCTATTCCATTTAATCAAGTAGTAAGAGTCTTCTCTGGTATGAGAGCCACTCCATCCACACATGATTTTATTATTGAACCTGCTAAATCTAATAAATATTTCATTAATGTTGCGGGTATTGAATCTCCTGGACTTGCTTCTTCTCCTGCAATCGCGGAATATGTAGTAAATAACTATGTTTCTAAATTATTTAATTTAGAAGAAAAGAAAGACTATAATCCAAGAGTGAAAAAATATCATGTCTTAAATGATGTTTCTGAAGAAGAAAGAAATAGACTTATCAAAGAAAATCCAGAATATGGAAAAATTATTTGTAGCTGTGAAAAAGTATCTTTAGGAGAAATTAAAGATTTATTATCTAGAAGTGTTCCTCCTAAAACTGTTAAAGGAGTTAAAAGAAGATGTAGAGCCGGCTTTGGTAAATGCCAAGGCGGATTCTGCTCTCCAATGGTCACCATGATATTAGCTAAGCATTATGGAGTTTCTCCTTTAGATATTAAATGGGATAAATCTAATTCTAATATCCTCGTTGAGGAGGTGAAGAAATTATGATTAAACGTGATTTAGTAATTATCGGTGGCGGTAGTGCTGGAATGGCCGCCGCTATTGAAGCGAAGAAAAACGGAATCGATGATATTCTTATCCTTGAAAAGGATAGTGTTCTTGGCGGTATTTTAAATCAATGCATTCATAACGGCTTTGGTTTAACCGAATTTAAAGAAGAATTAACTGGACCAGAATATTTATCTAGATTTGCCGAACAAGTTAAAGAATTAGGCATTGAATATAAACTAGATTCTTTAGTTTTAAATATTTCTAAAGAAAAAGTTGTTACTTATTCTAACGCGATTGATGGAGTTGTGGATATTGAGGCAAAAGCTATTATTTTTGCTACTGGCTGCTATGAACGTAGTCCAGGAGCGATTCAACTTTCTGGAGATAGAGTAGCCGGTATTATTACCGCTGGTACTGCTCAAAAATATTTAAATATCCATGGATATCTCGCTGGTAAAAGAATTGTCATTCTTGGTAGTGGCGATATTGGATTAATTATGGCTAGACGTATGACATTAGAAGGAGCAAAGGTTCTTTGTGTTAGTGAACTTATGCCATATTCTAACGGCTTAAATCGAAATATCGCTCAATGTTTAAATGATTATAATATCCCTCTTTATCTTTCTAGAAGCGTTCTTAGAGTTGAAGGTAAAGGTAGGGTAGAAAAAGTTGTATTAGCAGCAGTGGACGATAAGATGAAATTCATCCCTGGAACCGAGATGGAATTTGAATGTGATACTTTACTTTTATCAGTTGGATTAATTCCTTATGTATCTCTACTTGAAAATATTGATGTGAATATCAGTTCCACTAAAGGAGCGATGGTTAATGATCAATTAGAAACTAGTATTCCTGGAATCTTTGCTTGTGGTAACTGTTTACACGTTCATGATGTGGTAGACTTTGTTACTGAAGAAGGTCGAGAAGCCGGAAGAGCCGCCTCT
Source organism: Caryophanales bacterium UBA3835 (assembly GCA_002392945.1). GTDB lineage: Bacteria > Bacillota_I > Bacilli_A > RFN20 > CAG-826 > UBA2450. The sequence continues at coordinate 8,484 of DGHZ01000049.1, read as the reverse complement.
AGATATATTAAAGGTGAAGTTTCTAAGAAAGTGAAAATTAAAGTTAATCCAGGAAATGGAGTGGGATATGTCATTCCTCAATTTATTGAGACTGATTTAGACCATGATGTCACTTTTAAATTTAGAGTGAGAAAACCAATTAAGAATGTCTTTGTGAATTTCTCTAGTGGTGAAGCTGTTTTCCATAAAGTAGTTAAACCAGTTCTTATTCCTAGTGAAATGGTAATGATTAAGGTGAGCAAAGATAAACTCATAAATGTTAAAGACGAAATAACAGTGTCTTTGGAGGAAAGATAATATGAAAGAATTTACTTGTATAGTCTGTCCTCGTGGATGTCGATTAACTATTGATGATAAGCTAAACGTTACTGGAAATTCCTGCCCAAGAGGGGCCCAATACGCAAAAGATGAAGTGACCAATCCAAAAAGAATGATTACTTCGTTTGTGAGGGTTAAAAATAGAGAAAATACAGTAGTCTCTGTTAAAACATCTACTTCTATTCCAAAAGGGATGATTTTTGAAGTGATGGATGAAATAAATAAAGTCGGAGTTAACGCTCCAACTCATATTGGTGATATCGCTATTAAAAATGTTTTAAATACAGGTGCGGATATCATCATTACAAAAAACATTGATTAAATGTTTTAAAGTTTTTAAAATATAGTTAACTATAAGTTATAGTCAATATTCTATATAGGAGATTTTGATGTCAGATCGAATAAAGGTATTTGCCCTTGCTGGATTAGACGAGGACGGAAGAGATTGCTATGTTGTCGAAATTAACGACGATATTTTCGTTTTAGACGCTGGATCTTCTTTACCTGATAAGACTCTCCCTGGAGTGGATTATTTATTACCTAACTCTGATTATCTTATTAAAAATAAGGAACGTGTTAGAGGCTATTTTATTACCCACGGACATGATGAATCTTTTGGGGCTTTAAGATATTTCTATAAATATGCTCCTAGTAAAGTATATTGTACTCAAACAACTAAAGTTATTATTGAAGGACAATTATCAATTATTGAGGCGAAAACTCTTTTTGACTATGTCATTGTTAAACCAACCGATGAAGTGATTGTCGCTAATCGTAAAATTAGATTCTTCCAAACTTGTCATAACGCTGCTAACTCCTTTGGAGTTGCTATTCAAACAGATCAAGGAAATATTATTTATACTTCTGATTTTATTATTAATTTTGCCACTAACGAAACCGGGTATCGTTTTGACCTTGGCATGACTAGTGAACTCGCTAAAGAAGAAACACTTTTATTGATGGCGGAATCTAAAGCTGCTGATAAAAATGGATATTGCTCTCCTAAGCATCGTATTAATGACTTAGTGGAGAAATATTTCAAATTAAATAAACGTATCTTTGTGCTTTGCTATTGGCAAAATATGTATCGACTAAGAGAGATTTGCAAATTAGCTCAAAGATATAACAAAAGAATTTATTGTTACGACCAATATACCGAAGCCGTGATGAAATATGTCATGGAGGCTACTGGAACTTCAACATTTGCCCAAACTAATTTTGTTTCTAAAGAAGATTTGTTAAGAGTTAAAAGCACTGATTTATTAATTTTAATGGTTGGTCACTCTGATGATTTATTTAAAGAAACTGGCGCTTTAGCACATGGCTTAAATTCTGATAAACGTATCAAAGTTATGCCTGATGACATCTTTATGAATGTGGCGGTTCCTAGACCAATATTTGAAACAACTTGTACTAGAAATATGGATGAAATCTACCGCACTGGCTGTCAAGTGGTGTGGCTAAAAGGAAAAGATGTCCATTCTATGCACGCTCAAGAAGACGATTTAAGATTTATCTTAAATATCTTTAGACCAAAATATTATTTCCCAGTTCGTGGACACTATACCAAAATCATGGAAAACGCAAAATTAGCGGTCTCTTTAGGCATTGGTTTAAATCATATGAATGTCTTTGTTTTAGATAATGGCATGCAGTTAATATTTGAACCAGGAAAACGTCCAGTGATTTTACCAAGTGAAGTAACAGGTATAAATATTTCTCCTCTTATTGTAGATGGTAAGGGCGTTACTAAAGATGCGACCGAAGTAGTTGAAACTAGACAAAAGTTAGGTGTTGATGGAGCGGTAGTGATTGCGGCCACTGTTTCTTTAAAAGAAAAACGTATTATTGCGGGGCCAGATTGCCAGATGCGGGGCTTTGTTTATGTTAAAGAGGCAGAGCCAATCTTTAAATCGATTACTCAAATCTTTGTCGAAGAAGTAAATGCTGCTTTAGCTAAAGGACTTAGTTTAGAACAAGCTAAAAATACGATAAAAGATCGTGCTAGATGGTTTATTAGAAGAGAAAATGGTCGAGAGCCACTTATAGAGCCAATTATCTTAGTTAATGATAAATAAAAAGCACTTTATGAGTGCTTTTTTTCTTTCACTTTTCTACGTACACACATATAATAATAGCATGGGCGAGAAAAAGAGATTAACTATTAACTCTAAAATCGAAAATATTGTTAAGGGTCTAACCCTTTGTTTAATATCCGTTATACTCATTATTAATGTTGGCAAAGTAGCTCGTACTTTTGCTTTTGTTCCTTTATATTTATTTGGAGCTTCTTACTATATTATTTTTGCTTTAATATTCTTATATGGTTTTTTAAGAATTATTTTTAGAAGAAAAATAAAATTAAAGGAAGCAAATATCATTTTTTCTCTTCCATTATTTTTCTTATCAATGTTTTTCTTCTTAAGTGTTTATGACGCTCCATATTATGAAAGTGTTGGCACTGCTATTAATTCCTATAACGCTTCATTAAGTGGATATTATTCTCCAGTATTCTTTAATCCGTTTAATTACGTTGGTGGATTTAAACACGGCTTACTTGGTTTATCCTTAGGGGTTGGTATTAACAATAATACAGTCGCTATTTTCTTAGGCATCATGTTAATGGTGGTATCTTTACTTATCTTCTTTATGCCTTTAATTACTTCTTGGATTAAAAATGAAAAGAACAAAGAAAAACCAGTGAAACTTGTTGTAGAACTCCCAAAAGAAAAACATATAGAACCAGTAGTAGAAGCAGAAACTAATGAACCAATTAATTTAGTTAGCCCAGAACCAGTGGAAGTTAAAAGAGGATTTGAAAGCGATCAAAGCCCATTTATTAATCAAAACAGTGGTTTTTCTAGACCAATGATGTCTTTGGATGATAATCATGGTTTGATTCATTCTCAAAATGATTCTCGAGAATTTACCCCATTAGTGTTCTCTAGACAAAGAAAAGTCGAATCTTCTATTGCCGCTCCTATATCTAAACCGGTTAAAGTAGAACCAGAACCAATCTCTGAAAACTTTATAGAAGAAGAAGTTGAGGTTGAAAACCTCATTGAAACTAGACCAGAGGTTGTTAATGAAGTGGTTGAAGAAAAACCACAAATTGATGAATCTTTAGTTAGAGCCCAACCAATCTTCTTAAACGAAATGGATGAAGAGACTGCGATTAATGATCCTCTTCCAATAACTCCAGAAGAACCTAAGAAGAAAGAACCAATTAATTGGGTACCTCCTTCTACTGATCTTTTAATGACTTATGAAAATGATGATGCTAATGAGCTTAATACTCAAGTAGCCGATAATAGAGTAGAAGCTATCAACAATATTTTGACAAACTTTAAAGTTGGAGCACGTTGTACTGGCTATAAGATTGGTCCTAGTGTTACCCGTTATAACATTGAATATGACCCTAACGTTCCAATGAAATCAGTGGAGAAGTTAATTGATGATATCTCTATGAGATTAGGAGGAGTGAGAACTAGATTCACCCCAATTGTTAAAGATGAAACTTTCTCAGGTTTAGAAGCTCCTAACGCGAAAATTACCACAGTGAGTTTTAAAGAAGTAGTTGAAGCTCTTCCAGATGCTAAAAAGAAACCTTTAGCAGTGGGTTTTGGTAAAGACTTATCTGGTAATGTTGTTTATTCAGAATTTAATAAATTCCCTCATATATTAGTGGCAGGTACCACTGGTAGTGGTAAATCTATTTTTATTCACTCTATTATCTCTACTTTAATTATGAGAGCATCACCTGATTTGTTAAGAATTGTTTTAGTCGATCCAAAAATGGTGGAAATGTCTAAATATAGAGATATGCCTCATTTACTCTGTCCAATTATTACTGAACCAGACAAGACTAAAGTCATGCTCACTAAGTTATGTGATGAAATGAATCATCGATATGAAATATTTGCCGAAAACGGTATGGTTAGTGAAATTGATCAATATAATGAATGGGCCGAAGAAAACGGTAAAGAATTAATGCCATATATTGTTGTTATTCTTGATGAATATGCTGATTTAGTGGACCGCTGCAAAGATATTGGTTTACCAGTAGTTTCTATTGCTCAAAAAGCGCGTGCTGCTGGCATTCATTTACTAATTTCTACTCAAAGGCCATCCACAAACGTTATTACTGGTGTTATTAAAGGTAACTTACCAACTCACGTTGCTTTAAGAACAGCGGGATATACAGACTCTATGACTATTATTGGAGAAGGTGGAGCAGAACAATTATTAGGTAAAGGTGATATGCTTGTACAATCTCCAGTAGTATCTACTGATGGAGTGGTAAGATTACAGGGCTGCTTTGTACAAAATAAAGAAATCATTCGTGTTGTTTCTTATTTAAAAGAGCATTACCCAACTAATTATGACCCTAATTTCTTAGATTTAGTGGATCATTCTAAAGAAGTTGGTAAACAGTTAGTGGCCTCTGGAGAAGTGCAAAAAGAGGCTGATGAAGCCGAAGAGATGAAATATCAATCAGTCAAGGATTGGGTTTTAACTCAAAAATTTGTTTCTATGAGCAAAATTCAACGAGAATGTATGGTGGGCTTTAATAGAGCGGGTAAATTCTTTAAACGTTTACAAATGGAAGGGATAGTCTCTACTGAAGTAGACGGCAACACCAAAGGCTGTGCAGTTTTAGGCGCACCAAGTGATGATGAGGAATATATTCCTAGTAGTGATGAATTAATAAGTTAATTATGGATTATGGATTAATAAATGCTGAGTTAATTAATAAGAATTACTTGGCTATTATGTATTATGGAGAATCAAGCGACATCAATGATGTTAATTTCAATATTGAAATTAATGGAGTGTCGTATCCTTTAAAGATTTCTAGATTCTCTCGAAGTGACAAGCTTTTTAGAATTGAAGCATCTTGTGAGGAAGAGATTCTTTTAGGTAATTTAAATATTGTGAAAACTAATTCTGGAGATGAATTAGGTGTAGATTATCGTAGTTACGTCACTAGTAAAGAATTTGATGAATTATACACCCCAATAAATGAAGAATTTGGAGCATTCTATTTTAAAGAAGAAACTATCTTTAAATTATGGAGTCCGATTAGTGATAAAGCCTTTGTAAAACTTGAAAAGAGTGAAAATAACTTTGTTCTTTTACCAATGAAAAGAAAAGAAAAAGGTGTTTATAAATTAACAGTGAAAGGCGATTTATTTAATAAGAAGTATAACTATGTTATACATCAAAATGGAACTATTAAAGAAATTAGAGATCCTTATGGCAAGGGGACATCGCTAAATTCTAAATATTCTGCTGTTATTGATTTAAACGCTTTAAATGCTGTTAAAAAAGAAAAACCAAAAACTCAAATTAAGTCACCTAATGAGGCAATTATCTATGAGATGGATATTAGAGACTTTACTGAGGCTGATAAGACAAACACATGCCCAGGTAAATATCTAGGTGTTATAAATAAAATTGACTATTTAAAGAAATTAGGAATTACCCATGTACAAATTCTTCCAGTCCATGATTTCTTTGGAGTGGATGATGTGGAAGTTGACCATTATAACTGGGGATATAACCCAACCAACTACTTTTCTTTAGAAGGTAGTTATTCTAATTATCCTGAAGACCCTTTAGCAAGATTATTAGAATTTAAAAAGATGGTTGCTGAATTACATAAAAACGATATTAGAGTCGTTCTTGATGTGGTTTATAACCACATCTATGAATATCAAAATAGTGACTTCCATAGGAATTTACCTAATTATTATTTCCGTAGATTAGGAAAAAGAATCTCTGAAGGTAGTGGATGCGGAAATGATATCGCTAGTGAAAGAAGCATGGTGAGAAAACATATTTTAGATTCTTTAAAATATTTCACCGAAACTTTTGATTTAGATGGATATAGATTCGACCTTCTTGGTCTTATTGATTTAGAGACTGCCAAAGAAGCTATTAGAGTGGTTAAAGAAATTAAACCTGACGCTTTAATGTATGGAGAAGGTTGGGACATGATGACGGGCTTATCTAAAGATAAGAAGTGCTGTAGCGATAACGCTCATCAAATTCCAGAAATGGGATTCTTTAACGATCAATTTAGAGATGTCATTAAAGGTGGAACATTTGATAAATACTCTAAAGGCTTTATTATGAACGAATATAATAAAGACGATTTAGATAATGTCTTATGTGCTTGTTTATTAAAAAATCGATATAACAATGCTTCTCAATCTATTAACTATGTTGAGTGTCACGATAACCAAACTTTATTTGATAAGATTTCTTATTTCTCTGATAATGAAGAGCTTAACCTTCAAAGAGTGAAATTCGCTAATGCAATAACTTTATTCTCTATTGGCGTTCCGTTTATCCATATGGGTCAAGAAATTGGCTTATCAAAATGCATGCTTGATAATACTTATAATGTTCCTAAAGTGAATAATATGGACTGGGATTTGGTGGAATCTAGACAAGAAATGGTGAAGTTCATGAGGGAGCTTATCAAAGTCAGAAAAATGATTCCATTATTTAAAGTTAATTCCGCTAGCGAGTTAGAAAATGTTTATATTGATTATTTAGATAATGGGCTAGTAACTATTACCATCACTGAAGAAAAATTGTTATTACCTGGCTTTAAAGAAGGCTTAATTATCATCAATCCAAGCGAGGAAGTTAAAACTTTAGAATTAAAAGATTATTATCAAGTATTCTTTGGCTGTAACGGCATTGTTGAAGATGAATCCTACGCTAAAAATTTCACTTCTGCAGATTTATCGGTATCTATTTTAGGATTAAAATAATGTGGCATATTTTAAGAGCGGTTTTATTATCATCACTTAGAATTATCTGGGGTTATTTTTCTTGGATGATTTCTTATTCAAGAAAAAACTGCAAAACTCCAATTGAAAAAAGATATAAAAAAGCTAGAAAACTTCTTTTAAAAGTTAATCACAATTTAAAGCTTGATGTTTTAGTAGAAGGAAAAGAAAATATTCCAGAAGAAACATGTTGTTTTTATTCAAACCACATGGGAGCGGCAGATCCATTACTATATTTTGCTGCTTTAGATAAGCCAACTACATTTGTTGCTAAAAAAGAAGTTAAAAACTTACCTTTTGTTGGTAAAGTCTTTAAAGCGATCAACGGACAATTCCTTGATCGAGATGATTTAAAGCAGTCTTTAAGGGTGATGATGCGCGTACAAGAATCTTTAGCTAAAGGTGAAATTAACTGGGTCATTTTCCCAGAAGGAAAAAGAACTAAAGATCATATGGAAAATATACTTCCTTTCCATCATGGTACTTTTAGAGCGGCTATGAAGGCTAAGGTTCCTTTAGTTCCTACTGTGGTGTTTGGTAGCTTTAGAATTTTACATACAAAACATAATTTCAAAAGATATCCTACATATATTAAATTTTTAAAGCCGATTTACCCTAGTGAATATGAAGGAAAATCTACTGAAGAAATCGCAAAAGAAATACAATCAAGAGTGCAAGCAGAATTAACTTTTGAAACAAGAAAAATCGACCACAAGAGAATGGTCGAACTTCATGATAAATATTATCGATTCAATCGAATCTACTAAAACTTTTTCCTTAATCCTTTTGGATAATAATTTTTGATTACTTGACCGTCAGTTTTAGCAATATCAACTGCGGTCTTTTTATATGTTAATAAAACGTAACCATTATATGGATTAATTTTATTTAATTGTTCACCATATAAATATTTTTTTAATTCTTCTAAAGTAAGTTCGATAAAATCAAAACAATCTTTAGCGTAGCTTCTAGCATAGTGAAGGTCATATTTAAAGATATCTTTTTTAAATTCTCCAACTTTCACTCCATATCTATAGATATTAAAGCCTTTTAGATCTAGTCCGTTATTAACCGCAAATAAATAATCGTTTACTCTTTTAACGTCTTTATCTCCTTTTACGTACTGTGGGAATTTATTTATATGATTAAATTCATTAGTTTTAGAAGAACCTGGTTTTTTAAATTGGACGATATATTGACCTTCTCCATTAAAATGAGACGGCATTAATCTAATTCCGATATCTTTGATATAAAAGCATTTATTCGAAGGCATATTAACTAGTTCAGCGTTGCTATTTTCTAATAAATAATGAGCGACATCTTCATCTTCTTCTTTGGAGTAGCTACAAGTAGAATAAGATAA
>DGHZ01000023.1:1375-6753 GCA_002392945.1 Caryophanales bacterium UBA3835 | reverse complement strand
CTTAATTTAAAGATCAAATTATTAACAATTAGTGGTGCAGAAGATAGATTGTTATATTATCTTACATTTAATAAAAATAAAATGAGCTATAAATCAATTACAAAGCTCGCTGATGAGCTATATTTAACTCGCGAATCATTAAGCAGAACGATTACAAAATTACTCAAAAGCAAGAAGATCAAAAAATCAGGAAAAACGCTCGAATTAGTGGTGTGATAACAAAATTAGTAGATAATTAGTAGGTGGAAACTTCGCAATTATGTGGAGTATTTTCATTATTTGTAGGCTGTTATTAACCAATTATTTATATATTTAATAAGATTATTTACAACATTAAACTTTGTTTATTATATAGAATGGTTAACATAATGACAATTATACGAAGTAATGATTATAAAGAAATAATCCACCTTAATTGTGGATCAACAAATTTTCTTCTTATTGTTACTATTTAAGATATTGATTAAGGCAAGCCATCTGTAAATCGTTCTTATAATCAATGTTGTGTCTCACATAATACTCCACATTTGATTTTAAGACTTCCACAAATCCATTTATTAAACTACTTTTTAATCCATTTATTAGATTTTGAGACTCAAATCCACGTGTTGGCTCTATTTTATCAGCGCAATGAACGATAATTGCCACGTCTGACATGTTGGAATTTGCTGTTGTGTGATATTTAATTGCATCTAAAATTATTGGATCAGTAATTCCAAAATCTTTTTCTACTAGATATGCACCTATAAATTGATGATAAATGACTGGCGGGTAATTTATATACTCTTTAAAATGCTTTTTCATAATTTCTTTTTGTTCTGTCATAGGCATTTCTTTGCCAATATCATGTAATAAAGCTGCTATGAGCGCCTTTTTAGCATCCTTTAGATTATTTGCTAACGCTATTTCGTAAGATAGCTTAGCGGTGCTAATTGTGTGCACTAATCTTTTCTCGCTCATATATGAAGCGATCTTCTTCATAAAATAAAGTCTATTATTGATTATATAATCAATAACTTTATCTGGAGTGTCTAAAGATTTTAATTCTCTAATTTCTGTAGATGATTCGTCTTTGAGCTCTCCATTAATCTCCACCATGTCAAATTCTTTTACGTTATTTATGTCCACCACCATATCTGGACGTTTGAAATAAACAATCTTTGCAAGTTTAGATAATTCCTTTGCGTCTTTCCATTTATGGAAACTATTAACGTGATCGGTGCCAATTAGATAGTATAAATTACTATCTGGATATTCTTTTTTAAAATATTTCACTGTATCTATCGAGTAATTTACTTCTTCTTTAGAATCAGCTTCATATCTAGATAAATGTAATTTTGGGTAGTTTTTAATGGCGAGTTCCACCATTTGCAACTTATCTTCAATAGGAGCGGATTGACTTTTCCAAATAGAGATTCTAGCAGGAATAAAGAAAATATCGGCATCTAGTTGAGTAGATGCTTCTAGCGCCATATTTATATGGCCATTATGGATTGGATCAAAAGCACCACCAAAGAGGACGATATTTTTCATTTTATTTACAAAGCTTAATTTTTGGATTCTCTTTATTTTTACGGTATAAAACTATAACTCTTCCTACAACTTGTACGACTTCAGCGTGTAATTTACTTGATAAATCAAGTGTTAATTCCATTACTGGGGTAGTAGCAGACTTTAACACTTCAATTTTAATCAACTCGCGAGCAGTCAAAGCTTTATCAAGCATATCTAAAAGAGCATTTGTGACTTCGCTTTTTCCGATTTGATATTTTGTCTTATCTTGAACAATTAATGCTCTTAATTGCTTTTTTTGAGGCTGAGTTAACATTCTAATTACCTAATCTTGGATAAAGATTCTTTAACAGCAACACCTTTTGGTAAAAGAATACGGACAGTTTGGCCTTTTCCCTTAATAGAGAACCAACATAATCCTTCAACGGAAATATCATGTCTTAAATCATCCGATTCTAAATCATATTCAAAGATATCGTAGTCTCTGAAAGATGTATATCTTTCGGAAACAGGTTTTAAAGATTTTTTCTTTAAATTAGAGGCGAGGAAATCGTCAATTTTATTAGTATCGATAACCTTGAATTCCACCTTCTCACCTGCGAAGAAACGCACAGATGTGTGATGTCCGCGGATGATAGAGAATGCGGCTAAGTTACCAACCACAATTGTGGATCCTGCACCAATGAATTTTCTATTGAACGCCACTTCTTTTTTTGGAGAAATTATTCTTTGTACGCTTGCTTCCACACGCGAATACACAGATGTGTTGTTACTCAAGTCTGGTAATTCGTATAAGAAGGAGGAATTAGTAAGTGGAATCTCTAATACATTAGAGTTAGTTCCAGGATACAATTCGGATTTTATTTGCCATCTAGTGTTATTTTTATAGTCTTTTAACATTTTGTTAACAAATGTTGTTTTACCACTATTAAGTTCACCAATTAAATAAACGTCTCTACCTTTTCTTAATTCACCAATTTTGGTGAGTTTTTCTTTGATATCGATAGAGTCTTCACTACCAATTAAGCCAATTGTAATTGGATTAATCCCCACATCAGCAAATCTTTCGTCGATATATCTAATAAGCATTTCATCAGTAGCTGCTGAAGGCATTAAGTCTCTTTTAGAGCCGATAACAACGATGTCTAATTTTTTGACACGTTTAACAACATCTGGATTTAATGTTCCATTAAATGTAAATAGATCCACCATCCACACGATTAATGAGTCGGTTGCAACAGCGTCTTTAAGGATTTTTAAAATATCTTTATCAGTTTCATGATCAAGGGAACTACTATTGAGGGCAATCATTTTTTCATAACATGAATTACAGTAAGGAAGTCTAGGAACTCCACTTTCAATAACGGCTTTTGAAATAAAGCCTGGTTTACTTTTAGATTCTGTTTGGAGAATTGCTCCACAACTTTGACATCTAATCACTCTTCTTGCATTTGCCATACTACATGTTCCTCCAATCTTTTAGATTGCCTCTTTTACGATGATATCTTCTAATAGGTCTGTCCATCAATCTATTGATGTGTGTTGTCCATTGGTCTTCCTTAACTAGCTTTTCCGTTAAAACCACACGGATTTTAGCTTTATGAGCCGCCAGGACATCAGTCATCATTTGATCGCCAACCAACATGACCTCGTCATTAGCTCTACCACGTCTAGCAATTTCTTGTTTAATTCTTTTTGCGCCAGGTTTACGAGCGCTTGCTAGAAATGCTATACCCACCTTATCAGCGAATCCGCATACACGATGCGGCTTGTTATTCGAGATAATAACAGGTTCGATACCTAAAGATTTCAACTTATTAATATAATTAATAGTTCTTTCTTTTGGTTCTCTGGCTTTATAACTGTCTAATGTATTATCCAAATCCACGAACAACGTTTTCACGCCATTTCTTTTAAAAAACTCTGGATCAATTTCGTAAATTGATTGAGCATGAGCGAATGGAATAAACTTTTTAAACATCATAAGCCTTACAAATAGTTTATACGAAAAAGTCTTATAAAAATAGACTTTTATAAAAAAGACGTAAAAATTATTTCTTTTAAAAAGAAAAAAGTAGCTAATTATATATACTAATTAACTACTAATCTCTAACTATTTATTTATATTATATAACTTTGTTATATTTAATCTAAATCATCAAAAATTGAGATTTGTTCGAAGTTAGTTTCTTCTTTTTCTGGCTTACTTTCTTCGACTTCACTAGTTTCAGATTCAATCTCACTATTTTCTTCTTTAACTTCCTTAATAGCTACTGGATGAGAAACTATATCTTTATTTACAGTTACTATTTCTGAGTCAAATACAAAGGCAATATGTTGTTTAGCGGTAATTTCATCAATGTTCTTTTTGGCATATTGTGCTTCTGTGTTTCTTAAATCATTAATAGTGATTATCTTATTTGTTCTATCGTTTAAATATAAATTTATATTTAAGCTTTCATCTTTTTTTGCTTTAAATACACTTACTACGTTATGTGGATCACCTTTAAATGATTGTAAGATTGATTGTACTTTACCTAATCTATTTGTTTTATAGAATTTAGAGATGTCTGTAACGCGCATGTGTCCTTTATTAGTAAATAATATAATTTTAGACTTTTCATCCTTCTCAAAGGCTAATAAGCCCACCAATTGATTATTTCCTAATCCAGAGATAGATTTCACGCCGCCAGCCTTATTTCCTAAGATAGATAATTCGTTCTCATTAAAGAATGAACAATTACCATTATTAGTTATAACTAATAAATCGCTATCTCCAGACACTAATTGAATCCCAGCAATGGAGTCATTTTGTAATAACTTCATATATTTTGCAGGACGTGAACGTTTAATAACTTCAATACTAGAAAGAGCCATACGTTTGATTTGACCAAATTTAGTTAAAATAACTAAATATAAGTCATTTCTTAATTCACTAATAGCCATAGCCTTAATGATTTTCTCACCGCTAGCTAAGGTTGTGAATTCATTAATATGAGTTCCTTCATCCTTCCATTTTGTGTCAGTTAATGAGTGTACTGGAATAGATGCATAGTTACCTTGATTTGTGAAACAAATCAGATAATCGGTTGTTAAGGCTTTGCCACTTCCAACAAGCATATCTCCATCTTTTAATCCTGGAAGTTCTCCATTACTGCTAGAGAAGCTTCTAATTGAACTGCGTTTTAAATAGCCATCATAGCTAACCGCGACCATAACTTCTTCTTTAGCAATAAGATCACGTTTATCAATTTCTTTGGTTTCACCTTTTTCAATAATTTGTGTTCTTCTATCATCTCCATATTTATCAGAAAGATTTTTTAAATCTTTCACTATTGCTCTATTGAGTTTGCTTGGATCTTCTAGAATTTCTTTTAATCTCGCGATGTCTTTTTCTAAATCAGCCTTTTCTTTTTCTAAAATTAGTTCGTCAGTATGGCTTAATTTATATAAAGGCATGGTCACAATTGCTTCAGTTTGTTCATTAGATAACTCAAAGCGCTTCATTAAGTTAATCTTGGAATCATTTTTATCTTTACTCTTACGAATAATATCCACAACTTCGTTAATATTTAGCGAAGCTAAAATAAGTCCGTTAACGATATGCAAGCGAGTTGAGTATTTATCTAAATCGAATTTACTTTTTCTAGTGACAACATCTACTTGGTGAGCAATATAGGCATCTACATAGTCAAGCAATGATAGAGTTTTTGGTCTACCATCGACAATCGCCACCATATTAGCGGTATAGCCGGTTTGTAAGTTGGTTTTCTTCATTAAATATTGAAGAATGAGATCAGCTTTTGCATTCTTTTTAATGTCAACTGCGATTCTGATTCCTTTATAATCGGATTCATCTCTAACTT
>DGHZ01000023.1:0-1239 GCA_002392945.1 Caryophanales bacterium UBA3835 | reverse complement strand
ATAATTTGATTAATATCCTTTTTCTCTACAATTTCTGCTTTGCCAGCTATTTCAATTCTTCCACGACCTGTTAAATACATTTGTTGTAGTCCTGGAGAATCATAAATAAAGCCACCAGTTGGGAAATCTGGTCCTTTAACAAATTGCATTAAATCTTCTACAGTCGCATTTTTATGATTAATACGATAAATAATCGCATCAATCATTTCTCTTAAATTATGAGGTGGGATTTCAGTTGCTAAAGCAACTGCAATACCTTCAGTGCCATTCACAAATAGATTTGGGAATCTAGAAGGAAGGACAGTTGGTTCTAACTCTGTATCATCAAAGTTATATTGCATATCCACTGTTTTCTTTTCAATATCAGAAATTAATTCATTGGATAATTCACTTAATCTAGATTCAGTATAACGATACGCAGCTGGAGAATCGCCGTCGATTGAACCATTATTACCTTGAAAATCAATTAATGGATATCGAACTTTCCAATCCTGACTCATTCTTGCTAAAGCTTCATAAATTGAGGTGTCGCCATGTGGGTGATAAGTACCCATCACCGCACCAACTGTATGAGCACATTTTTTGGTTGGTTTATTAAAAGTGTTTCCACTTTTATACATGGAGAAAATAATTCTTCTTTGAACAGGTTTTAATCCATCTCTAACATCAGGAATAGCACGATCTTGAATAACATATTTTGCATAGGTTGCATAACGATCGCCCATGACATCTTCAAGGGGCTCAACAGAAATATTCTCGACGATTTTTTCTTCGATCACTTCAGGTTTTTTCGCCATATTACTTCGCCTCCTTTAAGAATGTATCAACGTTGGTAAAATCAACGTTTTCTTCAACCCATTTTCTTCTAAGAGAAGCGTCTTTTCCCATTAAAACGTTAACACGTTTTTCCACTAAGAATGGGTCATTAATATCAACTTGGATTAATAGTCTAGTTTTCGGATCCATGGTTGTTTCTTTTAACTGAATTGCGTCCATTTCACCAAGACCTTTATATCTGGTGATTTTGCACTGATTGCCACCACCAACTTTCTTTTTAGCAGCTTCAAGTCCAGCATCGTCCCAAGCATATTCTTGGATGATTTTTTTGTTATCTTCACGAGCCACTCTATATAAAGGTGGAACGGCAATATAGACGTGTCCTGTAGTAATAAGAGTTCTCATATAGTGATAAAAGAAAGTAAGCAAAAGTGTTTGAATATGAGCACCATCAGTATCAGC
>DGHZ01000059.1 GCA_002392945.1 Caryophanales bacterium UBA3835 | reverse complement strand
GCGGTTTTACTTAAAACTCCACTTTCTTTCATTTCATAATATAGGTCATTACCTTCTCTAGAACGTTCACCAACACCAGCGAAAACAGAGATACCACCTTTTTCGTTAGCGATGTTATTCATTAATTCTTGAATTAAGACGGTTTTGCCAACTCCAGCGCCACCGAAAAGTCCAATCTTACCACCTCTAACATAAGGACAGAGTAAGTCGATAACTTTAATACCAGTTTCAAAGATTTCAGTTTTTACTGATTGATCTTTAAATTTTGGAGGGTTGCGATGAATAGACATCTTTTTAGCATCTTTAACTTCACCAAGTTCAAGTCCATCAATTGGTTCACCTAAAACATTAAACATACGGCCTAAAGTTGCTCTTCCTACAGGAACTTCGATTGGTTTTTCAGTAGAAATTACTTCTAAACCTCTAACTAACCCTTCGGTTGGACCCATAGCCACACATCTCACCACATCATCGCCAATATGTTGTGCGACTTCCACGGTGAGTTCATGTCCTTCTGGTAATTTGATTTTTAAGGCTGTTAAAAGTTCCGGGAGATGTTCATTACTAAATTGAACATCAACAATTGGTCCCACAGCTTGTTTAATATAGCCTTTTACGACAGGTTTTTCTTTCATAAGACCCTCCTTTACATCGCCTTAGCGGCAGCGACAATCTCGGTAATTTCTTGAGTGATCGCTCCTTGGCGTGCTTTATTAAATTCGATATGTAATTCGTCTAATAAGTCTTTTGCGTTATTTGTGGCGTTCTCCATCGCATTACTTCTAGCAGCTTGCTCACAAACAGCACTTTCTAATAATTTAGAATATAGACAAGTTTCTAAATAAAATGGGATAAGTTTATCCACAAGTTCATCAATACTTGGTTCAAATATAGGTGGATAATCATTACTTTCTTCAGCGTTATTAATAAACGGTAATAACATGTAGTCTTTAGCTAAAAACACTAGTGAGTTTTTATATTCAGAATAGATGATGTGAATTTCTGAATATATGCCTTTAAGATATTTATTAAGAATATATTTCTTAATTTTATTCACTAATGCTTTATCGGTAAGAGAATAATTCTCTTCAAAGCCACTAATGATTTTAAACTCACCTTTAGAATATCTAGTGATGCCTTTTTGACCTAAAATAATCGCATCGTCATCTTTAGATATCTTAGCGTCAGAAACTTTAAAGATGTTAGTGTTATAACTACCACAAAGTCCTAAAGTTGAAGAAATAATGACATACAACTTTTTCTTGGCACTTTCGTTAATCTTCATAAATGGAGAATTATTCTTTTTAGAGAACATCAAAAGTAAATCCACAACTTCATTAAGTTGGGTTGTATAGTCCTTATTAGCGAGCATCTTGTTTTTCCACTGTTTAAGTTTAACAGTCGAAACAAGTTTCATCGCACTGGTCACTTTATACGCTCCAGTAACGGACTTTATTCTCGATTTAATTTTGACAACGTTTTGGCCCATAAATTTTATTTATATTCTTCCAAATATAATTCGTTAAATTTCTCAAATTGAGCGACTAACTTCTTTTCCACTTCTGGAAGAATTTCTTTGGTTTCTTTTATGCTGTTAAGTAAAGATTTATCATTACTTAAAGAATATTCATAAGCTTTCGCTAAATAAGAGGAAATCTTATTTTTCTTTAAATTATCTAAATATTTATTTTTCGCAGCAAATAGATAGAAAATTTCTTTTTCCATTGGATAAGGGTTATATTGCCCTTGTTTTAATACCTCAAGCAAAGCTTCTCCATGCTTTAATATTGCTAAAGTAGAAGCATCTAAGTCACTACCAAATTGAGAGAATGATTTCATTTCTTCAAAGCTTGCTAAATCAATTTTTAAGCTTCTTGCAACTTGTTTCATGGCTTTAGTCTGTGCAGCTCCTCCAACACGGGAGACAGATAAACCAGCATCAATAGCAGGTCTTTGACCGGCATTGAATAAATCAGTAACCAAAAAGATTTGTCCATCCGTAATTGAGATAACATTAGTAGGAATATAAGCAGAGATATCTCCAGCTTGAGTTTCAACAATTGGTAAAGCAGTAATGGAACCACCACCATATTTGTCGTCTAACTTACACGCTCTTTCAAGCAAACGAGAATGTAAATAGAAGACATCACCAGGATAAGCTTCTCTTCCTGGGGAACGTTTTAGTAATAAGGATAAAGTACGATAACTAACCGCGTGCTTACTTAAATCGTCATAGACGATTAAGACGTCTTTTCCTTGATGCATCCAATGTTCACCCATTGCTACACCTGCATAAGGTGCAACATATAACATAGGTGCAGGCTCACTAGCAGTAGCAGAAACAACAAGTGTATATTCCATTGCTCCAAAGGATTTTAATTTATCAACGATTTGGGCTACTGTAGAATTCTTTTGTCCAATCGCTACGTAAATACATAAAACACCTTTGCCCTTTTGGTTAATGATGGTATCAATGGCAATCGCGGTTTTTCCGGTTTGACGGTCACCGATAATTAATTCTCTTTGACCTCTACCAATTGGGGTAATGGCGTCAATTGCAGTAATACCAGTTTCTAAAGGTGTATCCACACTTTTTCTAGTAATAACTCCAGGAGCAATAACTTCAATTGGTCTAGTTTCCTTGGTTTCAATTGGACCTAATCCATCAATTGGTTGACCAAGAGCGTTTACCACTCTTCCGAGCATTTTATCACCAACAGGAACTTCCATAACGCGTTTAGTACGTTTAACTTCGTCGCCTTCTTTAATTAAAGAATCATCACCTAATAAGACCGCTCCGACGTGATCTGTTTCTAGATTCATCACTAAGCCATATATGCCGTGTGTAAAAATTAATAGTTCACCAAGCATAGCCTTAGTTAACCCATAGACAAGAGCAATACCATCGCCTACAGAAATAACTGTACCGACATCACTAGAATCAACATCATGTTTATAGTTCTTAATTTGTTCTTTAATTAAAGCACTAATTTCATTTGCGTTAATTTTCATTTTAATACCTCCTTACTTTAGTAAGGCTATTTTCATATCATCGATATGACGTTTAATAGAACCATCATAAATATGGTCATTAATCACGACTTTGACCCCTCCAATTAAGCTTGGGTCAATAATATTTTTCAGTTCGACAGGTCGCGTTTCTATCTCTCCGATTGCGGAGTTAAGTTTTGCTAATTGAGATTCACTTAATGGTTCAGTTGAATACACCAAACCTTCTAACACTCCACGATATTCGTTCACTAAAGAATTAAAGTTTTCAAAGATTTCAGTTAAAAATTTAGCTCTATGGTTTTTTACCACAATCTTCATTAAAGTTTTGATCTCAATATCAACACCCACAAAGACCTTATCAATAATTTGTTCTTTTTCTTCGAATTCCTTATAAGAGGAACTTAAAAGCACTAAGAAATCTGGGTTTTCTTTTAAAACCTTGATCAATTCCTTAACTTCTATTTGACTAGACTCTAAAGAGTTTTCATCTTTCTTTAAAGAATATAGCGCCTCAGCGTATCGTGAAGTTATTTCTTTCATAATTAGTCTTTCTTCACATCCTCAATAAATTCTTCAAGTAAACGGTTATTATCTTTAGAAGACACTTCTCTTCCAAGTAACTCTTTAGATGCATCCAAAGCCACAGAAACAATTTCTTTTCTAATGTTATCTTGGGCTTCGAGTTCCATTCGAGCTATATCGTTTTCTGCTTCGCTCTTCATTCTGGCAACATCTTCTTGAGTTTGTTCAAGAATCTTATTGCGTTCAATGACGGCGTTAGCTTTAGCTTCGGCAACGATATTAGCCGCCGTCCTATCGCTAGCAAGGACAGTTTCTTTAGATTTCAATTCATTTTCTTTCCAGATAGCTTTACTCTCTTCTGCTTCTTTGATGTTACTTTCAATATAATCTTGTCGTTTTTTAACAATTTTCTTTACTGGTTTATAAGCAAAGACAATAACGATCAAAATAAGGACGAGTAACGCAGCAAGTTGTACAACAAAAGATACCCAGTTAGGAATAAGTTTTCCTAAGAATGTATCAGAATTCAAATCTCCTGAAACATCGCAACTGGTGAGTAATAGAAATGCTGGAAGTAAGAAAATTAATTTTCTTCTCTTCATGTTACCCTCCTTATTTAGCAACGAAAATAATTAAAATAGCAGTTAATAATGCATAAATAGCGGTTGTCTCAACAAGCGCACAAGCAAGAATCATGTTGGTTCTTAATTTTCCATACATTTCTGGATTGCGGCTCATTCCATCAACAGTTCTGGCACAAACCCAAGCTTCGCCTAAGGCTGATGGCATAACGGCTAAAATCGCAATTGCTGCAGCTAATGCATTTCCCATATATTAATTTCCTCCTTTCAAAGATAGTTCTTGTATATCATCATCTTCCGGACCTTCATTAGCGATGAAAATCATCGATAAGAAGAGGAAGACAACAGTCTGAATTAAGCCCGAGAATAAATCAAAATAGGCGTGTAAAATTGGGGTCACAATTGGAGCAATAAAACTACCTGCTCCCATGGCTTGACCTGCGGCTTCAATAACTGTTCCACCAATACCGTTAAGGGCAGCGTAAAGTAAAGTCATTAAAGTCCAACCCGCTAAAGCGTTACCAAATAAACGCATCGTTAAACTTAGTAACGGTGCCCACATCGAAATCAAGTTAATTGGCAAGAACAATGGGATTGGTTCAATATAACGTTTAAAATAACGGAATTTAGTAAATCTAATAGAGTTCGCGTGAATTAAAACGAAAGTAATTAATCCTAAGGATAACGGGGTAGCTAAATAAGTCACTGGAGCAGGAAAACCAGTTAAGCCCCAAATAAAGGCTAAAAACAAATAAACTGCAATAGCCATAATAAACCCACCAAAGCCGCGATATCTAGGCCCCATAAGCGACTCTACTAATCCATCAAAGAAATTCACTCCTACTTCTGCTAGGAATAAAATTCCCTTTGGCTTTTTAAGTGGGTCGGCGAAACGAGAACGAATACAAATGTAAATTGATAATAGAGAAATAATCCCTATTAAAATTAGGGAGGAAATTGTTTCTCCTGATAGGCCGGCTGATGTATCTAAAAATCTTTTTACTATATCATCAGTGCCACTTAAGACAACTCCCACTACGTTCTCCTTTCTAACTATTTCTATTAACGAGGTGATCGATTACAAAGATAATAATTCCACCTGTATAGATGCCAATATAAGCAAATAAATTAAAATATTTAATTCCCCAACGATAATACATCAACGCCAGGATTATAATTGTTCCTATTAAGATGAAGTTCCTAATTCCTATCATTAAGATAGAATATTTGACTTCACCATTTTTCACATCTAATTGGTATAAAAAATGGCCAATCAAATAAAGAGCAGAAACAACAACTCCTCCAAGAGCAAACCCTAGAGGAATTTCATAAAATCCAGTTATAAAGCAATAAGTTGAAGAAACAATTGCCACTAGTGTCAATAAAGCAACTAGCAAGGCAACACGAAGGTTTCGTTCAATTTGAAAGATGAATTTCATTATTTGACTAAAACTTTCTTCCACTTCGCCATGGTGACGATACCATTTTTGGTTTTGAGTTCCACTTCACCTTCAATAAGTGGAGCAATATAATCACGTAGTTCGTCACTCATTCTGGTATCATCAACCATCATTGATGGCTTAATAACACTTTCAGCGTTAGCGACTAAAGATAAGTCTGCTAATTCATATTCAATCTTATATGGTTTTTGAGAAACTCTTTTAAAGACCACCATCTTACCAGTAACACCACTTAAGGCAGCCTTAACTGCGGTTTCACCAGTCTTAATAGCTTCTTCTCTATCAACTTTAGAGATGCACATTGGACATGCTCTTTGAGTTAAAGAGAATTCTACTGCTCTAGTTGGTAAATCTAATCTCTCTTCAATGATTTCGCATAAGCCGGCAGCAGCCCCTCCTAATTGAGCGTGACCAAAGCCGTCTACTCTAGCGTTTTTGTTACTTCTTGGGAATTCAATACCCTCAGAAATGCAAACCATAGCGTAGCCTTTTTCGTCATAGACTTTTTTAACATCCACTAAGAATTTTTCTAAGTCAAATTTATTTTCTGGGATATAAATAAGATGTGGTCTAGTTTGTTCTGGAAGTAAATCACTAGCAGCGGTTAACCAACCGGCATTTCTTCCCATAATTTCTACAACGTGTACTTTACCGACTTTAAAGCAGTTAGCATCCATGCTTAAGGCGTTAACTGTATTAATAACGAATTTAGCAGCGCTTGGAAATCCTAAGGAGTGATCGGTACAGGCTAAATCGTTATCAATAGTTTTAGGAACACCTACGACTCTAACATCAAGATTAAGTTCTCTAGTTAATAAAGATAATTTATAACATGTATCCATGGAATCGTTACCGCCATTAACAAAGACGTATTTGATTTCATGTTTTTTCATTGTTTCCACAATCTTCATATAGATTGGGTCATGAACATCTTTTGGTAATTTTCTTCTAGTAGTGCCTAAAATACTACCTGGAGTTTGTAATAATAATTCGATTTGTTCTTCATCTTCTTGACCGATATCAATTAATTTATCATCGATCATTCCTTCAATACCGTTTAATGAACCATAGATGTGATCAATTTCATCTTTATGCTTCTTTGCTTCTTTAATCGCCCCGTATAAGGAAGTGTTAATAACGGAAGTTGGTCCTCCGGATTGAATATAAACCATGTTTTTCATATGACGTATACCTCTTTTAATAATTTCAACAGCAATATTATCTTATTAAATAAAATAATATTCAATAAAAATCGGTCTAGTTGATATAGAAAATCACTAAACAATAGTATTTGTTTGAATAAAGAAAAATTATTTACTACAATAATTGTGCACTTAGTTTATTTAAGGAGGAGAACTATGTCGTTTAACATAACTTTTAATGGCGCAGTCAAAACCTATGATAAGCCTGTTTCGGTGTTAGATGTTGTCGGCAAAAGCAAAGATATCATCTGTGCATACGTTAATAATCGTGTCAGAGAATTAACTTATGTCATGGAAAGTGATTCCACTGTTGTTGCCCTCACTGTCAAAGATAGAGACGCTAAACCAACATATGAAGCAAGTTTAAGATTTATCGTCGCTATGGCCATGAGAAACATCTTACCAAAAGCGGAAATTCGTTTTTCCTATAACGTATCTAGAAGTATCTTTTTACAAGTATTGACCCCAGGTATTGTAGTCAATCCACAAATGGTCGTTCAGCTTGAAAAAGAAATGGAAAGAATCGTCAAAGCAGACTATCCACTAGTGAGATCTATCGTATCAAAAGAAGAAGCCAAAAAAATCTTAGCTAAAGAAGGATATAAAGATAAGGTTGAAATTATCCAATATAGACCAGAAAAAACATGTCATTTATATGACTGTGATGGCTATAAGAACTATATGTACAATCGTATGGTACCATCTACTGGCTATGTCAAAGAATGGAAATTAAAATATTACCACCCAGGTATTGTCATTCAATATCCACGTCCAGAAGTTGGCGGAGTTATTCCACCATTTGAAGAAGCCCCAACATTCGGCCGTACTTTGAAAAGAGCCCACGAATGGGCTGTTGCTACTAGATTTGATAGCATCGTCAATATCAATCACCGTATTGAAAAAGATGGCGATATCGATGTCATCACTCTAGGCGAACAAAGACATAATCGTCAATTATGCGAATTAGGCCAATTAGTGGAAGATAACAAAGAAGAAATTAGACTTATTTGTATCGCCGGACCATCTAGTTCTGGAAAAACTACATTCGCTAATAGATTAAGAATTGAATTATTATCTCGTGGTATTGATCCAATTCGTATTTCTATGGACGACTACTATTTACCACGCAGCCAAGCACCAAAAGATGAAAATGGTGAACCAGATTTAGAGGCAGTTGACGCTCTTGATGTTGCTTTATTTAATGAAAATATGGCAGCCCTTATTTCTGGAGAAGAAGTTGAACTTCCAAAATTTGATTTCAAACTCGGACATCGTGTTAAAGGCAGAACCTTAAAAGTTCCTGAAAACCAACCAATTATTATCGAAGGTATTCACGCCCTTAATGACAGAATGACCGAATCCATTCCACAACATCAAAAATTCAAAATCTTCATTGCCCCTCAAGCACAAATCAACATCGATAACCATAATCCATTAAGTCTTACTGACTTAAGATTATTAAGAAGAATCGTGAGAGATTATCAATTTAGAGGAAGCTCTGCTATTGAAACAATGTCTATGTGGGCCAGTGTTAGAGCAGGTGAATTCAAATGGATTTATAAAACTCAAGAAGGCGCTAACTACGTCTTCAACAGCTTCCTTCCAGAAGAATTATCTGTTATGAAGAAATACGCTATGCCACTACTTCAAGCTATTGAAGTGGAAAACCCATACTACCCAGTTGCCGAAAGATTAATTAGAATGCTGAAGTTCTTCGACGATATGCCGGATGAATGGGTCCCATGTAATTCTATCTTAAGAGAATTCATTGGTGGATCTTGTTACGCTGACGTGTAATAAGCACAAAACAAAAAAATACGGTTACTTATTGTAACCGTTTTCTTTTACTTTTTACTTGTATAAGCCTTGAAGTTTTCTGCTTCTCGTTTATGAATTGATAATAGCTGAACGAAATACAACTTCTTCATTTGTAAATATTGTTCTTTAGCCTCATTAGAAATCTTTGGAAAGAATAAAGATTCAAAGACTTTTTCAATTCTGAAGAAAGATTCATATAGATTTAGCACAGTTAATAAATGGAAATAGGTTTTATTACTATAAATTAGTAAAGGAGAGCCATGGAGAATCTCACTACTAGTCATGTAAATATCAGAATAAGCATGTAAACCCGCTAGAGTCTCCACTCCATCTCTAAAATTAAGCTTAAAGTTTTCAAGATTCTTCACATCAGGAATAGCAAGTAGCCATCCATATTCAATAAACTTTTTCATATCTTTACTTTTAAGGTCATGACTTTTCATGTCCTCTTTTAACAAAGCAAAGATTTTATTGTTAAGTTCATTCTCACTTTCACCTTGTCTAAAGACCATGCCGTACTGCATGTGCTTAATATATGTTGGTAAAACAGTTTCTTTATATTTATCTAAAAGAATTAATACGCACTCACATTCGTGTAAAGTTCTCCATAAAGCAAAAGCTTCAGTCTCATATCCATCACATAATTGTTTTAGAATACATCTAGCGATAGATAAGGTCTTATTTAAGAAATCAATTAATAAAGCGTTATCCTTATCTTTAATCTGTCCTTTATTGATAACATTAAGCATTAAATTAACATAAAGTTCCATCGAAGAAATTGGAGGGAAATATTTATTTGTGAGCTTAGATTGTACGTGATTATAAATAGATAAAGATAGATATTTATCAGCGACAACATTACACATTGAATCTTTAATATTTTCGTTTTCGACAAATTTATTAATTTGTTCTTCACTCAATCCACGCACAGAATATAGATATTCGCCCAAAATATAGAAGATCAATTCCATATTGTGAATATCAAAAACTTGGCCAGTTTGTTTATTATTAGAGATTTCAGACAGTCCATCAAAAACATCGGAATAAACTTCGTATAAATACTCAGAATTAACATTTATATCTGTATTCAATAGACTTAGGTTTAATCTAAATTCTTCTTTAGAAAATTTCTTACTCATCTTTAACCTCCCTTACTTCTCCTGTTAACGCAGCTAGAAGATACATTTTAATTTGTTTATCACTAATAGTAGATATATATGCCTTATATGTTTTAAGTTGCTTATCATATTCTTCTTCGGCAATATTTTTAAGTTTAAAATCAACAATGTCGATTTCGTGATCTTTAATAATCAAACAGTCAATAACTCCATTAACGTTATTCTCTTTATCAAAATAGGAGAATTCGTGTCTAACTTGTTCGTTAGTTACTCCTTTAAATAGTTCGCTATTAATAACGTTATTAGCGATTCTTCGATATTTATAATCCTTAATATAACTTGTGTCTTTATTAGATAAATCTAATCCTTCAAGTAGCGCGTGAACTTCATTACCAAATCTTAACAACGATTCATCTACCTTCACTACTTCTTTACTGGCTCTTTTCTTTTCTTTAACTTCACTTAAGGCGTCTATTTTCTTAATATTGATATTTAAAGGCTCGTATTTCTTATCTTCTTTAAGATTTAAAGTTAAAACTTTATCTCCTAATTTATATTCTGATACATATTTATTTCCCAAACCTGCTAGATTATAGATTTTTAATAAAGAATCAGATTTATAAGGCATGTTATAAGAAATGGACTTAGTAAGCTTATGACCAAATAGGAGAATAATTTTTTGTTTCGCTCGAGTTAAAGCAACATATAAAAGTCTGATCTTTTCTTCTAAATCCGCACTTCTTCCTAAATAGTTATTTAATTCAATAGGAACCAAGTGTTCAATCGGGAACAAAAGACCATACTTTTTAGAAACATTAAACTTCTCTTGATAAGAAGATAAATTAAATGACCTATTTAATCTAGGATAATAAATAATGTTATATTCAAGCCCTTTAGATTGATGAATATTAATAAGAGTTACGGAATTATCTTGAGAATCAGAGTCACGATATTCAATGTCTAATTCATAATTTGATAAATTATCAAAATATTCCACTAAGTCGGATAAGCTCATTCCTAAAGAATCCATTTGTGAAGCATATTTTAAAATAGATTCCGCTTTATGAACATTAGCATAATAATTACCAATCTTTATGACTTTGTCATAGAGTTTAAATTCTTTAAACAAAGTATTCATTACTTCTTCTAAAGAAGCAAATCGTAATCTTTCTTTAATTAATTCAATTTTTTGACCAAGTGGAGTAAGTAAAACTTTAGAGTAATCATAATTTTCGAAAGTTTTATATAAGGTTTGGTCGTCTTCTTCAATTAAGAAGCTTCTCGCTACTGATAAATAGGCGTGTTTATAATCATTATCAAATTGGTTATTAAGTGCCAAATATAAAAGTTTAACTAAGTTTTTAATAGTGACCACCACATCACTAGTCATCAGTTTTTCTTTGCCGCACGATTTAACAGGGATGCCTGCACTAGCAAGGGCTTTAGCGAAATCATCAAATTCACCCTCTCGATCAATAATAATTGCGAAGTCTTTAAAATCGACTGGTCTAGATTCATGTAAGTCCAAATCATATATCTTAAACCCGTTGTTATACTTATCAATAATGTCGTTAACCACCATCATGGTTTCTTTTTCTAATGATTCAGAACTAAGCTCATATTCATAATGGTATTCTTCAGTATTATAAAGAGAGTTGCCCGTTCCATATTCGGTTCTACCAAAGCCAAAATGATGTCCGTTAGAATAATCAATTGGATTAATTTCTGGAATCATAATTTTAGAGAATAAATCGTTAATATAATCAACAACTTCAACGCGACTTCTAAATGATTTATTGAGATCAATTTCTTCCCCACCTAAATGCTTTTTATAGTCGTTAAATTTACGATTAAATATTTCACAATCAGCGTTTCTAAATCTATAGATAGATTGCTTAATATCTCCCACCATATAGACGTTATCTTTGGAGATAATATTTAACACACTTTCTTGAATATCGTTTGTATCTTGATACTCATCCACCATGATATAATCAAACTGGTTTTTGATTTCACTTACTATCATTGGATCTTTAAATAATTTCAAAACAAGTCGAGATATATCGGCAAAGCTATAGGCATTCTTTTGTCTTTTAAATTCATCGATTTGTCCGTCAATTGAGCGGATTAATTGTAGCAAAACATGGATATATTTGTTATTTTCACAAATTGCTTCCTTAATTTCAGACTCGCTAGGATAGTCGTTTAAAATATTATCTTTATAGAATTTTGAAATACCGTTTCTGATTTCAACATTTTCTTCTACTCCACGTGGTTTATTAGGGAAAGAGATATTCTTAATTTTATCAATTAAACTACTATAGCTATCAGTATCAAGCAAATCATATAGATGATTTTCGATGTTACTTACATCGTCTTGATTAATCAAATCTACTGTTTTTACTTTGTTAATTAAATATCGAATTTTACTTCTAATAAAGTGATCAAATTCTTTGATAACAGTTGAAACATATTTATCATCAGAAAAGTTAGTTTCAAGCGAATCAAAATAGTCGTTTTTATTAACTGTATTATCAGCAGCATTTAGCACTCTTAGCACAAACTCTTTTAGTTCATCATTATTCTTTAAGGAGAACTTCCTCATTAATTCGATAAACTCACTATTCTTATTAACAGCAAGCTCCTCAAATATTTCATCTACTAACTGACGACGTTTAATCTCCACTATCGCATTATCAATAATAGAAATGTCTTTAGAGATGTCTAAGGCATAGAAATATTTTCTAGCGATAAATAGATAAAATGAATCGAATGTTTCGATATGAGCGTTATCTACTTCTACTGCAAACTTTTGGGTTTCTGGATCTTCGGATAGCTTATTTCTAATCCTTTGCTTCATCTCACTAGCGGCTAAATTAGTGAAAGTTAAAATTAAGAAGTTATCAATTCTTCCTTCTTTTTTTACAAGTTGATAAATACGCTCGCATAGTACTGCGGTTTTCCCGCTTCCTGCCCCCGCGGAAATTAAATAATTCTTACCAACTGCAGATATTGCTAATTCTTGTTCTTTAGAAGGAATAAATTTACTCATTTTCTTCCTCCTTAGGAGAGCTCAAGAATCTAACTTGATTAGCTCTTACATAACAAATATCACGATAACTACAATATTGGCAGGCTCTTGTATTAGGCTTTCCTTTATCGCAAGGAGAAATGTCAAATTTATTTGCTCTAATTAGATTGCTAACTTCAAGATATTTATTTTTAACAATTTGAATATATTCATCTAGCTTTTCTTTAGAAATAACGGAATTATTTTTCGACTGCAATACTTCTTCTTTTAAATAAATAG
>DGHZ01000005.1 GCA_002392945.1 Caryophanales bacterium UBA3835 | reverse complement strand
CAAATCTTAGCTTCCTATCCAATGATTCAGGCTAAATGGAGAAATAGAATTGATTATATTTTAGTGGATGAGTTCCAGGACACAAATGATACGGAATATAAAATGATCAAATATCTACTTAAGCCAAGTGCATCTCTATATGTTGTTGGCGATCCTGATCAAACCATTTACACATGGAGAGGCGCTAATCAAAATATCATTTTGAATCTAAGCGATGATTTCCATGGATTAGAAACTGTGATTCTTAACCAGAATTATCGCAGTACACAAAATATTCTCGATAGCGCAAATAAACTTATTGGGCATAATAAATATCGTGTCCCTAAAGATTTATACACAAATAACATTAAAGGCCATGAAATTGTTGTTAGAGGTTTAGATACTGGAGTTGGCGAGGCTAATTACGTAGCAAGAGAAATTATTTCTTTAAAAGAAACACAACACTATAAATATTCCGATATAGTTTTACTATATAGAAGCAATTATTTGACTCTTGATTTTGAAAAAGCCTTAATGTCTAAAAAAATTCCTTATGTGATTTATGGTGGCATTAAATTCTACCAAAGAATGGAAATCAAGGATGTTTTAGCCTATTTCAGAATAATAAATAATTTTAAAGATGATATTTCCTTTGAAAGAATTATTAACGTTCCAAAAAGAGGAATTGGTGAGACAAGTATCAATTTAATTAAGAATAGCGCGATAGAGCATAATTTATCTTTATACGAATATATCGTTAGTGATTTTGCGCTTAACGAATTGCCTGAACGAGTAATAAATTCTTTAAGAAGCATGATTGCTCGAATTGAGCACACCAAAGAAGAGCTTAAAGAAGATAATGAAATATTTGCTAAGACCTTGGAGGATTTAATTACCGACATTGGTTATTACGAGTATTTAAAGACCCAAGAAGAAGGTGAAGATCGAATCGATAACGTAAAATCGTTATTTGATGATTTAAGACACTACTTGGCAAATAACGCTGATGCTTCTTTCGAAGAATATTTGCAAAATGTCGCTTTAGTGAGCGCGCAAGATGATATCCAAGATGGCGATCATGTTACTTTAATGACTGTGCACACAGCTAAAGGGTTAGAATTCCCTGTGGTTTTTGTTGTTAGACTAGACCAAGGAATATTTCCATCTAATAGAGCCTTATTAGAAGGTGGATATATTGCTGAAGAAGAAGAACGTCGTTTAGCCTATGTTGCTTTTACACGTGCTAAGGAGAGATTATATTTAACATTCTCTGGAGGCTACAACTATGTTGTAGGCACCAATCTTGTCGAATCTCAATTTATTAAAGAAAGTGGGAATAGTAGCGCATCTAGACCAACATCCTTTAATGGCGGGTTCCGCTATGAATCTAGACTAAAACCACAAAGAAAATATAGCTTTGATGATATTAGAGATGATGACAAAATTTCATTTGATGATGAACCTCAAATCGTTCAAGAAACGCCAAAGAGTAATAATATTACTAACTGGGAAGTCGGAGATATTGTTATCCATCAAAAATTTGGTAAAGGTGTTGTTAAAGCTTTAGAAGGCGATAATATTATTGTTGTAGAATTTGATAGTCATGGCGAAAAAACTTTATTAGGAACACATCATATGATTTCTAAAGGGGTGAAATAATTATGGATCCAAAACTTAGAGCAGAAGAAATAACAAAGTTATTAGAAAAATATAACTATGAATATTATGTTTTAGATAACCCAAGTGTATCTGATGCAGAATATGACCGTTTAATGCAGGAATTAATGAAGATTGAAAAAGAGCATCCTGAACTCAAATCTCCATTGAGTCCAACCCAACGTGTTGGAGGGATGGTTCAAGACGAATTTAAGAAGATCACGCATAAAAGAATGATGCTTTCTTTGGCCAATGCCTTTAATGAAACCGACTTAAGAGATTTTGATAAAAAGGTTAGAGATATTTTGGGGGTAGAGAAGGTTAAATATATGGCCGAAATGAAGATTGATGGCCTAGGAATTTCCTTACTTTATAATAAAAACCTTGTTTATGCCTCTACAAGAGGCGATGGCACTGTTGGAGAAGACGTTACTAGCAACGTAATTACAATTAAATCTATCCCAACTCATATAGATTGTGATAAAGAATTAGAAATACGTGGAGAAGTCTTCATGCCTAAAAAATCCCTGACAAAACTAAACCGAATTAGGGAATTAACGGGGGAACCACTATTTGCAAATGCTAGAAATGCTGCTGCTGGCAGTATTAGACAGTTAGATAGTTCTGTCGCTGCTAGCCGTGGACTAGATGGTTTCTGGTATTATTTTGTTAATGCGAAGGATTTCGGGATCAGATATCACTCTGAAGCCCTTAATTTTGCTGACAAATTAGGGTTTAAGACTAACAAAGAGCGTAGATTATGCAATGGTATAGAAGAGGTTATAAAATATATCGAAGAATACACCGAAAAAAGACCATCATTGCCATATGATATTGATGGAATTGTAATTAAAGTCGATGATATGGAGACTTACGATAAATTAGGATATACTTCTAAAACTCCAAGATGGGCCATTGCCTATAAATTTCCACCTGAAGAAGTGATTACCAGACTTACTGACATCATTTATACAGTTGGTAGAACAGGTAAGATTACTCCAAACGCTGTTTTAGAGCCTGTTAGAGTCGCTGGAAGCTTAGTACAAAGAGCTACTCTTCATAATGAAGACTTTGTCAAAGATAAGGATTTAATGATTGGCGATTATGTTGTTTTAAGAAAAGCCGGAGATGTTATTCCTGAAGTTGTTAGAGTTGTTAAAGAAAGACGCACTGACGATGTTAAAGAATATCACATGATTGACCGCTGCCCAGTATGTGGAGAACCACTTACTAGAGTAGATGCTATGCATTATTGTCTTAATCCTCATTGTGAAGCAAAAAAGATTGAACAAATCATACATTTTGCTTCTAGAGACGCAATGGATATTGAAGGAATGGGCGAAAAAGTTGTTGAACAATTCTTTAATCAAGGCTTTATTAAAAGTGTTGTTGAAATCTACGATCTATCTCAATATCGAGATGAAATTATCTCTTTAGATGGTTGGAAAGACAAATCAATCGATAATTTATTGGAAGCGATTGAAAAATCTAAGGAAAATTCTCTTGAAAAGGTGCTTTTTGGCTTAGGAATTAAAGAGGTTGGAGCAAAAACCGCGAAGGTTTTGTCGAGGAAATACTTAGATATTGACGCATTAAGTGCAGCAAGCGAAGAAGAATTACTTGAAATCCCAGATGTTGGACCAATTTTATCCAAATCTTTAGTGGAATGGTTTAAAGACGAAAGAAATATGAAAATTATTGCTGAATTAAAAGAAAGAGGCATCAATTTTAAATATCTTGGTAATACTTCTAGAGCTGCAGGAAATTATTTCTCTGGTAAGACTGTGGTGCTAACTGGAACCTTAACTTCATATGGCAGAAAAGAAGCCACAACATTATTAGAAGATCTAGGAGCGAAAGTTACTGGTTCAGTCTCTAAAGCCACCGACGTTGTTATTGCTGGAGAAGCTGCCGGAAGTAAATTAGATAAAGCTCAACAACTCGGAATTACAGTTCTTTCTGAAGATGAATTTTTAGCGCTTGTTAAATAACCTACTTACATACAAATTTACTAACTCATCAGATAGTCGCTGGTGAGTTTTTTATATTTATGGTTTAATTAAAGACTTATCTTTGATAAAATACCTAATTGGAAATTGAAATATGAAAACTGTTACTAAAGATGTATTAAAGTCGACTGCCAACAAATTAATGTTCGATATGTCAGATGAACAATACGATCAACTCGTTGAAGAATTTGACATCTTAATTAAACAGATGAATTTGATTGGTGAAATTGAAGGTGTAGATACTGCAGAACCTATGACCTTCCCTTTTGATGTTACTAATGACTATTTACGAGAGGATGTCGCAACTTCTCCTGAAAATAAGGATGAAGTTTTAAGAAATGCTGCAGATGTTGTGGATGGACAAATTCGTCTTCCTAAGGTGGTTAAATAGTATGAAATATATGAATTTAAGCATTAAAGAAATCCATGACTCTATTATTGAGGGTGAAGTTACTCCTTTAGAGTTAGTTAAAGAAGCTCTCGAATCTTGCAAGAAAGATGATAACAATTCTTTTGAATATATTTGTGAAAAAGAAGCTTTAGAAAAGGTTAGTCACCTTGATTCATCTAAGAAAGACAGTTTATTATTTGGCATTCCAGTAGTTATCAAAGATAATTATTCCACAAAAGATATTCCTACTACTGGTAGTAGCAATATATTAAATGGCTATGTTCCAATATTCTCTAGCGAAGTTGTTTTACGTTTAGAAAAAGCGGGGGCAATAGTTGTTGCTAAAGCCACAATGGATGAACTTGCAATGGGAGGAACCGGTACTACTGGTCACTTAGGAACCACATATAATCCTTGGGATAAATCTAAAACCCACCTTATTGGTGGATCTTCTGCTGGTAGTGCATCTAGTGTTGCAGCGGGTATTGTTCCATTTTCTATTGGAAGTGATACTGGTGACTCAGTGAGAAAACCAGCAAGCTATGGAGGATTAGTTGGCTTTAAGCCATCCTGGGGAAGAATATCTCGATTTGGCTTATTCCCATTTGCTACATCTTTAGACCATGTTGCTTATTTCACAAGAAACGTAGAAGATAGTGCAATTGTGTTAAATGTTTTAGCTGGTAGAGATGATAAAGATTTTTCGTCATCATTTAAGCCAGTTGAAGATTATACCGCTAGATTAAATGAATCCGTCAAAGGCAAAAAGATAGCAGTCATTAAAGAGATTGTGGAATCAATTTCTAATGTCTCTATCAAACAAGCATTCAATAAAAATGTCAGTGCTTTAATAAACCAAGGCGCGATTGTTGAAGGTGTCAGCATTGATATTAAATTACTTAAGGCAATCTACCCTACATATATTATAATTTCTTGCGCAGAATCTACTAGCAATAACGCTAATTTAGATGGTGTAAAATTTGGTCCGAGAGAACCAGGTGAATCCTTTGAAGAAATTATGACAAACACTAGAACAAAAGGATTTTCTAGATTAATCAAACGTAGATTTGTTATTGGTGGATATTCCTTACTTAGAGAAAACCAAGAAGAGTTATTCTTACGTGCTCAAAAATGTAGAAGATTGATTGTTAACGCTTTTAATAAGATTTTTGAAGAATATGATGCGATATATTGCCCAGCTTCTCCAACTTCTGCTCCTCTAATTAGTGGCAGTAGCAATACTTTAAGCGACGAATACCTTATCGCTGATAATTTTATGGCATTTGCTAATATGGGCGGATTTCCTTCTATTACATTACCTCTTGGATTTGATGACAACCTTCCATTTGGCGGGAATTTGACGGGAAAACCGTTTGATGAGTCAGGCGTTTTAGCTATTGCAAAAACTATTGAAAATTTAACTGGTTTAAAGGATTTAGTAGCAAAGGAGGGCAAATAATATGGAATTTGAAGCTGTCATTGGTTTAGAAATCCACGTTGAGATGAAAACAAAGTCTAAGATGTTTTCTAGTGGCCCTGTTAGCTATGGTGAAGATCCTAATACTAATGTAAATATTGTGGATATGGGCTTCCCTGGAGTAATGCCTGTGGTAAATAAGCAAGCTGTTATTAATGCAATAAGAGTGTCGCACGCTTTACATATGTCTATTGATGACGTAGTGATGTTTGAAAGAAAAAATTATTTCTATAGCGACCTTCCTAAAGGATATCAAATTACTCAACAATTTAGACCAATCGGTAGTAATGGTTATTTGATTATTAATACTTCTCAAGGCGAAAGAAAAATCGGTATTGAACGGTTACATATGGAAGAAGATACATGTAAGCAACTTCACTCCTGGGATTTCTCTTTACTTGATTATAATAGAGCAGGCATTCCTCTTATTGAAATTGTTTCTAGACCTGATTTAAGAACCGGTGAAGAAGCTGCTAAATATGTTGAAAAGATTAGATCAATCGTCTCTTTCTTAGATGTCAGTGATGGCAAAATGGAAGAAGGATCTTTACGTTGCGATGTTAATATTTCTCTTAGAGAAAAAGGAACCGAAAAGTTTGGTACTAAAGTTGAAATTAAAAATTTAAATAGTATTGCAAATATTCAAAAGGCGATTGATTTTGAAATCTCAAGACAATCTATCATCTTAGATTTCGGTGGAGTGATTGAACAAGAAACAAGAAGATTTGATGAAGGATCTAAAGAAACAGTATTAATGCGTGTTAAAACCGACGCGGTTGATTATAAATATTTTACTGAGCCAAATATTGCTCCTATAAAGTTATCTAAAGAATTTATTGATGAAGCAATTAAAACTTCTCCTGAATTAGCTGAAGTGAAATTGGAAAGATATAAAAAACTTGGTTTAAATGATTATGATTCCTCTTTATTGATTGCAGATAAAGATGTCTCTAATTATTTTGATGAAGCTAGTAAGAGTGGGGCTAATCCGAAGTTATTAGCTAACTGGGTGATTGGCGATATTCAATCTGTTTTAAATAAAGAAGGCATCTCAATTAAAGAGTTTAAAATTAGTCCGGCTTTATTAGCGGAATTAGTTATACTAATTGAACAAGGAAAAGTGTCAAACAAGCAGGCTAGAGAAATGTTTGCTAAGATGCTCGAGAATCCTGTTTCTCCTAAAAAGTTATTAGAAGAATCTGGGACAAGTTTAATTAGTGATGAGGATACTTTAAAAAAGATTATTAAAGAAGTGGTTGATGCTAATGAACAATCCGTTATTGATTATAAAAACGGCAAAGACAGAGCCCTTGGCTTTATCGTTGGTCAAATTATGAAGAAAACTCAAGGTAAAGCTAATCCAGGTTTAGCATCTAAATTAGTGTTAGAAGAAATCAAAAGGAGATAATTATGGCTATTTTAGTTACTGGCGGTACAGGATATATCGGAAGCCACACAGTTGTTGAATTATTAAATAAAAATTACGATGTTGTCATCGTTGATAACTACGTAAACTCAAAACCTGAAGTTTTAGCTAGAATTAACAAAATTACCGGCAAAACCCCTAGATTTTATGAAGTTGATGTTTGTAATGAAGATAAAATGAGAAATGTTTTCAAAAAAGAAAAGATTACTGACATTATTCACTTTGCTGGGCTTAAAAGCGTAGGCGAATCTACCCAAAAACCAGGACTTTATATCAGAAATAACATCGGATCCAGTATCGTCTTACTTAATTTAATGAAAGAATTCGGTGTCCATAACATTGTTTTCTCTTCTAGTGCGACAGTTTATGGCGTTCCTGATCACGTCCCATTAAAAGAGGATGATAAAATTGGCGGATGCACAAACCCGTATGGACAAACAAAATTAGAGATTGAATATATGCTTTATGATTTCGCTAACGAAAATAAAGACGCGAATATTGCAATTTTAAGATATTTTAATCCTATTGGTGCACATGAATCTGGACTCATTGGAGAAGATCCTCAAGGCATCCCTAATAATTTAATGCCATATATTACTCAAGTTGCAGTAGGAAAAAGACCATTTTTAAATGTTTTTGGTAACGATTATAATACTCCTGATGGAACTGGAGTGAGGGATTATATCCACGTAGTGGATCTTGCTAAAGGACATTTAGCAGCTTTGAAGAAATTAGAACAGAAGCCTGGCTTAGTGATTTATAACTTAGGAACTGGAAAAGGAACCTCTGTTTTAGAGTTGGTCCACGCTTTCGAAAAGGCTAATGGATTAACAATTAAATACGAAATTAAAGATAGGCGTCCTGGCGACGTTGATGAAAACTACGCTGATGCGTCAAAAGCGTATAAAGAAATGGGCTGGAAAGCAGAATTAGATATCGTTGATGCTTGTCGCGATAGTTGGAATTGGCAAAAGAACAACCCAAAAGGCTACGATAAGTAGTCAATTACTGCGCTTGTAACTCAGCTGGATAGAGTGTCACCCTCCTAAGGTGAAAGTCGGACGTTCGAATCGCCTCAAGCGCGCCAACGCGTATATTTATAGTCTCGTAATTCGAGGCTTTTTATATATCTTTAGTACATTTTCACATTAATGTGATAAAGTATTAAACAAATGAAAAAGGCTCCATTGATTTCGTTTAGATATTTCTTCTACGATTTTGTTAGATTGACTGGATGGCCACTTTTAATATTTTTTAGACCAAAAAAAATTTATATCTCTAAAGAAGCTAGAAATGGTTTTAAAGGTGGTTTTATATTTATGGCGAATCATAATTCTATGAAAGATCCCTTTTATTTAATTGCTTGCCTATTTAGAAGAAGACATCATTTTGTAACCACTAATGAGGTGTGCTCCACTAAATGGAAAAGATTCTTATTTAAGACATGCTTCTTATGCATAGAAATTAATAGAGAAAAATTCTCAATGTCTTCTTTTAAAGAAATTACCTCTAACTTAGAAAAAGGAAATATGGTATCGATGTTTCCTGAGGGACATATTAATGTCGAACAAGATGAGTTAAATCCATTTAAAGGTGGAGTGGTGATGATGGCGTATAAGGCTAACGTACCTATTAGACCTGTATATCTGGAAAAAAGAAAACATTGGTATTCTAGACTTAGGCTTTATGTCGGTGAGGAATTTTTTGTTAAAGAGCATCTAGGAGATAAAGGATTAAACACTAATACTGTAAAAGAAGTGGCGTTAGAGTTAGAAAAGAAAGAAAAAGAATTAGAAATTCTTTGCTCTAATCGTCGAAATAGAGCATAATTTTATTGTTTTTATCAGATAAAGAAGGAAAAAATATGAATAAAAAATTTGTTATCTTAGCAGATGTCACTTGTGACATATCTAAAGGATTTAGAAAAGAATATGACATTGAATTAATCCCTGGTCATTTTACCACTCCAGACGGGAAAGAACATGTCGGCGATTGTAGCTGGGATGAATTTAATAGAGAAGATTTTTATAAAGAACTTAAAAAGAATCCTGCTGGATTTCAAAGTTCGCCTGCTAGCGTAGAAGAATATCGATTAGTGTTTAAAAAGCACGCTGAAGCAAAAGAAGCGATGATTGCTGTTTGTTTATCTAGTGCGTTAAGCGGTACATATTCATTTATGCTTTCTGCTAAAGAATTAGTGCTAAAAGAAATTCCAGACGCGGAAATTTATATTTGTGATTCTAGAAGATTTGGTCCAGTATGTGGACTTATGTGTATTTATCTTGCTGAATTAAGAAAAGAAGGTAAGTCCGCTAAAGAATCTTTTGATTGGATAGAAGAGAATAAAAATAGATTCCATCAAACTGGCTGGATGGATGATCTTAGTTTTGTTGCTAAAAAAGGTAGAATCA
>DGHZ01000020.1 GCA_002392945.1 Caryophanales bacterium UBA3835 | reverse complement strand
TTTCTGGCTCTGATAGATATATCTGTCGTTCTATAACTGAATCAATTGGTATTCCATCTAATAAAATTATTGGTATGGATGTTGTTACTAAATCAAGCGGACAAGGTTATCAAGATGGTGTTGATTACACAATGAAATCAGATGAATATCTTATTCGTACTGATGAATTAATTATTAAAAATTTAAAGACCAATAAAGTGAAGCAAATTTCTCAAGAAATTGGTAAAGTTCCTGTTTTATCTTTTGGAAATAGTAGTGGGGATGAAGCGATGCATAATTACTGCAAAAGTAATGAAAAATATAAAACTGAAGTCTTTATGTTAGTTGCAGATAATGACACTCAAGACCATATTGACCCAGAGGAAACCGCTAAAAGAATTACAAAATGGAAAGCTAATAAATATAACATCATCTCTATGAACAATGACTTTAAAACAATTTATGGAGAAAATGTTCAAAAGGTTCCATTTACTTGGACTACTTCTAGTGTTACTGAACTAGCGGATTATAACACTTTTATCACTGAAGCTAATAAAGCAGAAGAAAAAGCGTATCCAAAAGCTGTTTTAGATATTTATAAAACTATAGAAACTCATTATGTTGATGAGAAAGCTGATGTTGTTAACGATCATGAAGAATTACTCGCAACATATGATAGCGAAACTAAACAGTGGTCAATTAGTGAAGATCCAGTGATTAATGCTTATTGTGTTTATTTAGATAACAAGGCAAAAGACTTAACTCAAAACCACGACATTTATGATGAATCACTATTCCAAACTAGAAATCTTCATTTCTATACAACTGGAGATGGATATAGATATCGCTATAAGGCTAGTGGAACTTCTGCTACTATTCCTGAAAGTGAAGTGAATAATAACGCCATGGGAGTTGAATTATTTAATGAATATGGATATTACATCTATCATGAATATGATTTAACTATGACTTTTAAAAATGATAATACTGTCGTTATTAATAACGAAATTATCTTTATCTCATATCTTAGCTAATAGCCATTATTTGTTAACAAATAAAAACACGTAATAGTCTACGTGTTTTTTAAATCTTTTTGGCGGAGGAAGAGGGATTTGAACCCTCGCTCCTGTTACAGACTACGAGCTTTCCAAGCCCGCCCCTTCAGCCTCTTGGGTATTCCTCCGTGTTTTGGCTGCGAATAGTATTATATCTAAGTAATTCTTAACTGTAAAACTTTATTTACAGTAAATATCAAAGTAAAATAGAAAAAGAAGTTATGATTTCTTTTATTATAAAAAAAGAAGAAGAGGGACAAACCCTTGAAAAATTTGTTAAAAAGGTATTAAGTGAAGCACCTTTATCTTTTATCTATAAATTATTTAGAAAAAAAGATGTAAAAGTAAATGGGCACTGGCAAGACAAGAAATATTTTATTTCTAGTGGAGAAGAAATTTCTATTTATATTACTGACTCTCAACTAGAAGAATTTAAAAGACAAGTTGAATCGAAACAAGTTGAAGATATTTCTAGCTGGATCATTTATGAAGATGAGAATATTTTGCTCATTAATAAACCTCGTGGTGTATTAGTGCAAAAGAATTTCGAAGACTCTATCGCTTTAGACGAGATGGTGATTTCTTATTTGACAAATAAGGGTGAGTATAATCCAAATAAGAATCTAGGATATAAACCCTCTCCAGCACATCGATTAGATAGAAACACCGCTGGGATAGTGGTCTTTGGTAAAAATATTGCTACTTTAAGATATCTATCCGAAGCTCTTAATGATAAAAGCATCATTTCTAAACGTTATTTAGCCCTTGTAAAAGGAGAAATAGATGTAGACGGAGAGATTAACGCTCCGTTATTAAAAAATAGCAAATCGCAGCGTGTTTCTGTATCTAAAGAAGGTAAACCTTCTATTACGAGATATAAAGTAGTGGAAACCTTTAAAGGTTATACTCTTTTAGAAGTCGAGTTATTAACAGGAAGAACGCATCAAATTAGAGTTCATATGGCTTATATCAATCACCCGGTAATTGGAGACTCAAAATATGGTGATTATGAGCTTAATAAAGAGATTGAATCTAAGTATGGATTTAAAAATCAATTTCTAGAAGCGTATCAATTAGATTTCCATAAATTAGATAATCCGTTAAAATATTTATCAGGAAGATCTTTTAAGATTTCATTAAATGATGAATTCTTAAATTTAATAAATAATATCAAAGGAGAATAATATGGCTACTAGTGAAAATTATAAGCGTTGGTTAGAATCACCAAAAGTAAGTGCAAAAGATAAAGAAGTCTTAAAGGCGATGTCTCAAGTAGAAATTGATGATGCTTTCTTTAAAGATGTGGAATTTGGCACGGCTGGTATGAGAGGTATATTAGGACCTGGCACTAATAGATTAAATGAATTTACTGTGAAAAAAGCGACAGTGGGATTTGCTAAATATTTATTAGAAAAATATCCTGACGCTAAAACTTCAGGTGTAGTGATTTCTCATGATAACAGACATATGTCTAGAGAATTCACTTTATTAACCGCTAAAATACTTTCTGAATTTGGTATAAAAGCATATATCTTTGATTCTCTTAGACCTACTCCAGAATTATCTTTCGCTGTTAGATATATGAAGGCTATTGGAGGAGTGATGATTACTGCTTCTCATAACCCTAAAGAACATAATGGCTATAAAGTTTATGATGAAACAGGTTGTCAATTAGTCCCTGATAAAATCGCTAGACTTGTAGATATTATTGGTGAACTACCTAATGAACTTGAAGTGGAATATACCCCAGTAGCTAAACCTGCTGAAGTGATCACTCTTTCTAAAGAAGTTGATGATGAATATGTGAGGCTCGTAGAGTCCATTGTTTTAAACAATGATTTAAATAAAAAAGGATTTAAAATTGTCTTTACTCCAAATCACGGTACCTCTTATGTTAATGCGATGAGAGTCTATAAAGATTTAGGATATGAAGTATATCCAGTCTTATCTCAATGTGATCCTGATCCAGATTTCTCAGGAACATTATCTCCAAATCCAGAAGACCCAAGAAGCTATATTGAGCCAATTAAACTTGCAAAAGAAATTGGGGCTCAACTTGTAGTGATGACTGATCCTGACGGAGATAGATGTGGCTTAGCCTATTTATCGAGTAAAGGTGAATATAAAACATTAACTGGTAATCAAAGTGCCGCAATGTTAATGGATTATATTTTCCATGTAAGACAAGAAAGAGGTTTATTACATAAAGACGGAGTGATGTATAACACAGTGGTTACTTCTTCTTTAGGAGAAGAGGTAGCTTCATATTATGGAGTAAAAACCGAACAATTCTTAACTGGATTTAAATTTATTGGTAATCGTATCGATTATTATGAAAAACATGGCGGTGGACATTTCTTTGAATTTGGTTATGAAGAAAGCTATGGCTGTTTAATCGCTCCATTTGCTAGAGATAAAGACGGTTTACAGGCTATTACAATGTATAGTGAAATGGCCTTATATTATCATTTGCAAGGTAAGACTTTAGATATGGTGTGGGAAGATCTTGGCAAGCGCTTTGGCTATCATGAAGACCAGGTTTACTCTATTGCTTTTGCCGGTTCTGCAGGCGACCAACAAATGAAAGACTTAATGACAAAATTAAGAACTAATCCGTTTATCGAATTAGACGGTAACAAAGTCATTAAAGTTGACGATTATCAATTATCATTAAGTAAAGCAAAAGATATCTGTAAGAAAATTGATTTACCAAAGAGTAACGTCATTAAATTATATTTTGAAGATGGCACGACCATCGCGGTCCGTCCATCTGGTACAGAAGCTAAAGTTAAATTCTATATTGGTGTTAAAGCTAATTCATTAAAAGAAGCAGAAGCTAAACCAAAATTACTTTACGAGAAATTTAAGGCTCTATTAGGTATTTAATATGTCTAAAATCGGAATATTAGGTTCTGGTACTTGGGGTACCGCTTTAGCCAATATGTTCGCTCTTCATGAGCATGAAGTCACTTTATATTCTTCTTTTAAAGAAGAAACTGAGTCTTTAGTTAAAACTCATAGGCATCCACATTTAGATTGTCAATTAACTGATAAAATTGAATTCACTAACGATGTCGATAAAGCATGTATTAATAAAGACATTATTATCTTTGCTTCCCCATCTCCATATATTAGGGCTAGTGTTACAAAAGCTAAACCATATATTAATAAAAAACAAATTTTAGTGTGTGTCGCTAAAGGTATTGAACCAGATACTCACTATTTTATGAGTGAAATCATGGAAGATGTTCTTGGAAAAGGTTATAAAATAGTGGCCTTAAGCGGACCAACTCACGCTGAAGAAGTGGCGATATGTCAGCCAACTTGTATTGTCTCTGCTTCTAAAAATAAAGAAGCACGTCGAATCGTGCAAAAAGAATTCTCTAACGATATTCTTCGTGTTTACACCAATAAAGACATTAGAGGCGTGGAACTCTGTGGCGCACTTAAAAATATTGTTGCTTTAGCGGCTGGTATGTCAGAAGGCTTAGGTTATGGAGATAACGCGAAAGCCGCGATTATTACTCGAGGTTTAGCGGAAATCACTAGACTAGGTAAAAAGATGCATTGTAAAACAAAAACATTTTATGGCTTAGCTGGTATTGGAGATATAGTTGTTACTGCAACTAGTACCCATTCCCGTAACCATAACGCTGGTGTTTTACTTGGAAAAGGTTATTCCTTAGAAGATACACTGAAAGAAATTGGAATGGTGGTTGAAGGAGTTAACGCTCTTATTGCTGCTAAACAACTACAAATGAAATATAAGGTAGAATTACCAATTATTGATGCAGCTTATAACATTATCCAAGGAAAACTTGAAGTTGGCGATGTTCTTCCGGTGCTATTTGGCAGAAGACCTCAAAGTGAAACTAGATATAAAAAACATAAATAAAAAAGGACAAAAGTCCTTTTTTCTTATAAACTTAATAGCCCTACCGCTTTCTTAACTCGATTAAGGGTTTTATTAGCAACTTCATTTGCTTTTTTAGCCCCTTCAATTAAAACTTTTTCATAGGCTTTAGATTCTAAAATTTCTCTATATTTCTTTTGAAAAGCTTCTAATTCATTAACGACGACATCGGCAACTGCTTTTTTAAAATCTCCATATCGATAGCCGACAAATTCTTTTTCAGCTTCTTCAATGCTGATATCTTTAAGTGAAGCGTAGATTGTTAATAAGTTAGAGATACCTGGTTTATTTTCAACGTCATATTTGACTTCGCTTCCAGAATCAGTAACCGCTGACATAATCTTTTTACGAACTACCGCTAAATCATCCTTTAAGAATATGTCCCCTTTTGGATCACTTTTAGACATCTTTTTACTAGGATCGCTTAGTGACATGATTCTAGCGCCAACCTTACGCATTTCTGGTTTAGGCATAGTAAGAATATCGCCGTATCTATTATTAAATCTATTAACCAAGTCTCTAGTTAATTCAACGTGTTGTTTTTGGTCTTCTCCTACTGGAACAATAGAAGCATCATATAAAATGATGTCACTAGCCATTAATACAGGATACGCGAATAAACCTAATCCGATAGCGGATTCTTTCATCTTGGAAGATTTATCTTTGAATTGAGTCATACGACTTAATTCACCCATATATAAATAGTTTTGCATGATAGCGTTCATTTCAGCGTGAGCGGAAACGGAGCTTTGAAGGAATAAAGTAACTTTAGAAGTATCTAAGCCTGCTGCCATATAAAAGCAAGCAAGGTCAATAGAATTTTGTCTTAATACATCTGGGTCAATTGGTAAAGTTAAGGCATGTAAATCAGCAATGAAATAAAAGCATTCGCCTCTATCTACCTCTTTAGGTAAATGTTTGAGTACGCCTATATAATTTCCTAATGTTAATTGCCCAGTTGGTTTAATACCAGTTAAGATTCTTTCTGCCATAAACTTTTCCTTCTTTAGCAAATAGTCTAAGCCAAATAAGTGAATTTTTCCATATTAAAATAAGGAAAGAGTGTAGTATTATATATCTCAGAAAAACTTATGATTAAAATTTATACCTCTCCAAGTTGCAGTTCATGTCGTAAAGCTAAAGATTTCTTTAAAAAAGAAGAAATCCCTTACCAGGAAAAAAATATTTTTGTCGCGACTCTTAATGACGATGAATTAAAAGATATGCTCACTAAAAGTGAAAACGGGACAGAAGATATCATTTCTACTAGAAGCAAGATTATTAAAGAGAAAAATGTTGATGTCGAGAGTATGACAATCAAAGAACTTATAGCTTTTATAAGAGAAAATCCATCGGTATTAAAAAGACCGATTATGGTTGATGATAGAAAAATACAAGTAGGTTATAACCCTGAAGAGATTAGAGTGTTCATCCCTCACGAAAAAAGAGTGGCGGAGTGGTCTTGCAAGAAAAGCGAATGTCCTACTTATAATAACTGCGAAACAAAAAGAGCTTAAAGATTATATATCGCGCGTTTAGCCTTGTTTATATAATCTTTTTTTATGCTCAAACCAAATGGCTTAATTATTTCTTCTAACTGTGATTTTGCTAGCATTTTACTGCTAGATTCGACTTCTAAATTAAAATCAATTTTGTTTCTATAATAGTTTTTATCAATGACTAATAGACATGATTCGAGTCTAACTTCTAAGCGTTCGGTTTTTAAATTTGTGATATATTTAATTACGCTAGGATCAATACCAGATTCTTCTAATTTATTTAAAATTGGTAGATAAGAAATTATAGAATTTTCTAGTAAATCATCTTTTTCTTTGTTGGTTAATTTATGATTGATTTCAATATCTCCATTTTCGCCCTTAATTTTAAGCGTTAATTCGTATTGAGAATTATTGATCTTCCTCATTCTTAACACTTTATGAGAAGTCGTTAATTTTAAGTCTTCTGTATCAAAGTAAAAATTTTCGTTAACAATTTCTTCTTTTGGATAATTGGAATCTAGATAATGCTTACGAATATTTAAATATTGCTCTTCATTAA
The DNA here is from genome assembly GCA_002392945.1 of Caryophanales bacterium UBA3835. GTDB lineage: Bacteria > Bacillota_I > Bacilli_A > RFN20 > CAG-826 > UBA2450. The sequence continues at coordinate 7,264 of DGHZ01000020.1, read as the reverse complement.
TCATGACACGAGCTTCATATTCCATATTGATATTGTCATTAACGTTCATGGTTTAATTATGCTACAATGATTAGCACAAGTAAAAATCAAATTATGAAAATTGCTTTATGTTATAAAAGTGAAAAGATTGCTGATGAGACTATCTCTAACATTAAGGAGAAAATTTTATCGTACGGTTTTGAACTAGATGACACTAAACCTGATGTTGTTTTATTTATCGGTGGAGATGGTACTTTTTTAAGGGCGGTACATCAATACTATAACGAGCTTTCTAAAGTAAAGTTTGTGGGTTTATGTAAGGGACATTTAGGGTTCTTTTATTCATATGATGAAAGTGAACTCGAAGTTTTATTAAGCGATTTAAAACGTGGCGTTTGTAAAAGTGAATCTCATCATTTGTTATCTGCTAAAGTTGATAACGAAGAGATTTATGCAATTAATGAGATTAGAATTGAGTCCCCATTTCATACTTTAATTAGCGACGTTTATATTAATGGTGAATTATTAGAAACATTCAGAGGTAATGGATTAGTAGTGTCTACTTCCTTAGGAAGTACTGCTTATAATAAATCTTTAGGTGGGGCAGTTATTTATCCTCAAATACCTTCGATGGAATTATCAGAAATTGCTCCAATCAACAACACTCTCTATCACTCATTACATTCTTCTTTAATTGTTGACAAAAATAGTGAAATTGTTTTAAAAACGAAAACTGATAACATCTTACTTGGTTATGATCACTTAAATAAAAATGTTAACTTAACGTCCTCTATTTCTCTTAGATTATCAGATAAAGTGGTAATCCTACTTAGAAATAAAGATTATTCATACACTAAATTATTAAAATCAAAATTTGTAGGTGACAAATAATGTTTATACAATCAACTTTTAAAGACGACGTGAATGCATTTTTAAAATCTGGAGCTTTCTGGATTGCTTTAGGGATTGCTATTTTGATTGTGGCAACAATTACTGTTTTACTAATTAAAAATCATAAAAAAAAGAAGTAAAATTACTTCTTTATTTCTTTAATTGCTTCTAATATTTCTTTAACAGGGAATCCGATTACGTTATCGGCACTGCCGATAACTTTTTTAATGATCGGGAATTTCTTGTTATCTTGAACCCCATAGGCTCCAGCTTTATCAAGCGGAGATCCGCTAGCGATATATTTATCAATTAGTTCGTCACTTAATTCATTAAATATAACTTCACTAGTTACGTGAGATACTATTTCTTTATTTAAATATTTAATTCTGAACCCTGTATGTACGAAGTGAGATTTATTGGATAATTCTTTTAATATTCTTTTTGCCTCGATTTTATTGCTTGGCTTACCAATAATTTGATTATTCAAAACCACAATTGTGTCGGCAGAAATAATTAAATCGTTAGGATAGAATTTATCAACTGCCTCTCCTTTTCTTTTAGCGATATCTTCAACCGCTAATATTGGAGCGAGTTTATATGATGATTTTTCATCGATATCTTCACTAGCAACTAGAAAATCAGATGAAATAATTTTCATCAATTCTTGTCTTCTTGGTGATTTTGAGGCTAAAACGTATCGCATTAGTTTTTTGACATGATGATTGGGATAATCATTGGATAACGTTTAGTTCTTGTATACACAAATTTGCTAGCGACATCTTTAACAATCATCTTTAATTCAGAGAAATTAGTTTTACTCCCTAATTTTTCTCTAACAGCAGAGGCCACTAAAGATTGACATTCTAATATTGCTTTTTCATTATGCTTTTGAACAACGCCTCTATTATAAACAATTGGATTTTCTAATAGAGTATTATTTCTGCTATCTATTGCTAATGCGATAATTAGCATTCCGTCTTCATGAAGAATCCTTCTATCTTCCATGACTGCTTCAGCAAGTCCATTAATATCTTTTCCATCAATATAAGAAACACCGTGTTCAACTTGATAGCCTAATTTAACTTTGTGTTTGGCAAGCACTAAAGTGTCTCCGTTATCTAAAACGAAACAGTTTTCTTGTGGGATGCCTAAAGTGTTAGCAAGTTCGGCGTGGAGTCGTAACATACGGTATTCTCCGTGCATAGGCATAAAGTATTTTGGATTAAATAATTTTAAGATTAATCTTAGTTCTTGCTTTGATGGGTGACCTGAGGAGTGGATATCCGCTAAGATGGAGTTAGTGATACATTCTGCCCCACATCTTGTTAATAAATTAACAATGTGGGCAATCATAATGCCATTTCCTGGAATAGCGCTACTAGAAAATACTACGGTATCTCCTGGCATTATGTGGATATCTTTATGCTCTCCACCAGCAATTCTACTTAAAGCAGCGTTTGGTTCTCCTTGGCTACCAGTACAAAGAATTAATAATTCTCCGGCTTTGTATTTTTTAATTTCGCTAGCTGGGATGATGCTACTATCTGGAATATGGATATAACCAAAGCTACGAGAGATATCGACAGCCTTCTCCATGCTTTTACCAACAATTGTAATGTAACGTTTATGTTTTACTGCAGATTCACAGATTTGTTGAATTCTAGAGATGTTACTTGAGAATGTGGAAACGATAATTCTACCCATTGCGTTATTAAATATTTCATTAATGGAATCGTTAACGTTTTTCTCGCTTGGGGTATAGCCTTCTTGTTCGGCGTTAGTGGAGTCACTTAATAGTAAATCAACACCTTCTCTACCGAGTTCGGCAATTTTTTGTAATTCGATATCTGGTCCAATTGGAGTTAAGTCAACTTTAAAGTCGCCAGTAGAGACAATTCTACCTTCTCTAGTATCAATAACGACTCCAAAGGAGTCAGGTATTGAGTGAGTCACTCTAAAGAAGGAAATATTGAAGTCGCCGATTTTTATTTTAGTGTCGCTATTATATTCCACAATTTTGACACGATCAGACATACGATATTCTTCTAATCTGCTTTTAATTAATGCACACGCAAGTTTAGGAGCGTAAATTACTGGGATATTAACATTTTGGATAAGAAAAGGAATGCCACCAATATGGTCTTCATGGCCGTGCGTGATAATTAACGCTTTGATTTTATTTTTATTGTTTTTAAGGTGTGTGAAATCTGGAACGATATAGTCAATTCCCGGAAATTCTACTCCAGGGAATTTAACGCCACAGTCTATAATGACGATTTGCTCCTCGTTTTCGAAGCAATACATGTTTTTGCCGACTTCTCCTAGCCCACCTAAAGCATAAATAGAAACCGGAAGAGAAATATTCTTATCCATTGAACCTCCAATACATTGCTTATGTAAAAATAGGTGCTTTTATTGTAGCACACTATTTATAAAATAAACTATTTTATTTTTTAAATTATATTAATTGTTCTCCTGGAAGAGCTTGATCCGGAGCTTGTTTATTAATGTGGTCATAGAAGAAGACACCATTTAGATGGTCATATTCATGTTGTAGAACAATAGCATCATATCCAAAAGCGGTGATAACTATCTCTTCTCCTCTAATTGCTTCATATGCTTTCATTTTAATTTTATAGTAGCGGTGGACTAATCCGTTATGCTCATTATCTACACTTAAACAGCCTTCTCCTGCTTCTAAAGCACATTGTTTAACTGATGTTTCTAACATCACTGGATTAACTAGTTGATACTCAACTGGTCCATTTTGTGTTTCATAATAAATGACAAACATTCTTTTTAATAAACCAATTTGAATAGCGGCCATTCCTACCCCTGGTCGATAGTTATGCTTTTTAGCGTATTCTTCATCTTGAGATTTCTTTAGATAATCAAGCATTATATCTAATGTATTTTTATCTTCAAAAGATAAAGGCATCTCTACTGGGAGAGATTTTTTTCTCATGATGGGATTAGAATCTTTGACTATTTTTATCTTCATATCTTAAATATCTTATCTTATATCTTTTTGCAAAGCAAATAGGTATAATATTTTTAACATGAATGAAAGAATATTTGATCTCTCTAGTCGACTAAATAACGCTTTAATAAATAACCATAAAGTCAAAGAATTAAATAAATTAGAAGAAGAATTAAATAATTCTTATGAAGTTTATTTATTAAGTCAAAAAAAGGATGAGGCTTTAGAGTTATATACAAAGATTAAAGAAATTTATCCTGAGCATAGTAAAGAAGTTAAAGCTAGTTTAAAAAAGCTTAAAGAGGCTAAAGAAAATTTATCTAATCATCCTTTAGTGAAAGCTTATTTATCTATATATAATGAAGTCAGAGATTTATATATGGAAGTTGATGATATTTTATTTTCTGATTTTAAAAGGAGAGCTTGCTAATGGGGATGAGGGTGATTGGCGGAATATACCGACATCGTAAATTAGTTTATCCTGAATCTAATCCTGATATTAGACCTACTAAAGATAGAATTAGAGAAGCCTTCTTTTCTATTGTTGGTAATATTGAAAATAAAATTTTTTTAGATTTATATGCGGGTAGTGGCTCAATGGGAATAGAAGCGATTTCTAGAGGAGCAAATAAATCTATTTTTGTGGATATCTCTAAAGAGGCTTTGAAATACGTTAAAGAAAATATCTCTTCTTTAAAGTTAGAATCTAACTCCGAAATTTATAATCTAGAAGACTTAAAAGCCTTGGAATTATTTAAAGAAAAAGGATATAAGTTTGACGTTATCTATTTAGACCCACCTTATGAAAAAGGAAAATATGAAGAAGCGCTTAATTATATATTTTCTAATAAATTAATTAATAAAAATGGATTAATAGCGGTAGAGATTAATCGAGTCTTAAATATTGATCCTAGTTGGAATAAAAAAATAAAAGAGTATCATTATGGTGATATTCGTTTATATACTTTTAAAGAGGAATAATGATGAAAATTGCTGTTTATCCTGGAAGTTTTGATCCAATCACTAATGGACATTTAGATATTTTAAATAGAGCTTGCTCTTTATTTGATAAGGTTATTGTTTTAGTCGCTAATAACCCAAATAAATCCTCTAATTTTTCTACTTTAGAAAGAGTGGAGATGATTAAAGAAGCCGTTATAGGAAACGAGAAAATTGAAGTTACTAGTGATAGTGGCTTAACTGTAGAGTTTGCTAAAAAGCATAAGGCTACTCACTTAATTAGAGGTTTAAGAGCGGTAAGTGATTTTGAATATGAATTTCAACTCGCCAGCGCTAACGAATATATCGACCCAAAAATAGATACAGTGTTCTTGATGGCTAGAGGAGACAAAACATTTATTTCTAGTAGTTCCATCATTACCATGGCTAAACAAGGAATTGATGTTTCTAAATTAGTTCCTGATAGCGTGCTTAAAAGATTAGTTAAATAGCAACAAAAAAAGACCCTAAGGGTCTTTTATTATACTTAAATCAATTAGATTTGGGCATCTGGATCAGGATTGAAAATTCCTTGATAATTCCAGATATCTCTAACAACCATTCCTTTGGTAGCGGAATTTGGGCTATCAGAGAAATCGAAGTCGATGTAATTATAGAATAATTGGGTAATACCATTGGTGTGATAATAGCCTTTTTCAGCTTTTTCTAAATCGACTAAGAATGTTAATGGAGTATCTAATCCTTCATCCGATGTAGAAGCAACATCTAATTTAGATGATTTAGTTTTCATACTAGTGACGATTGAAGATTTATTCTTTAATTCGAGATTTCTATATAGTGGATAATCATTGCTGTCGCATTCACCAAAATATTCTACTAATTGTTCAAATAAACCTGTATGTTTAGCATAAATTGGTTTAGCTAAATATTCTTTTCCATCACTGTCCATTTTATCAACAAGGATGGTGTAGAATTTAAAATCTTTAACATAGCCGTTATCAGAGGCATTGACATAACCTTCAACTGCATCCTTACAGTTTGAACAACTTTGTTTAGAGAATGAAAGGAAGAATTTTGAACCAAATTCATCTTTAATCTTACTAGCATTTTTTGAATCGTAGGATTCTAAGTATCCTAATAATCTATCAGCTTGGCCATTTTCTTCTAAGGAGAGGGCTCTACCTTCGTACCATTGGTAATCTGTATCTGTATCGTTTTTGAATAAATTTTCAAAACCTCTTTTAATGTAAGGAATTGAGAAAATGATAGCGAAAATACCACCAACGATTAATAAAGGTTGGACCCATGCTGTGTTAGCAATCCAGCGTCCTATTTTTGCAAAGAAATGTCCGATAGCTCTTAAGATTTTCATGATAATTAGCCTCCTATATTTACATATAGCGAATAAATGATATCACTTTAACCATTTATTTTCAATAAAATAATATACTTTTTTATAGTTAAGTTAATTTCATAAGAAATTAAAAAATATAACACTTTATGTTTTTGTTTCTAGTTGATATTTAAAATGTGAATGTATAAAATACATGTTAGATTATGAAAAAGTTTAGTAAATTTAAGCGTAAGTTTAACAACTACATGTATGATCATATTGGCTTACGTGAAGGCCTGAATTTTTCTAAGGGCGCGCTTATAGCCGCATTAACTGCGATATTATATGCGTTCGGGTTTTATTGTTTTGTTGCTCCTTCTCCTCTAGTTGAAAATCATGCCACTATATATGGATCTTCAATTACTACTGGTGGAGTTGGTGGAATATCTCAGGTTATCTGGATGATTTTTTCTTTATGTGGTGCTAACGTCAGCATTTCTACAATGCAATCCATTTTCTATTTTGCATTGAATGTCCCTATTATAATTTTTGCTTTTTTCAAAATTGGTAAAAAGTTTTCAATTTTAACATTGCTAAATGTTGGACTATCTTCATTATTTATTTGGGCATTTTCAAATGTCGAGTTTATGAATAAGGTTTCATATGCTTTAGATAACGAAGTAACTAGTTATCATAGTGCCCGCGTCCTATTCGCGGCCATTAGTATTGGGCTTGCTAGTAGTATCGCTTTCCGTAACGAAATCTCTTGTGGCGGCATTGATGTTATTTCCTATTATTTTGCTCTTAGAAAATCAACGAGTGTAGGTAAATATGCTACTGCGCTTAATTCGGTTATTTTATTAACGTATTTTGGATTAACAATACCTCATAATATTTATAACACCCCAACTAGAGATGCAAATGTTGATATTGCATTTGTGAATTTACTCTTCTCTTTCTTGTATTTATTCTCTGTAATGCTCGTGGTCGATTTTGTGAACATCAGAAACAAGAAAGTGCAGATTCAAATTATTACGTCAATTAAAGATATTTCCTCAGTTTTGATAGCGAATTTCCCACATTCGACTACAACATTATCTGGTGTAGGTGGCTATTCTCAC